>NZ_LRTR01000732.1 GCF_001550375.1 Streptomyces europaeiscabiei | reverse complement strand
CCAGGCGCCGGGGGCCGACGGCGAGGTCGTCGCGTCGGCCGAACGGTCGGGATCGGCCGAGGCGGCCGCCGCGGTCGCCTCCCGCGTCGGGACGACGCGGACCATCACCCTGACGCGGTGACCGTCGCGGTGGCGGGCGGTGAGGATGCCGGACCAGCTCCCGAGGAGGCGATGGGACTCGGTCAGTGAGCCGATGCGGTCGCCGTCCTCGTCGACCAGGAGCGTGCAGACACTGCGGCCCAGGATCTCGGCCGCCGGATACCCGAAGAGGCGCTCCGCGTCCTGGGTCCAGCTCGTCACGAACCCGTCCGCGTCGATCAGCAACGGCGCGGCATCGGCCACGTCGAAGCGCTGACGGGAAACGGCACTGTCCCTGTCGGTCCCCACGGCGACCCTCTCTGTCGCTGAGACGCCCTCAGGCCCCATTATTCACCTTGTGTGATCGCAAGCGGCCCAACTCGTGACGGCGCAAATCACACGGCCGCACGCCGTGGCGCGCGGACCGGCACGCACCAAGCACCCACCAGACACGCCGCCGCCGCGCACGAGCCACACAAGACCGGGCCGGATCGGGCGTGATCGGGACGAAGCCACCCGCACGAACACCCCGAAGCCGCACACACGGACGCCCCCACCCCGACCGCCCATGCAGCCGTACGCCCGGCAATGCGCTCCTGTGCGCCCCTGTGCGCCCCCCAAGCTCCGGCGTATCGAACCGAGCGCCCCCTTCGCGGGAGGGGTGCGGAGGGGGCGCTCGATGGCCGGTTATGGCCCGTCGGGAAGGTGGGACCGAGGTGAGGGTCGGGGCTTTGGGTGTTCCTGTTCTGATCAGAAGGAGACCGCGGAGGGGGAGGCGGACCCGGCGGCGGAGGGCAGGGTGGCTGCGGACCCGGCGGCGGCCAGTGCCTGCGGGCCGTGGCGGAACCCGGGGTCCACCTGGGCGGCCAGGTCGTGCCCGGTGGCGTCGTTGGCCCAGGCGGTGGCGTTGCGGAGGTGGAACTCGACGGCGTGGCGCTGGAAGGTGGCCCAGTCCTTCGTACGGGCGTCGACGGCGGCCTTGAGCTGTGTCAGTACGTGCAGGTTGTGCGCCTCCAACTCGCCCTGCTCCCGACCCTGTTCCTGCGCGCGGACGTACGACGACTGCACGCAGTACGCCAGCAGGTCGTCGCCCACGTGCTCCTTGAGGAAGAGCAGGTCGTCCTCGCCGGTGACCTTGTTGCCGACGACGGCGATCGGGATGCCGAACTCGGCGGCGTGCTCCCGGTACTGCCGGTACACGGACACGCTCTTCCGCGTCGGCTCGGCGACCAGGAAGGTCATGTCGAACCGGGTGAAGAGCCCGGAGGCGAAAGCGTCCGCGCCGGCGGTCATGTCGACGACGACGTACTCGCCGGGCCCGTCGACGAGATGGTTGAGGTACAGCTCCACCGCGCCGAGCTTGGAGTGGTAGCAGGCCACGCCGAGGTCGCTCTCGTCGAAGGCGCCGGTGACCATGAGCGGCACCCCGTCCACGCGCTCGACGTGCCGGCCGTGGATGTCGTCGTCCCCGAGCAGCCGCAGCAGCCGCGAACCCCGGCCCGGCGGGGTCGTCTTGACCATGGCCTCGCGGGAGACGATCCGCGGGTTCGTGCCGCGCAGCAGGTCCTTGATCTCGCCGGTGCGCGAACTCAGCGGCGGCGCGCCGAAGTCGTCGTCCTCGTCGAGGCCGAGCGCGTGCGCCAGGTGCTGGTTGATGTCACCGTCGATCGCCACGAGCGGCGCGCCCGAGCGGGCGAGGTGCCGGGCGAACAGTGCGGAGAGCGTCGTCTTGCCACTGCCGCCCTTGCCTACGAAGGCCACGCGCATGGACCGTCACCCCGCTCGCTCCCGGCGGCACCCTTGACGCCGATAATGAAAACGAATGTCATGACGGTAGATTCGAGAGCAGGGCGCGCGATTGTCAAATCCGCCTCATATGGGCCGCCCTGTGCGCGGAGGTGGGTTGGTGAACCCTTTGCGGTTCGGCGACCCGGCGTTGGGGCGCCGTTGAGGTCTCCGTGGGCTCCCGGAGGAGCCAATTCCCCTTGTGCCCCAAATGTGCAGTGCGTGTGGCGCAGATGTTCCCGACGGGCTGCCGAACAAGGCCGACGGACGGGTGTTTCCCGAGGTTGACAGCCCCTACTCCTTGGTAAACGATGTGCAGACTCTGTGGCTCAAGTGACCCCTGAGCCCGGTGTTTTCTTTGACTACTCACACCCTGGCGCGGCCCGGACCGACGTGGCTGCGTGCTGCCGTCCTGCCGCCGCGCCCCGGGTCTCGTACGTTCCGAGTTCGAGAATGGGATCTGCATGTCCATAGCGAGACGTGTCATCGTGAGCCGCCTGATGGGGACGGGCATCGCCGCTCTCGCGCTGAGCGCGGCCGTGTCCGGTCCGGCCTTCGCCACCGACACGCCCGGCGGTGATGGTTGGGGCAAGAAGAGCTACGCCCCCGGCCAGGGTGCGGGCACGCCCACCGAGACCGACCGCTGCGAGTTCTCGCTGGACGGCGTGAAGTTCGCCGACTGGGTCAAGCTCGACGACCAGAACCTCAAGCCCACCGAGGACGGCAAGGTCCACATCAAGGTCCGTGCCGCCTCCGACGCCACGACCTGCACGGTCTCCCTCGCGTCCTACCTCGCCCACGGCCCGACGTTCGGCACCTCCGGCGAGCAGGTCTTCGTCGACTTCGACACGGTGACGGTCAAGCAGGGCGGGACGGACTCCCTGGACATCGCGGTCCCCGACGCGGGCTGCTACGGCCAGGTCGACCTCTACCGGGGGAAGGTGAAGTTCGACGGCAAGCTCGACGCGAAGGACGGCTTCGAGCACGGCGACGTCCCCAAGGGCCCCGACCGCCCGGTCATCAAGGACAAGCTGATCGCGGCCTGGAACGGCGGCACGAAGGACTGCACGACGGAGCAGCCGCCGGCCGAGGAGAACCCCCCGGCGGAGGAGCAGCCCCCGGCCGACGACCAGCCGCCCGCCGAGGAGCAGCCCCCGGCTGAGGAGCAGCCGCCCGCCGAGGAGCAGCCGCCGGCGGACGAGAACCCGCCGGCCGACGAGAACCCCCCTGGCGACGACACCCCGAAGGCCGAGTCCCCCTCGCCCTCCGACTCCGCCCCGGCGGTCCCCACCCCCAACGGCGGTGAGCCCGGCGACCTCGCCGAGACGGGCGGCGGCAACGCCATCCCGATCGCGATCGGCGCGGCGGGCCTCGTCGCCGCGGGTGGCGTGATCTTCGTGGTGACGCGACGCAAGGGCGCGAACCGCACGGCTTCGTGACGCGACGCGAGAGCGCGAGCCGCGCGGCTTCGTGACGCGACGCGAGAGAGCTTGAACCTCAGCGGCGCCCGGCCTCTTCCGAGGCCGGGCGCCGCCGTGTTGTGGTTGTCGGTGCGTCCCGTCGGCTCAGCGCACGTCGACGTAGTCCCCGGTGGCCTTGGCCGTCGCGCTCGGCGCCCCGCGCCCGGTTACCGAGTCCGGCTACAGGGCCGCCCCGCGAAAGCGGGCCAGGAGAGCCTGAGCCTGCCCTGCGTCCGCGTCGAAGAACTGCGTGGCCGGCGCGGGCGACACAGCCGTCCCCTGCATCCGCACCTCATGGCAGGTGAAGCAGAACGCCGCCTCGAACAACGCCAGGTCGAGCGCGGCGTCGTACGCCCGGATGCCCCATCCCGGCGAGAAGCCGCAGCGATGCTGTGCGCTGCCGGGCAGGGTCCCGATCAGGGCCAGTATGTCGGCGGCCTCGCCCTCGGCCCAGTGGGCGACGACCGCACCGGGGTAGGGGTCGCCCCGCCGCCTCGGCAGGCCGGAGATCCTGACGACTTCGATCAGGACGGTGGCGGCGACGGCCGGTGCGGGGAGCTGCATGAACGCAGTGTGCCTGTGGCCGGTACCGGCCACAGGCTCTTTTCCGTCGGTCTCCAGGGCGGCAGGCGCCGTGGACGCGGCCCTGGGGCCGAGGCCCCAGGGCGACTCGGTTAGGCAGCCACCAACTGCCCCGTGGAGGTGACGGTGAACGCCCGCCCCCGTACGGCGAAGTCCGACGTGCCGCCGTCGTCCGCCCAGGCGAGGAAGACGGACTCGGCTCCGTCGCCGAAGGCCGACGCGGCGCAGACCTGGAGGCGATCGCCGGCCGTAGCCGTACTGACCTGCACCTTGTCGCTGAGGGAGAGCGCGGTGTCGGAGCACATCTTCGCCATGACTTTGGGGACGGTGTCGAAGGTGGTCGCGCTCTTCTCCACCCAGGCGAGGAGGAAGCGCCCACCCGGCAGAGGGGTGAGGGCCGGGCTGGACCGGTTGAAGTCCCGCGGCTGGCCCGCGGTCACGCTGGTGATCTCGACGCCACCGCTGCCGGGGTCGTAGATGCTGGCCTCCACGGTCGTCTGCGGGACACCGATGTCGCTGGGCCCGATGCCGTCGATGTGCGCGACGACGAACCGTCCGTTGTCGAGCAGCGTGATCGCGTTGTCCCCCTTGAATCCGGAGGCGTTGGGCTGGATCTCGCCGCCCTGCGGAATTCCCTCGAAGTCGAAGACCCGGAAGGTGAGCCGGCCTCCTCCGACCGACGAGGGGTCGGTCGTCCAGGCGATGGCGTAGTTCCCGTTCGCGAGAACCGTCACGGCCGGGTTCACATGGAACCCCTCGGTGGTGTTGACCGTGAACTCCGGCCCGGCCTTGATGCCTTCGGAGGTGAACCGCTGGGCACGGATCCGCTGGTCCGCGCGGGAACCGGCCCAGGTGACGAGGCAGCCGCCGTCGATCATGTTCGTGACGGACGGTCGGGTCTTGGGGTCGATGTCGGAGCCGTTGACCTGGACCTCGGACCCCGACGGCTGCCCGCCGACGAATCGCCTCAGTTTCAGCTGCGGGCCGGGCGGAGGATTGAAGGCATCCTCCCTCCACACCGCGAACGAGGAGAACCCCGCGGACTCGATCGTCGGCCACTGCCGATTGGTGTTGCCGCCGGGCGGCGTAGCCGCGCTCACCTGGAACTCCGCGCCGAGTTTGGCCCCGGTCATGCCCAGGTTCTGCCCCTTGATACCGGCATTGCTCTCGTCCGCCCACATGGCCACGTACTGCGTGCCGAAGACCGAGTCGACGGACGGTTGGAACTGAGCACCGCTGGTGGTCGTACTGACCAGAATCTCGCCCATGGCCGTACTCCGTTTCGTCTCTTCACTGCAGATGACGGATGCAACGGGTGCAACGGGTGCAACGGCTGCAAGGGAGGTCCAGGCGCGGCGCTACGGCCAGCGTGACACGTACCGGACGCCCCTGCATCCGCACCCCTGAGGCGTCCGTGGTCACCACCCGGCGAGTGGCCCCGCGTCGTCAGCCGAGCCGTCGCGTCAGCCGCTGCCCCCGACTCTCGGCAACCCGAAGCGCGTCGCTGAGGGCTTCACTCAACCGCTCGGCCAGAAACTGGAGTTCACCACCCGGAGCAGCCTCCGCCAACATCTCCCCCGCATGAGCAAGCAGCTCACGCCCCATCCCGAGCTGAATGGCCTCCGCGGCATCAGCCACCCGCGACACCGGCCCACCTCCGCCGTCGGTCACCAGATAACAGGCCTTGCCCTCACCCCCGACCCACGGCAACAACCGCACCTCACCCGGCGTTTCGCCCCCCATCAGGCGACCTCCACCCCATGAATCCAGCACGACCCGGGCATGTCCAACCCGATCGCCGCCATCGCCAACTCCCGCCGCCGCAGCCGCTGCTCATGGGCGGCGAGGTAGGGGCGCACAGCGACGGTTCGGGCGCCGTCGAATACCTCGTCGAGCCCGTATGGGGACCGGTGCGTGGGGAGGGGGGTCGGGGGCGTCTCCGCCCAGCTGGCGGGTGTCGGCGCGACGTGTAGGGGGACACCGGCCCGCCGCCTGCCCGTGCCGGGAGTGAACAGAAGCCGGAGCCGCAGGGCGATACGGCGGATAGGGTCGAGCACTGTCGGCGCTCCTCTTTCAGCGTTGGCCATGCCCCGGGAGGTCTAGCCACCTCGCCGGGGTTTTCCATCTCGCCTGACAGTAGCGACACCCGGTGCACCTGTCTACACCTAGGTGCACCGGCAGCCCTCTATGTTCGAATCTCCGCCGCTGTGTACGGTCCTGCCGTGATTGAGTTTGACCCCACCAGGCCCAAGTGGGTCCAGATCGCCGACGTGCTCCGGACGAGGATCGCGAGCGGCGAGTACCCGCCCCGAACATTGATCTCCGAAGTGCGGCTGGAGCAGGAGTTCGGCGTGGCGCGAACGACTGTCCGCAAGGTGACCGCAGCCCTCCGGGAGGACGGCCTGATCATCACAACCCCGGGCATGGGCTCCTTTGTCGCAGAAAAGCCTTCCATCACAGGTGACGTCCCTGTCGACTCGACTGACTAAGGGCGCCGTCAGGCCGCACCAAGCTCCTGGCGGGCCGTACTGATCACCTGGTGCGCCTCAGCGCCGTACACGGCGGACTCCCGCAGGGTGTTCCAGGTCCGCAAGTATGTATTCACGCTGGGCTCGTCCTCGATCGACAGCTCGGAGTGCCAGGTCTCGAGGATCACGCGGCTCGTCGTACATCCAGAAGGCGGTGGCGGGCGGAAGCTTGAGGGCCGCCGTGAACGGGATGATCCCCAACTCGACGGTGTCCAGGCCCACGGCGCCGGACAGCCGGTCGAGCTGCGCGGCCAGGACGGACGGCGGACAGATGCGAGCCCGGAGTGCGGCTTCCTCAAGGAGCAGGTGGAAGCGCTTCGAGGGGTCGTACAAGGACTCACAACGGAGCTGGCCTGATCCCCAGTCGTCACGAATCGCCCACACTGAGTGATATCGAGGTGGATACTGACGATGCGCGCACTGGGCGGTGTGTGCAGGGGGACTTGTCATCCGCTGGAGGTTCCAGATCGTGTACGGGGGACGGTTCGTCGGCGTGGGTGCGGGCGACTACACGGTGCAGGCTCACAGGAAGTTGGCCCATGCGGTCGATGATGTCCTGGCCTTGCGTCAGGTGCTGGGCGACTTCCTCTCAGGGGAGCCGCTGATCAACCCCGCGGAGTCGGAACTGCGGGACTTCCTCAAGGCGCTCAAGCGCTCCATGCCGGACGGCGGCCCCTTGGTGGTGGTGTGGAGTGGCCATGGGTTCTCTTCGGCCAGCGGCCTTCGGCTTCCGGTGACGGACAGTGGGGCGGACGCGGACGACGGTTTCGCAGTCAGTGACGTCGTCGGACCCTGCGCCCTTTCGGGGGCCAACCAGGTGCTGTTCGTCTTCGATACGTGCTTCTCCGGAGAAGCGATCCCAGCGGGCGACCTCGCGACGCAGATCATGCGGCAGACCCAGCCGTCCGGTCAGGTGTGGGTTGGGGTGCTGAGTTCTTGCCTGTCGGTGGAGACGGCGCGGGACGGACTCTTCGGCAAACTCCTGCGGAAGATCCTTGCGGATGGGCCGGACGCACCAGAGCTGAGGGTCCGGTGGTCGCCTCACAACGAGTATGTGCGCGGGGATGACCTGTGCGACGCCGTGTTGAAGGAGTGGGAAAGCGGCATTCAGTCGCCTGATTTTCAAAGCCGAGGCAGTGCCTGGTGGATGGTCCCGAATCCGCTGTACCGGCCAGGGGCCCCGGAACAGGTGGTTGAGCACTTGCTTTTGGCCGCACGCGGTGGTGCTTCCGTGGACGAGAGATCGTGGTTCACGGGGCGGACCGGTCAGGTGAACCAGGTTGTCGGCTGGGTACATGGACGTCGGCCGGGTCTGCACGTGGTGACCGGATCGGCGGGAACGGGCAAGTCGGCGATCGTGGGGCGCGTCGTCAGCCTGTCCAATCCGGAGGAGCGGCGCCGACTGCTGGATGAGGGCCGGGCGTCGAGCCACGTGCTGCCCCGTGAGCGCTCGGTTCACGCGCATGTGCACGCCCGGGGTTTGACGGCGGATCTGGCGGCCGACCTGCTGGCCGGGCAACTGGTGCAGCGAAATGTACTCACGCCACAAGAGATGCGGCGCAATGCCAGTGAACTGGTGGGCCAGGTACAGCGTGCGGTCGAAGACGGAGCAGAGCCGCCCGTCGTCGTAGTCGACGGATTGGATGAGGCACGCGGTGAGGCCTTCACGATCGCCGATGAACTGCTGACACGGCTGGCCCTCCATGCCGTGGTGATCGTGTCCACCCGTGAGCGACAGCGTGGGGACAGCCGCCCTTCACTGGTCTCGACGCTGGCGCCCGAAGGGGCGGATATGGATCTCGACGATCCCGCCCTCGAGCAGCAAGGCAGGGCGGACCTGGCCGACTACGTGCGGCTGCGACTGGAGGCCGTTGACCCGCGGATGGATGCGGCGGTTGTTGCGGCCCACCTCGCAGGGGCGGTCAAGGCCGGAGCGCAACAGAACTTCCTGCTCGCCCGGCTGGTCGCGGACCAGCTCACCGCGGCCCCGTTGGACACAACTGCGGCAGGATGGCAGGACAAGATCAGCGGCTCTATCGAGGACGCGATCGACACGGACCTGGCCAACGTTGCCCCCGCCCCGCACGGACAGGCAGTGCGGGGACTGCCGTCAACAGACCTTGCCAGGACGTTCTTGCGGGCCCTGACCTGGGGGTATGGGGCCGGTTTTCCCGAGGACGAATGGCTCCATGTCGCCAACGCCCTGATGCTGGACGGCACCGAGGTCACGCGTGAGGACCTCACCTGGGTCTTGGACCAGCTCGGTCGTCACATCGTGCAGGACGGCGAGGCCGGCGTCGCGGTCTACCGCATGGCACATCAGAGCCTCGCCGACCATCTCCGTCACCCTTACGGCGGTTCACCGGCACAGCCCTTCAACCCGCAGGCGCTTGCAGTCGCTCAGGCTCTGCTGACTCGATATCGCGCGCTCCTCAGCGGTGGGGTCCCTGCTGAAGCGCCGGCGTATCTGTGGCGCTATGCGTGGCGTCACGTGGCGGACGCCGGACCGGGCGGCTTGGAAATGTTGAGAACACTGTCGGAGGAAATCCCTGCCTTGCAGCCTGACGTAGCGTCGGCAGCGCTGTCGATGGCCGAACGATTCCGGTACTGGGGTCGGCGGGTGGAGGCGGTGGCCCCGGCCGAGGAGGCGTCCGGCCTTTACCGTGCTCTGGCGCAGGACAACCCCGCCTTTGTGCCCGACCTGGCCATGGCGCTCAACAACCTCGGCGTCCGCTACAGCGAGGTGGGTCGGCGGGTGGATGCGGTGGCTCCGGCCGAGGAGGCGTCCGGCCTTTATCGTGCTCTGGCGCAGGACAACCCCGCCTTTGTGCCGGACCTGGCCATGGCGCTCAACAACCTCGGCAACCGCTACAGCGAGGTGGGTCGTCGGGTGGATGCGGTGGCCTCGGCCGAGGAGGCGTCCGGCCTTTATCGTGCTCTGGCGCAGGACAACCCCGCCTTTGTGCCGGACCTGGCCATGGCGCTCAACAACCTCGGCGCGTCCTACAGCGAGGTGGGTCGGCGGGTGGATGCGGTGGCTCCGGCCGAGGAGGCGTCCGGCCTTTACCGTGCTCTGGCGCAGGACAACCCCGCCTTTGTGCCCGACCTGGCCAGCGCGCTCAACAACCTCGGCAACCGCTACAGCGAGGTGGGTCGGCGGGTGGATGCGGTGGCCCCGACCGAGGAGGCGGTCCGCCTGCGCCGTGCTCTGGCGCAGGACAACCCCGCCTTTGTGCCCGACCTGGCCATGGCGCTCAACAACCTCGGCGCGTCCTACAGCGAGGTGGGTCGGCGGGTGGATGCGGTGGCCCCGACCGAGGAGGCGTCCGGCCTTTATCGTGCTCTGGCGCAGGACAACCCCGCCTTTGTGCCCGACCTGGCCAGCGCGCTCAACAACCTCGGCGCGTCCTACAGCGAGGTGGGTCGGCGGGTGGATGCGGTGGCTCCGGCCGAGGAGGCGTCCGGCCTTTGCCGTGCTCTGGCGCAGGACAACCCCGCCTTTGTGCCCAACCTGGCCAGCGCGCTCAACAACCTCGGCAACCGCTACAGCGAGGTGGGTCGTCGGGTGGATGCGGTGGCCCCGACCGAGGAGGCGGTCCGCCTGCGCCGTGCTCTGGCGCAGGACAACCCCGCCTTTGTGCCCGACCTGGCCATGGCGCTCAACAACCTCGGCGTCCGCTACAGCGAGGTGGGTCGGCGGGTGGATGCGGTGGCCCCGACCGAGGAGGCGGTCCGCCTGCGCCGTGCTCTGGCGCAGGACAACCCCGCCTTTGTGCCCGACCTGGCCAGCGCGCTCAACAACCTCGGCAACCGCTACAGCGAGGTGGGTCGTCGGGTGGATGCGGTGGCCCCGACCGAGGAGGCGTCCGGCCTTTATCGTGCTCTGGCGCAGGACAACCCCGCCTTTGTGCCCAACCTGGCCAGCGCGCTCAACAACCTCGGCGCGTCCTACAGCGAGGTGGGTCGGCGGGTGGATGCGGTGGCCCCGACCGAGGAGGCGGTCCGCCTGCGCCGTGCTCTGGCGCAGGACAACCCCGCCTTTGTGCCCGACCTGGCCATGGCGCTCAACAACCTCGGCGTCCGCTACAGCGAGGTGGGTCGGCGGGTGGATGCGGTGGCCCCGACCGAGGAGGCGGTCCGCCTGCGCCGTGCTCTGGCGCAGGACAACCCCGCCTTTGTGCCCGACCTGGCCAGCGCGCTCAACAACCTCGGCAACCGCTACAGCGAGGTGGGTCGGAAGGCAGAAGACGCCTGGGCTGACGTGCTCAGCGATGTTGATTCGAGAAGCGCGGCATTCCTGCTGCTGTTCCGTGCGTCTAGGGCGCAGCCCGGGGACACCGATGCTGTGGCCTGGCTCGCCACGATGGCAGGGGTCGCAGATGCCGGTTCTGAGCTTCTTGGTGTCCTGCACTCAGAGGGGTGGCGACATCGAGCCGCTGCCGGCTCTGAGGCATTTGACGATGTCTGGCGTGAGCACACCGGTGCAGAACCTCCGGCTTGGCTCTCAGTAGATGCCGACCTGGTGGCAGCGGCGCAGGTCTGGGTGGAGACAGAGACCTATACCGCGGAGCGGGACCATCTAGCCGCTCATCCCGAGCTGCTCACCCCAGAAGCTGACAGTGCTGTGGACGAAGTCCTGCTACTCGTCGGCCAGGAAGCGCAGCGCTACCGCGACATCCGCCAGGTGGCCCAGAACGACAGTGTTGAGAGCGCCTACCGTCCCCTGCTGCTGACGATCCTCGCTCAGGAGTTCGCCGTCGCTGACCCGCCCAGTCAGCGACGCCTGCTCAGCGAGCGTCGTGAGGACCTCTTGGACGACATCGTCCTCGACGTACTCTCCCGTCTGGTCGCCGACTCCACACCGGAAAACACCCCCACGTTCACCCAGGCACAGGCTCTTCTTCAATTGGCGCAGCTCGGTGAACACGGACCGGCCTTGGACGCGCTTGAGGATCCTTCCCGCTTCCCCGAACTGCTGCAAGAGCATGCTCGGCGCCCGGATCCGGCCCCGTTGCACCCGACGGCTGTTCTGGCGCTCACCGCCGCCACAAGTGCCCAACTTGCGGCCACGGCCGTGTTCCACCTTGCCGTCGCCACCGTCCTCAGCGGAGACACCGACCAAGCAGACCAGCTGCTGATCTCCGCGCACGGGCTCCTTCCTGAGGCTGGCGCGGCGTGGATCAACGAACTGGCTGACATCGCACACCACCATCGCGCGGCTCTGTCACTCATCCCCACACTCACCCGGCAGCCTCCTGCCGACTCCCCGGAGGAGCATGATGCCCCCAACTGATCTGGTCGTCGTCCTGCCCGGCATCATGGGCAGCACGCTCCGCAGCTCCGACGGCCTGGTCTGGGCCCCGTCCGCCGGATCCGTTCTGCGCGCCGTCAAGAGCTTCGGCCGGTCCGTCACTCGCCTCCAACTCCCCGAGGGGATCGGTGACGAGCACCCGGAGGACGGAGTCCACCCTGTGGCTCTGATGCCGGACCTGCACGCACTGCCGGGCATCTGGACACCCGTCAAGGGATACGACCTCCTCCTGAAGCGGCTGCGCTCCCTGGGATACCGCGAAGCCACCGACAGCGCCGACGCCCCGCCCGGCAATCTGCTGCCCGTCCCCTACGACTGGCGCCTGTCCAACCGCTGGAACGGCCAGCACCTGGCCAGCATCGTCGAACCCGCGCTCGAACGCTGGCGCGCCCAAGGAGGCCCGTACGCGAACGCCCAGCTCGTCTTCGTCTGCCACTCCATGGGCGGCCTGGTGGCCCGCTGGTACATCGAACGCTGCGGCGGCGCCGACATCACCCGCAAACTCATCACTCTCGGCACCCCCTACCGCGGCGCCGCCAAAGCCCTCAAACAACTCGTCAACGGCGTCCACCACGGCATCGGCCCCCTCGCTCTGGACCTCACCGCTTTCGCCCGTAGCCTGCCGTCACTTCACCAACTGCTCCCCGAGTACGCCTGCATCGAACACGCCGGCACCCTGGCCAAGACCACTGAGATCAACGTTCCTGACCTGGACACCAAACGCGTGGCCGACGCCATGCGCTTCCACACCGCGGTGAGCGAAGCCGAAGCCAGTCGTCCCGCCTCACTCGCCGCGACACACGCTATCGTCGGCATCCAGCAGTCAACCCCCGCTACCGTGCGCCTCGACAGCGGGCGCGTCGTGCCCGTGGACACCTACCGGGCGGAGAACCTGTTCGGAGACTCCACCGTGCCCATCGTGGGAGCCTGCCGCAGCGACGTCCCCATGGACAGCAACACCCTGCGCCGTGTCCCCGACAAGCACGGAAACATCCAGCGTAACCCCGCCGCACTCGACGAAATCGAAGGCATTCTTACCGCGCGTGATATCGCCGTCCGCGCCCCGCAGACCCTCCACCTGCGGGTCGACCTCCCCGAGCTGATCACTGCCGGGGACGACCTGCCCGTGCAGATCACAGCCATCGACGGCCCAAGGCAGAGCGCCCGCCTCACCGTCACCGACGAAACAGGCCAGCTCGTCGAAGCCCGCGTCGTCATGGCGGACCAGACCCCCACCGACGTGACAATCGACGGCCTTCCACCGGGCGCCTACACGATCGACGTCGCCGGCCCGAGCAGCAACTCGCCGATCGCTCCTGTCAGCAGCGACGTCCTCATCTGGGGTTAAAAGCCACACCCTGGCAGCAACGAGTCACTGGGCCGCTTCCACATCGTCGTCAGGCGGAAGTATTGCCGAGGCCGCGCCTCCGAGGTGCCCGAGATTGAGCAATCCGCAGTCGTCACACGTACCCCGTACGGAGTGCACTCCTACAGAGAACGCGAACGGAGATCAGGACATGGTGAGGAAGCTGTCGCGTGGTGTCGCGTTGGCTGCGAGCCTGGCTGTCCTGCCCCTGATGGCGGCGTGCAGCGGTGGCGAGGGCAAGGACGAGTCCAGCTCTGTTGCCGCGGTGGTCGCGCCGGCCAAGGTCGAGGTCATCGCCGAGCTCACCGGGTGCGAGGTGAAGATCCGGACCGAGGCGGAGGAGCTGCGCGAGGGCGTGTGTCAGACCTCTGTGGGGGATTACCTCATCACCACCTTCCCCAAGGACGAGCTGAAGGAAGTCTGGCTGGAGTCGGCCTCCATGTACGGCGGGAAGTACCTGGTCGGTCCGCAGTGGGCCATCTCAGCCAAGCCCAAGGTGCTCAAGAAGCTGAAGGCCAAGGTGGGCGGCACGATCCGGGACCTGAGTCAGCCGAGCGCCTCGTAGTCGCCGAGGGTGTAGGCCTCCTCGTCGTCGATCGCGTTCTCCTCCCAGTCGATGGAGATGCTGGTCGGACGGCCGTCCTTCGTGTACTCGACGTCCACGGCGTCGGCGCCTTCGTCCCGTGCCGTCTCCGCTTGCTTCAACAACGCCGCGATGGTGGGCACTTCGGTCAGTTTCCGGTCCACCACCCGTCGGCCGCTCTCGTCGATCCCGACGGTCTTCACGACCTTGCCGTCCCGGACCGTCACCTCGAACGTCCCGATCAGCGCCCGCTCGCCCTCGCTCGACTTCAGGGTGTAGCGGTACGAGGAGGGCTCCTCCCATGCGGGCGACGACCTCTTCGCTGTCGTCGGCTCCTCCCCGCACGCGGAGAGCGCCCATAGCAACGTCCCGGCCGTCGCGGCGGCGGTCAGGGCGCGGTGACGGACTCGTACGGTGGCGGTCGTCGGCATGATGGTGGCCTCCTTGTGGGACGGTCACCACTGAGACGCGGGGCGGGTCGGCAACGTTCGGCGGGGTCTCCGCCGACACGCCTGTCGGCGGTGGCGGCGGCCGGAAGGCTCTGTCCGGGGGCGTGCAACGGGCAGGATGGCTGCATGACGAAGCTGTCCGTACCTTCAGTCCGTCGCGCTTCCTCCCATTCGGTGCTGTCGTTGTGGTCGCAGGACTCCGTGTTGTCGATCGGGTCGGTCGGATCGGTGCTCTCCGTGGGATCCGTCGGTTCGGCTCTGTCGGTCGGCTCGATCGGGAGTGCCTTGTCGGTCGGCTCGATCGGTTCCTCCCTGTCGCTGATCTCGACGGGGTCGTGGCTGAGTACCGGGTCGTTGTTCTCCGCGCAGTCACGGTGGTCGGTGCTGTCGTGGCGTTCCCACGGGGGTTTCATGGCCGTGGGAGCGGTAGGGGCGGCCGCCGGAGGAGCACTGTTGTTGGCTCGGGTGCTGCACAAGGCAGAGACCGCCACCGCATGACAACGTTCGGCGGAACCCTGCTCACGCCCTACGCCAGGCGCCGAGCAGTTCCTCGGGGCCGTACGCCGCCTGGAGTCCGGAGCAGCTGATCCCGTTGCGGGAGACCGCCACCAGTGGTACGGGCTGGTCCGTGAGCGTCGCCCGGTGCTTGTGCAGTGCGGCCAGGTCGTGGTTGTCGAACGCGGAGTTCTCCAGCCATTTGACCGAGCCGAGGAAGAGCAGTTGCTTGGCCACCGGCTGCCGGTCGGCGCCCACCAGGTCGATCTCGACGTCGTTGCTGCGGGTCCAGTACCCACCGATCGCCGGGGCGGCGGGAAGGTGCCCGTCCGGCAGGAGGCGGGCGAGGGATTCCCGGACCAGGGGCTCGATCGCGCGGCCCCGCCAGCTCGTCCACTGCTCCTTGATCCGGCCAAGCGTGAGATCTCCCCGCATCCGCTCGATCTCCGCCATGTGCGGATCCAGAAACGCGAGCCAGAAGCGCAGGTAGGGGTCGGCCACGCGGTAGCGGCGTTCCTTCGACGGCCGCAGCGAGAGGGGCAGCTCGGTCGCCACCACCCGCTTCTCGGTCAGGACGTCCGTGGCCCGGGTGAGAGTGGTGTGCGAGATTCCGCCGGCGGCGCGCGCGATGTTGGTGAAGGTCCGCTCCCCGCTTCCGATGGCCCGCAGGACTTCCCTGCTCATGGCCTGCGGGGGAAACTCCGCGGCCAGTGAGCGCTCGGCGGAGACCAGCAGCGCCGAGATCGGGTTGGTCAGGGAGTCGCGGAGGAACTCCCAGACGTCCGCCCCGGCCCGCCACTCCGCGCAGATCAGCGGAAGACCGCCCGTGATCAGGGCGGCGTCGAAGGTGGCTGCCGGTGGAAGGCCGAGCATCTCGCCGATGTCGGCGGGGTTGAGCGGCCCCACGACCATCTCCCGGCCTCGCTGGTGGAAGGGGCGGTCGTAGCTGTTCAGCGCCTCCATCATCGACAGGTCGGATCCGAC
The DNA here is from genome assembly GCF_001550375.1 of Streptomyces europaeiscabiei. GTDB lineage: Bacteria > Actinomycetota > Actinomycetes > Streptomycetales > Streptomycetaceae > Streptomyces > Streptomyces europaeiscabiei. The sequence goes on along the minus strand of NZ_LRTR01000732.1, from coordinate 11,329 downwards.
GAGGAGGAGGAGCACGGGTTTGCGGCTGAGCAGGCGGTCCCATGCCCGCTGGAGCATGCCTTCGAAGGCGTCGATGCGGTCCATGAGATACGGGACCTCGTCGATGACGATCACGCTCGGGCTGTCGTCGGGCAGGATCTCGGCGAGCAGTCTGAACGCCGCGTTCCACTGTCCCGGGGTCTCCTCCGAGAACAGTTCCCGCTCCGGCAGAGTGGATCTCGCGACGGTGTCGAGCAGCTCTGTCAGCTCGTCCTCCGCCGTGCCGCCCGCCGCGGTGAAGAAGAGGTTCGGCGCCCCGGTACGCCGGAGGAACTCCTCGACGAGGCTGGACTTGCCGACCCGCCGCCTGCCCCGCATGAGGATGCACTGACCTGGATTCGCCGATCCGACGGCTTCGTGAACCGCTTGGAAGGCGTTGCGGAGCACGTTCAGCTCCGGGTCCCGTCCGATGAAGCGTCGCATGCTGGAGACTCCCGCGAGAGATAGTATCGCGAGAGATAGTATCTCCGTCGATACCATTTGGCCTGGGTTCGGCGTGGCGCGGCGTGGCGTGGGACGGGATCGGTCGCGGGCAGGGCAGACAGGGCGGGCAGGCGGAGGTCGTCGCCGTACGCCAGTCGCTCGGGAGGTGGTGGCGGCTCTGGTCGATGGTGGAGCGAATGCCAGCCCCGTCCCGTACAACGCAAGAGCCCCACTTCGCGTGGAGCGAAGTGGGGCTCTTGTACTGGAGCGCCGGGCAGGCCTTGCACCTGCATTTCCCCGCAGGAAGCGGGGCGTCTTTCCTTGGACCACCAACGCATTGAGTACTACCGGGAGTTGCTGTTCCGGTGAGCGGCTCGTGATCAACTATAGCGGATCCTCAGGGGTGTTGCATCCCGGCTCAGGCCCGCCGGGATGCGGGGCGGAGCCGGGTCGGATCCGGGTCACTGCAGGTATGCCTGGGGGGCGTACTCGACGCGGAGGTACTTGGCGTTCTGTTCGCCCAGGGCCTTGCGGAGGATCGGCTCGGCGGTGTCGGGGTCGTCCACGCCGATCACGAGGTGGCCGGTGCCGTCGAGGCCGGCTTCGCGCATGTTGAAGGTGCCGTCCCAGCGGTTCATGTCCTCGCTGATGCGGTCGAGGAGGGTGGTGAGGTCCTTCTCGTTGATGTCGCGGTCGTGGAGACGGATGGTCACGCCCTTCTCGGCGGCGTCGCAGACGGCGGTGTCGAAGGGCTCGGAGGGGATGCGGTAGATGTCCACGGAGGCTTCGTCCTCGTCGAGGACCAGGCCGGTGTAGATGGCGGAGTAGCGGCCGGTGACCAGCTTGTCCACGTAGCCCAGGGTTCGGTTCAGGGGGGTGTCGTCCTCCGGCACTCCGTCCCCGGCCTGTCCGGCGATGCCGCCTTTCGGCTGGGTGCCGTGGCAGGTGCTCGAAGGGGTCGATACGGCTTCCACGGTCTGCGCGCCGGCCGTCGAGCCCTGGAGCCCGCCGAGAGCCAGGACGGCGACCGCCACGGCCGCGATCATGCCGGGCCTGGCGGGTGTTCGCTTGGTCATGTGTCCCTCCGGTCCTTCGTACCGGGTGCGGTCCCTGGGTGGGTGGGACCGCGATCGGTACTGAGACGCCGGAGAAGGGCGCGGCGTTCGGCCCGTGGCCCGGAGATTTCCACGCCTTCGCCGCTCTCACCCCTTCCGTCGCGTTCGGAGGGTCGTGCGGGGGTTGCGCCTCCTGAGCCTCGCCCCCCTCCGTGGGCCGCGGACAGCCGGGGTCAGGCGCCAGTATCCGTACGGGTTGTGGAAGAAGTCGTCGTCCTCGAACCGTTCGCACTCCAGACGGTTCATGATCCAGCGGGGGGCGTCCTGGGCGATGCGGAAGCCCTCGCCGTCCTGGACTCCGTGCTCCGGCTGTTCGGTCAGCAGGTAGTACGACGCGATCTTCATGGTGGTCATCCATTCGAGCAGCAGCTCCGGCTCGGGCTCCGCGGTGGCCGTGGAGACCAGCTCCACGTCCGCCTCGCCCAGGAGATGCATGCCGCAGCTGAAGTACATCTCACCGTCGTAGGCCACCGGCACGACCCAGGCCCGGACGAGGGCGCCGACCAGGTCGTCCGCGGTCTCGGCGGCCGCCGCCTCGCTCGCCAGGGCCAGCCACTGCTCCCGACCGCAGGCCACCCCGCTGGACTCGTTCTTCACCGCGGTGGCCCCGTTGGCCAGCAGGGCCGCGGTGACGGCCAGCGCCCGGCGGGAGACGTCGAGGGCATTGGCCTGGGAGATCGGCGGTGACAGGACATAGGCGACCGAGTCGTGTGCGTCCACCGCGGCCCAGTCGTCATCGCCGAACTCGTCGTCGTTGGTGGCTTCGCGGGCACCCACCGCGGCTTCGAATGCCTCACGCATCCGGGGGTCCGGCTCCCGCTGAAACTCGTCGAGTTCGAAGTCCCCGCCGCCCGCCTCGTCGACCACGCGGCTGAGGACGTCGGGATCCAGGCCCACGCCGACCGCGCACAGCACGTGCCTCGGTGTCACACCCGACGCCGGGACCACGAAACGCGTGCCGTCGATGACGTGTCCTTGCCATACCTTGCTCATCGGCACAGCATCGCAGGTGTGCGTACGACGTTGTGCACGACGTTGTGGTGATCTCTGTGGCACCAACACGCTTGGTGGCCGGGCCCGTTCGCGCGGTTCCCCGCGCCCCCCGGGAAACGGGGGGCGCGGGGAACGGTCGGTCACACCGAGCGGGGCCGCTGTCTCAGTAGCCCACCCGGAACGTCGCGTCCGCCTTCTCCGTCGCCGTCGAGATCGGGTCGATGCGGAGCACGTAGTTGCTGTGGCGGATGTGGCGGGTCGGGTTGTTGTACGAGCGGAAGGACGACCACGTCGAGTCCGCGAGGCCGGCGACGCGGGTGAACGTGGCGTCGGCGGCGAAGGTCGACGTGCCGTCGTTCACGTCGAGGCGGAGGTTGTAGTTGTAGTGGCGGAGGTAGCGGGTGGGGTGGCTGACCGACTGGAAGGAGACCCCGGAGGAGTCCGCCAGGCCCGGGACCAGTTTCCACTGGGAGTCGGTGAACGGGTCGAAGGGGTACTCGTCTATGCGGCCCACGTAGTCGCTGTGGCGGACGTAGCGGGACGGGTAGTTGTAGGACTTGAGGCGGTTCCACGTCGGCGCGCCCCACTTGGTCAGCAGGTTGCCGTACTCGCTCGACGTGATCGGGTGGATGCCGCAGTGCTTGGAGTTGAGCGGCTGGGTGTAGAGCTTCTGGTCGAGGGCCGTCCAGGTGCCGGAGGCGATGTCGCTGGACTGCCAGACGTAGAAGACGCCGTTGGGGGTGTAGGTGTCTCCCCAGAGGTACCAGGAGCCGGAGGACAGGGACTTCACCACCGTCGGGGCCTCCGTGCCGCCGTGGGAGGCGGCCGTGCTGAACGGGGTGAAGCTGCCGGGGTTCAGGGTCGTCGAGCGGGCGCCCACCAGGGTCTGGTTCCTCTTGTAGTAGAGGTAGTTGACGCCGTTCACGCCGACCGTGAGGTTGCCGTCGATGATGTCGTAACCGGGGTCGAAGAAGACCTGGGGGTTGGACGTCGTGACGAAGTCGGTCGTGTAGCTGACCATGATGACGTTGTGGCCGCTGCTGTTCACCGAGGAGTAGAGGATGCCGTACTGGCCGCGTGAGGCGTCCCAGTAGGCCTCGGGGGCCCAGCTGTGGGTGGTGGTCATGTCGTGCAGCTTCACGCGCCGGTAGCCGGTGAAGGTCCGCAGGTCGGTCGAGTCCCAGACGTGGATGTACGTGCTGGCGTAGTTCCAGTCGGTGCCCTTGAGGTCCGTCGCCAGGACGACGAACGTACCGTCCTGCTTGCGCATCAGGAACGGGTCGCGCAGGCCGCCGGCGCCCTGGGTCGGGGTGACCAGGGGAGCGTTCTGGTTCAGCGGGGTCCAGTTCAGGCCGTCCTGGCTGACGGCCAGGTGGAGGCCGTAGTTGGCCTCCAGCATGGTGGTGGACTCGGTGAAGTAGACCATCGCGTACGCCGAGTCGGCGGCGTGTGCGGCCCCGGCGCCGAGGGTCATGACGCCGGTCGCGGCAAGGGGGACGGTGGCCGCCATACCGAGGAAGGTACGGCGGGAGGGCCCGCTCGCGTCCGCAGCGGTTGCGTTGACAGGGGTCACGTCCGGCTCCACTTCTGGTTGTTCTGGCCGTTGCAGGACCACAGGACGAGCTTCGTGCCGTTGGTGGTGGCCGCGTTGTAGGCGTCCAGGCAGAGACCGGAGTTGACGTTGACGATCGTGCCGTCGCTGTTCACGTTCCACTGCTGGTTGGCGCCGCCGTGGCAGTCCCAGATGACGACGCGGGTGCCGTTGGAGGTGCCGCGGTCCCAGGCGTCCAGGCACTTGTTGCCGTACACGACGAGTTCCTTGCGGGACGTGTACGTCCAGGACTGGTTCTGGCCGCCGGAGCAGTCCCACAGCTGGGCGTCGGTGCCGTTGGTGATGGTGTTGTCGTTGATGTCCGCGCAGCGGCCGGAGCCCGTGCCGGTGATCAGCGTGCCGTCGGTGCCCGGCAGCGGTCGTACGACGATGCCTTCGAGGGTCGGGGCGCCGGAGAACGCGATCGTGTTGGCGCTGCCCTTCGTCAGTGACATGGCGACGGAGATGTTGCCGGGGGACGAGCCGGTCGGCGGGAAGGAGACCTTCGTCGACGTCTGGCCGTTGACGGTGAGCGTGCCGACGCGGGCGGTCGACGTGTTGTTGGTGTAGGAGACGTCGACCGTCTTCAGGCCGGTGTTTTCTGCGACCACTCCGGAGAAGCTCGACGTGCCGGTGTACGTGCTCGCCGACTGCTCGGTGCCGCCCTTGACCGTGAGCATCACGGAGGAGCCCGCCGGCACGCTGGTGCTGTAACTCGTGCCGGGCGTACCGACGTTCGTCCGGCTCCACAGGTCACGGACGGTCGCGGAGGCGTTCGTCAGACCCAGGTCGGACCAGCGGACGGTCATGTTCTGTGTGGTGGAGGTGCGGTTGAGGAGGACGACCGCGCGGTTGCCGCTGCCGGAGAGGACCTTGCCGTACACCTGCAGGCCGGTGGTGTCCTCGGCGACCTTGACGCCCTGGAGGCCGCGGGGGTCCTGGTCGACGGCGATGACCTCGGGGTTCTTGAGGGTGTTCACCGTCTCGGTGGTCATGGTGGTGAGGTCGTTGCCGGCCAGCAGCGGTGCGCCGGAGACCGCCCACAGGTTCATGTGGGTGCGGTCCTGGCCGGCGGTGAGTCCCATGCCGATCAGCAGCATGTCGGGGTCGTTGTAGTAGCCGGTGTGCTGGGCCGTGGGGTGCACGTTCCGGTCGTAGTTCGTCAGCATGTTCGCGTACGTCAGGGACTGGCCGTGGTAGAAGATGTCCGTGTTCGTCCGCCACATCGGGCCCATGCCCGGTGCCCAGTTCCAGGGGTTGGAGTAGCCCCAGTTGCACAGGGAGAGGGTGAGCGGGCGGCCGGTGGTGGCGGTCGCGGTGGCCACGGCGTCGCTGATCGCCTGGTAGGTCGTCTTCGGGTCGAGGCCCTCGGCGTCACCGCCGCACCAGTCGACCTTCACGAAGTCGAAGCCCCACTTCGAGAACTGCGTCATGTCCTGGACGTAGTGGCCCTCGCTGCCACTGCCGGGCGCGGCCGGGCGGCCGGTGGGGAAGTAGTAGCCGCAGCCGTCCTTGCCGGCGTCGGTGTAGATGCCCGCCTTCAGGCCCTTGCTGTGGATGTAGTCGGCGATGGCCTTCATGCCGCCGGGCCACTCGGCCTCGTCGATGGTGATGTTGCCCGCGCTGTCGCGGGTGCCCTGCCACCAGCCCTCGTCGATGTTGATGTACTCGTAGCCGGCCTCGGGCAGCCCGGCCGCGACGAACGCGTCGACCTGCTGCTTGATCACGTTGTAGTCGACCTTCGCGGCGAAGGCGTTCCAGGAGGCCCAGCCCATCGGGACTTCGGGGACCGGTATCTGTCGGTCCGTCACCGCGACGGGCGCGGCGTCGATGCGCGTTTCCGGGGCGGGCGTCGCGGTCGTCGGCTGGGCGAAGAGCAGGGCGGCTGTCGCGGCGGTCGCCAGGGTGACGGCGCGAATCGCCGCTGCTTTGCAACGCCGTCTGAGACCAAGGGAGTTGGCACGCGGAGGGGAGGTCATGCGGCTCCTTCGATGGATACCCGGAGGTCGATATCTCGAACGGGGATCGGCTCGCCGAACGTACTGGCTGGCCGAAAGTAGAGCCGGGAGAGATGGAAGTCAACGGCTGGGACAGAGGTGGTTTTTGAACCGGTCACAAAGTGGCGACGCCGAGCCCGGAGAGTGGCGACGCCGCAGAGCCGGGAAGGGGCTCGGCGGCACCTTTCGGCGCGCTCACCGAGGACGTACGGCGGCGAGTGGCGGAAACGGCTGCTCCGTCGACCGCTCACGTCCCCAGGCGGCCAGCGGCTGGAGCGCCTCGTTGAGGCGCGTACCGGCTTCGGTCAGCGAGTACTCGACGCGGGGCGGCACCTCGTCGTAGGAGACGCGGTGCCCGACGCCGTCCGCCTCCATCTCGCGCAGATGAGAGGCCAGCACCTTCTCGCTGACACCCGGTAGCAGCCGCCGCAGCGGCGGCAGGGGTGCTCGTGGAGCGCCCAGAGAATCAGAACCTTCCACCTTGCTTGCCGGGCGGGGTGCCCGGTCCTTCAGGGCCGGGGTGAATGCCCGTTCCCGTGTAGCGGGGCAGGGGATTCTTCCCGCACCTCGACAGCCCGGATTGTCCGGAGAACACCATGGCCGTGGCGGAACGGTGGGCCGCCGAGATAAAGGGTCCGGCATACGCCATCGACGCTCAGACCGCTATCAAGGTGACCGACGGCGGCGTCGAGGTCGTCTCCGAGGGGCACTGGAAGCAGTTCAACCCGGCGCGCGAGAAGCGGAGTTGATGTCGGCCCGGTGGTCGGGGCAGGCCGGCAGGACGCTCGGCCGGGAGTGCCCGGCCGAGCGCTTGTCGTCGTCGTATGCCGCTACGCCGAACTCGGTCATGCCCGCTACTGCGTAGCCGTCGGCCTCCTGGACGCCGCCGTCGCCCTGGCCACGTCCGTCAGCGGGCGCAGCCGGTACGTGTACGTGTAGTCGCGGTTGGCGAAGAGCTTGTACTCGTCGTGGGTGTGGGCGCCCCAGCTGTTGTCGCCGCCGACTCCCATCTGGCGGTGGTTGACGCGCAGGACGGGGGTGTCGCGGGGGGTGAGGTGGTAGTCGTGGCGCAGGCCCGTCGACAGGTCCTCCGGGGTGAAGTACGAGGCGTTGATCTCTATCAGCGCGTCGCCCGAGACCAGCAGGCCCACCCCGTCGCGGTCGGTGACGGCGGCCCAGCGGACGTCGGTCTTGTTGCCGTTCTCCTGGGGGCGGATGTAGCCGGACCACTGGTCGGCGATGTTGCCGGAGTAGAGGCCCACGTCGGTGCCGTTGTTGCGGTCCCAGTGGTTCTCCTCGGGGCCGCGGCCGTAGTAGTGCAGGCGCTCCAGGCGGCGGTTGAGGAGGAACAGGGTGCCCACCTCCGGGATGTACGGGAGGGAGGAGGCGCCCGGGTGCAGGGTGTTGTCGACCTTGATCTCGGCGTTGCCGAACACCGTGTAGGTGGTGGTGTACGTCGACTCCGTGGTCGTCGGGAGCGTGCCGCTGACCTTGATCTCCACGGCCCGCTCGCCGAGCGCGCGCACGGTCACGTCCGTGACCTTGCGGTTCGTGCCCGCGTCCCGCCAGGTCTGGTTGCGGGTGTGCTGTCCGTTGCCGTGGTCGTTGTCGGTGGGGGCCCGCCAGAAGTTGGGCACGGGACCGGAGGAGATCAGCCGGGTGCCGTCCGCCTTGAACGACGTGATCGTGCCGCTCGCCTTGTCGACGGTGACGGAGAAGCGGCCCGGGTAGCCCTTTCCGGTGACCGTGACGGCCTTGTCGCTCTCCTCGTACTTGAGGACCGGGACGTCCGCCAGCGGTACGGGTGTCACCGCCGGGCTGCCCGCGTCGACGGACAGCTGCTGCCGGGCCACCTCGAAGCCGGATTCGGCCCACGGGGTGGCGTCCTTGGTGGTGAAGGAGAGTTCGAGGAAGTACTCGGTGCCGGGTGCGGGGGAGGCGGGGAGGCTGAAGGGGACGGTGATGTCCTTGGTGGACAGGGGGCCGACATCCAGCTGGTCACGGGTGAGGCGGCCCTGCTGGATCTTCTTGCCGTCGGCCACCAGGGTCCAACTGCCGTCGAGTTCGCGGAGGTTGGTGAAGAGGTACTCGTTGGTGAGGGTGACCTTCGTCGAGGTCAGGGTGGTGCCGGTGGCCGGTTTCGCGTGGACGGCCTGGTAGATGCGCTTGACCTCGGCCGCCTTGCCGGTGTGGCCACGGTCGGCCTTGACGATGCCGTCCGCGACGAAGGCCCCGTCGTTGGGGTTGTCGCCCCAGTCACCGCCGTACGCGAAGAACGAACGTTCCTTCGCCCTGCTCTCCGCCACCTCGACCGTCGCCGCGTCGAACCAGAACCGCACCCCGTCGTCGCCGGGCCCACGGCTCCCGGAGGCCAGCTCGGTCCGGCTCAGGGCGCGCGCGTACACGCCGGCCCGCCGGATCGTGCCGCTGAACTCGCGCGTCGGGTTGTCCGTGTCGGTGCCGAGCGCGAGCGGAGCGACGTTCACGCTGGGCCGGCGGGTCGTGGTGCGGGTCGCCTTCACCTCGCCGTCGACGTAGAGCGTGAGGGACCCGGCCCCGGCGTCGAAGACACCGGCGACGTGGTGTTCGCGGCCGGTCCAGCCGTCGGCCGGGAGTCCCCAGCTGACGCTGACCCACTGGCCGCCGCCGTAGATGAAGAACTCGATGCTCCGGTCGCTCTGCTTCAGCGCGTACTGCGTGTCGCCCTTGGCGATGATCGGCTGGTGGCCGCCGGTGACGTGCGGGGTGACCCAGGCTTCCAGCGTCAGGGAGCCGGTGAGGTCGAGGGCCGGGTCGCGGGTGAAACCGGTGGCGCCGGACACGCCCTTCTCGCGGCTGAACGTTCCCGCCGCGGTGAGGAGTTGACCCTGCAGCCCGTTCGGGCCGGCATCGGTGAACACCTTCAGCCTCGGGATCGACCAGGTCAGCGACTGGTCGACGAAGTCCCAGATCCAGCCGCCCTGCAGGACGGGGTAGCGCCGTATGAGGTCCCAGTACTTCTTGAAGTTGCCGGTCGAGTTCCCCATCGAGTGCGAGTACTCGATCATCACGTACGGGCGGGTGTCCGAGGTGTCCTTCGCCCGCTGCTCGACCCGCTGCGGACTGTCGTACATCTCCGAGCGGATCTGGCTGATCGTCGGCCGGTCGTCGCCCTCGTACTGGATGACTCGTGTCTTGTCGTACGACTCGATCCAGTCGCGCATGGCGACGAAGGAGGAGCCGCCGCCCGCCTCGTTGCCGAGGGACCAGATGACGACGGAGGCGTGGTTCTTGTCGCGGTGGACCATGTTCCGGGCGCGGGCCACGCAGGCCTTCGTCCACTCGGGGTCGTTTCCGGGAAAGCGGTCGCGGATGCCGTGCGTCTCCAGGTTCGTCTCGTCGACGAGGTAGAGGCCGTACTCGTCCGCCAGCTCGTACCAGAGCGGGTTGTTCGGGTAGTGCGAGGTGCGGACGCTGTTGATGTTGAGCCGCTTGATGATCCCCATGTCCTCGACCAGGTCGGCGCGGGTGAGCGCCATGCCCCGGTCGGGGTGCATCTCGTGCCGGTTGGTGCCGCGGAAGGAGACCGGCTTCCCGTTGATCCGCATCAGCCCGTCCTTGAGGGCGAACTCGCGCAGGCCGACGCGGTGGGAGAGGGTCTCGACGATCTGGCCGCGCGGATCGCGCAGGTGGAGCACGGCCGTGTAGAGGTTCGGGTGCTCGGCGGACCACAGCTCGGGCGAGGGGACGGCCTTGGCGGCCTGGACGGTCACGTCCTCGCCGACGCCGGCGCCGACGGCGACGGACTGGACGAGGGGGCGTGACCAGACGGCGTGGCCGCCGGCGTCGTAGAGCTGGGTCTCGACGGAGTACGCGCCCTCGTGCCCGGCCTCGTACGCGCGGACGCTCGCGGTGACGGACAGCTCGGCGGTCGTGTAACCGTCGCCGAGCGGGGTGTCCAGCTTGAAGTCGCGCAGGTGCACGGCCGGGGTGGAGTACAGGTAGACCGAGCGGAAGATCCCGCTCAGCCGGATCATGTCCTGGTCCTCCAGCCAGTCGCCGTCCGAGTACCGGTACACCTCGACGGCGATCTGGTTCGACCCCGGCTTCAGGTGCTTGGTGATGTCGTACTCGGCCGGGTCGTACGAGTCCTCGTGGTAGCCGACGAGTTCGCCGTTGATCCACACGTAGTGGGCCGACTTGACGCCCTCGAAGTGCAGGAAGGTACGGCGGTCGCCGGCCGTCCAGTCCTTGGGGAGCTGGAAGGTGCGCCGGTACTGGCCGACGGGGTTGTAGCGGGTCGGCGCGTTCGGCGGCTGTGCCTCCTCGCCGAGACCGTTCGGGCCCCACCAGGGGTAGGTGATGTTGATGTAGATGGGGAAGTCGTAGCCGTGCAGCTGCCAGTTGGACGGCACCGGGATCGTGTCCCAGTCGCTGTCGTCGACGTCGGTCTTGTAGAAGTCCTCGTCCCGGTCGCCCGGCCGGTCGACGTACGCGAACCTCCACTTGCCGTCGAGGCTCAGCCGGTACGGGGAGCGGGTGCGGTCGCCGGTGAGCGCCTGTCTGACGTCCGCGTACGGCATGAGGGTGGTGTGGGGTGGTTCGGCGCCGACCTGGAAGAGGGCCATGTTGCCGGACCACTCGGGGGTGCCGTCGGCCTGCGTCCCACTGAAGGGGGCCGCGTAGGCCTCGCCGCCGGAGAGGGCCAGGGCGCCGAGGAGGGCGGCGCCGCCTTCCAGCAGTCGGCGGCGGCTCATGACGGGGCGGACTGCGGGGGTACCTGTGTGCGGGTGCGGGTGGGGCATGTACCGGGGCCTTCCTCGACGACATTGGGAAGTGCGCGTGCTGAGGAGCGTTCGATGCGTCGGATGCGTCTGTTGCTGTCCGAAGTTGTTGAAAAACCGGGCCCACCCTAGGACTTCGAACAGAACGGGAGCAATGAATCTGTCGCACTTTGTGCGGTCGTGAGGGTGGGGCAGGGGGGAGCGGGTGACGGCCACGTGGGTGCGGCCACGTGGGTGCGTGCCCTGGTGTTGCCCCGGCCGCGGCCCGTCCCGCCGCTTACGGTGCCCCCATGGTGGCGGGTGTGGCGTGGGCGTTGTGCGCGGCGGTGTGCATGGGTACGGCGACCGTGCTGCAGGCGCTGGGCGCGCGGCGGGCGGCGGCGGCGAAGGGTGCCGGGGGCGCGCGCG
>NZ_LRTR01000731.1 GCF_001550375.1 Streptomyces europaeiscabiei | reverse complement strand
AGCCGCCAGGACGTTGCGCAACTCCACCGCGATCAACGAGTCCACACCCAGATCACGGAACGCCCGCTCAGCACCCACCTGTCCGGGGCCGTCGTAGCCGAGTGCGGCGGCGGCCCGGGTGCGGACCTCGGTGAGCAGTTCACGCTGTCGGGCCTCGGGGGTGAGGCCGGCCAGGCGGGACCGCAGTCCGGTGGTGGCTGCGGCCGTGGTCTGAGGAGCTTCCGGAGCGTGGTAGACCTCGGCGAGCAGCGGGCTGGGGCGGACGGCGGTGAAGGCGGGACCGAAGCGTGCCCAGTCGATGTCGGCGACGAGGATCGCGGCCGGACCGTCCGTGGCACAGGCCTCGAGCGCGTCGAGCGCCTGCTCGGGGTCGAGGAGGCCGACGCCGCCGCGCTGCTGGCGGCCCTCGGCGTCGGTGTCGGCTGCCATGCCGCCGCCCGCCCACGGCCCCCACGCGATCGACGTGGCCGGCAGACCCTCACCTCGGCGCCGCTCGGCGAGGGCGTCGAGGACGGCGTTGGCGGCGGCGTAGTTGGCCTGTCCTGCGGAGCCGACGGTGCCGGCGAAGGAGGAGAACAGGACGAAGGCGGAGAGGTCACGGTCCCGGGTCAGCTCGTCCAGGTTCCGTGCCCCGGCAGCCTTCGCCGCGAAGACGGTGCGCAGCGCACGCGGGGTGAGCCCGTCGAGGACCCCGTCCTGAAGCACTCCGGCCGTGTGGACGACGGCGTCCACCGGGTGAGCGTCGAGCAGTGCCCGCAGCGCCTCACGGTCGGTCAGGTCGAGTGCGCCGAAGGTGACTTGGGCGCCGAGTTCGCGGAGTTCGGCGTGCAGGGCGTCGGCGCCCGGGGCCTGGGCACCGGTGCGGCTCACCAGGAGCAGGTGGGCGGCGCCGTTCCGGGCCGCCCAGCGGGCCACCCGGGCGCCGAGAGCACCGGTGCCGCCGGTCACCAGGACCGTTCCGGCGGGCCGCCAGGCCGCCTCGGGCTGCACAGGCGCGGG
>NZ_LRTR01000730.1 GCF_001550375.1 Streptomyces europaeiscabiei | reverse complement strand
GGCCACACCACGGTGGCGGCCCCGGTGCGACCGGGTCCGGCGTCCGCCGAGGCAGGTCGGGGGCCGCCCATGAAGGGGGCGAAGTCCTCCGGGCCCGGGCCGGGCGAGCGCACTCCGGGGCGGCCCGGCGGGACGTACATCCGGATGGGCGGCAGTTGCACCCCGCTCAGCAGCGGTCCCAGCATCGGACCCACGAGCTTGAACAGCCGGGCGCCGTTGAACGGCAGCCGCTTGAGCATCTGTTCCATCTTGGCGCACGCGGCGCGCTTGTCCGCGAGGTGCGGCATCAAGGGGTGGTCCGGTGGCAGGTCCCGCTGGAGCGCGGCCCACAGTTCGTCCGCGCGCCGGAGGTCGGCGTGCGATCCGGTGAGGACGGCCCGCGCACCCAGCAACGCCGGCATGTTCCCGGCGTAGGCCCCGTTGTCGTCGGGCGGCGCGCAGGCCCGAAACGCCTCCAGCTGGGCGATGGCCTCGTCGACGATCTCCTCGTCCAGATTGAGCGGCAGAGAGGCGGTGAGGGCGAGGGAGAACATGAGATGGGCCGAGGCGGCCTCGTCATCGACCGGGCGGGTGCCATGGCGTCTGGAGTGCTCGACCGCCTTCAGCGCCGACCGGCCGGCGCTCAGCGCCAGTTGTACGCCCCGCGCGTCGCTCGGCCGGTCACGGAAGCGCGCCAGCGCCGCGTGGACGGCGGTGCAGCTGACGAGGCCGGCCTCCAGATGGTCGGCGGTGATGCCGGCGAACGCCGCGTCGGCCCACCGTCCGGCGTCCTCCAGCGCGGACATGTCGCCCGACTCCAGGCGGAAGAACGCGGACTGTGCCAGCCGGGCCAGCAGACAGGGCCGGACCAGGTCGTCCGCCGGAAGCCCTTCGGCCAACCGTACGGCGTGCGGATGCGACGGCCGGGGCGGCTCGAAGTGGCGGGGAGAGGGCTCTTCCGGAAAGGTCGCCGCGACCGCCACCGGATCGTCCGCGGACCGGCCCTGGGTCTGGGCGGCGAGATAGTGGTGGACGTCGTGCGACAACCGATGGTCCTGGAACCGCAGCGCCAGTGTGCGCTCGGCCAGCCACAGGTGCAGCACCCAGCGGGGCCGCCGCGGATCCCGCCTCTCCCCCACGTCGAGCGCGTACTCCAGGATGGCCACCGCGGCCACCGCGCAGTCCCGGCCTCCCTCGCTCCAGGAAGCGCGCAGCAGCCCGGCCGCCGACGGCAACCAGCCCTCCGGGTCCTCACCGGCGCCGGTCACATGCCGTTCGACGGCCGGCGTCCACGCCGCCTCACAGCGCACCAGCACACGGTCCAAGGCCGTTCGTATCTCTGACACACCGCCAGTCTTCCCCGCCACGGCCCGCTATGGTCATCATCCGGAAATCTCCGACAAACGCCCCCTGGTGTGCCTACGGCCGCTCACGGCGGGGGATGCCGAGAGCGCGCGGCACGGACGCGGTTCGCGCGCCGAGTCCGTCGGCCCGGCCGTCGAGCAGCCGCAGTGTGTCGTCGGCGGTGGTGGCCGGGCCGGCAGCGTGTTGCCGAACAGTCAGGTCGGACGGGAGAGGGGACGGCGGCCGGTGAAGCCCACGATCGGAAAGCGGGTGTTGAGCCTGCTGCGTCTTGGACGGCCGCGTTCTCATCTCGCCCATCGGTTCCCGCAGTTCACCCTCAGCGTCACGGGCGCCTGCGCCGCTACGCCGCCCCGATCGGCACCTCGACCGATGGCTTCGCCGCTCGCACCGTCTCCACGTCGGACTTCTCGAACTGCGTCCGGTACAGCTCCGCGTACCGCCCCTCCGCCGCGAGCAGCTCCTCGTGCCGGCCGCGTTCCACGATCCGGCCGGCCTCGACGACGAGGATCTGGTCGGCGGTGCGTACCGTCGACAGGCGGTGGGCGATGACCAGGGCGGTCCTGCCCTCCAGCGCCTCCGCGAGGGCCTCCTGGACGGCGGCCTCCGATGTGTTGTCGAGGTGGGCGGTGGCCTCGTCGAGGATGACGACGCGCTGGCGGGCCAGGAGCAGCCGGGCGATGGTCATGCGCTGGCGTTCGCCGCCGGAGAGCCGGTAGCCGCGTTCGCCGACGACGGTGTCGAGGGCGTCGGGCAGGGACCGTACGAGGTCGTCGAGGCGGGCCCGGCGCAGGACGTCCCACAGGTCGTCGTCCGTGGCGCCGGGGCGGGCGAGGAGCAGGTTCGCGCGGACGGTGTCGTGGAAGAGGTGGCCGTCCTGGGTGACCATGCCGAGGGTGCCGCGCAGCGACGCCGCGCTGAGGTCGCGCACGTCGACGCCGCCGACGCGGACGGTGCCCGCGTCCCTGTCGTACAGCCGGGGCAGCAGTTGGGCGACGGTCGACTTGCCGGCCCCGGAGGAGCCGACGAGGGCGACGGTCTGGCCGGGTTCGGCGCGGAAGGAGACGCCGTGCAGGACCTCGGTACCGCCTCGCGTGTCGAGGGAGGCCACCTCCTCCAGGGAGGCGAGGGAGACCTTGTCGGCGGACGGGTAGCCGAAGCGGACGTCGTCGAACTCCACGGCCACGGGCCCCTCGGGCACCTCTCGGGCGTCCGGTTTCTCCTCGATGAGCGGCTTGAGGTCCAGCACCTCGAAGACACGCTCGAAGCTCACCAGGGCGCTCATGATCTCCACGCGCGCCCCGGCCAGCGCGGTCAGCGGGGCGTACAGCCGGGTCAGCAGCAGCGCCAGGGACACGATCGCGCCCGCCTCCAGGGTGCCGCGCAGCGCGAACCAGCCGCCGAGGCCGTACACCAGGGCGAGCGCGAGGGCCGAGACGAGGGTGAGGGCGGTGATGAACGCCGACTGCGCCATCGCCGTCCGGATGCCGATGTCCCGTACCCGGCCGGCTCGTTCGGCGAACTCGGCGGACTCGTCGCCCGGCCGACCGAAGAGTTTCACCAGGGTGGCGCCGGGCGCCGAGAAACGCTCGGTCATGCGGGTGCCCATGGACGCGTTGAGGTCGGCCGCCTCCCGCTGGAGCCGGGCCATGCGGCTGCCCATGCGCCGGGCGGGGATCACGAAGACGGGCAGCAGGACGAGTGACAGCAGGGTGATCTGCCACGAGAGGGTGAGCATGACGGCGAGGGTGAGCAGCAGGGTGACCAGGTTGCTCACGACTCCGGACAGGGTGTTGCTGAAGGCGCGTTGGGCGCCGATGACGTCGTTGTTGAGACGACTGACGAGCGCTCCCGTACGAGTACGTGTGAAGAACGCGACCGGCATGCGCTGCACATGATCGAAGACGGCGGTCCGCAGATCGAGGATGAGTCCCTCGCCGAGCGTCGCAGACAGGCGGCGGCCCAGCAGGCCCAGCGCCGCTTCGGCGACCGCGATGAGGGCGATGAGCACGGCAAGGCGGACGACGAGGGCCTCGTCCCCGGCCGACACGATCACGTCCACGACGCTCCCCGCGAGCACCGGCGTCGCCACGGCGAGCAGCGCGGTGACGACACTGAGGGCGACGAACCACGCGATACGGCGACGATGTGGACGGGCGAAGGCGCCGATACGCCGTAGCGTCGCGCGGGCGAAGGGGCGGCTCTGTTGCTGGGCGGTCATCAGGCCCTGCAGCTGGGTCCAGGCGGTGGTCTCCATACTCATACGGAGGACGCTAGGACCTCGACCAAGCTTGAGGTCAAGGGCGCGGGACGGCGCGCACACCGTGGCACGGCGAGGACGGTGCCGGGTGGTGGCGAGGACGGCGCCGATGCGCGGTGACGACGTGTGCGTCCGGACGCGATGAAGTCCGCCGCCGGTCAGCCGCCGTCCCCGCGCCCGCAACCCCCTGTTGGCCCGGCCCGGAGAACCTCTCCCGGTGTGACGGCGATACCACTCCCCCGACGGCCCACCAGGCGTGTTCCGGTGCGGCGGATCCTCTGTCTGCTGCCCCTCGTCATGGTTGTGGCGGTCGCCGTGCGGCACCGTTCCGTTCTGGCCGAGGGCTTCACCCAGTTGGCGACCGCCCGGTGGCCCTGGCTGGTCGCGGCGGTCGGGGTGACATGTCTGACGTGGGTCGCGGCGGCCGTGACCCGGCAGGGGGCGCTCGTCGAGCGGCTGCCGGCGGGGCGTCTGCTGGCCACCCAGTTCGCGGCGGGCGCGGCGAACCATCTGCTGCCGACCGGCCTCGGCGCGAGCGCGGTGAACCTGCGGTTCATGACGGTGTGCGGGGTGTCGCTGTCCCGTTCGTCGGCGGCGCTCGCGCTGTATCTGCTCGCGGAGTCCGTCGCCCGCGTCGGCCTGCTGGTGGCTCTGCTGTTCGCGTTCCCCCGGGCACTGCGACTCGGCCCGCTCCTCCCCGACGGCACGTCGACTCCCCTGCTGATCACGGCCGTCGCCGTCGCGTGCGGCGCCGTGGCCGTGGCTCTCCTCGTACGACGGCTGCGTACGGCCGTGTCCGGGTTCGTGCGCACGGCGCTGGGCGAGGCCCGTTCGGTGCACACGCGGCCGGCGCGTGTGCTGGCGCTCTGGGGCGGTTCGCTGGCGTTCCCGACGCTCCAGGCGGCCGTACTGGTCACCGTGGGGCTGGCGTTGGGGCTCGACATCCCGGTGACGCACATGGCGCTCGCGTATCTCGCGGCCACGGTCGCGGTCGCCCTCGTGCCCACTCCGGGTGGTCTCGGCTCGGTGGAGGCCGCGCTCGTGGTCGCCCTGGTGGCGGCCGGCGGTCCGGTGGCCGTGGCGACCGCGGTGGTGCTGACGTTCCGCGTCATGACGGTCTGGCTGCCGCTGCTGCCGGGCGCGTTGACGCTCGGCGCGCTGGTCCGGCTGAAGGTGATCTGACGCCGGTTGAGGTACCGGACGGTGCCGGAAGGAGGACACCGGCGGATCCCGGAAGAGGACCTCGGCGGCTCCGGGAACAAGATGTCGCCCTGATCCTGCGGGCGGAGGCGGCCGTACCGCGGTGCACATCCGGACATTCCTGTGGACGCGGGGCCGGTCGTCGGCCGATCCGCGCAGGTCCGGTGCCGATCAGCTGTGCGGATACGGCAGGATGAGCGGTCGCGCCCGACGTCGTACACACATCCGGGCAGGCGCTGATCGTGCATCTCGAATTCGAGCAGGTGGCAAGGTGACGACACATCACATACGGCCCACGGGACCTGACATACGGCCCGTCGGCCGCTCCCCGCGTCCCTCGGGAGGTGACCGATGACCCGGGCCCTCACCCTCGACGACTACCTCGTGGCCGGAATCACTCTGGCCGCGGGCCTGTTGGCCGCGTTCCTGCTGCGGCTGCTGCTGCGCTGGCTCGGCGGCCACGCCACGAAGACCCGCTGGGGCGGTGACGATGTCATCGTCGACACACTGCGCTCCCTGGTCCCCTGGGGCGCGTTCGTCGGTGGCGCGGCCGCCGCGGCGGCGGTGCTGCCGCTGACGAAGACCGTGCAGCACAACGTGAACCAGTCCCTGACGGTGCTGTTCATCCTCGTCGCCACGATCACGTCGGCCAGGGTGATCGCCGGCCTGGTGCGTTCGCTCGCCCAGTCCCGGGCCGGGGTCGCGGGTTCGGTCACGATCTTCGTGAACATCACCCGGGTCACGGTCCTCGCGATCGGCTGCCTGGTGATCCTGCAGACCCTGGGCATCCCGGTCGCCCCGCTGGTCACGGCACTGGGCGTCGGCGGTCTCGCGGTGGCGCTGGCCCTCCAGGACACCCTCGCCAACCTCTTCGCGGGCATCCACATCCTCGCGTCGAAGACGGTCCAGCCGGGCGACTACATCAAGCTGAGCAGCGGCGAGGAGGGCTATGTCGTCGACATCAACTGGCGGCAGACGACGATCAAGTCGCTCTCCAACAACCTGGTGATCATCCCCAACGGCCAGCTCGCCGGCACCAACATGACCAACTTCAACCAGCCCGAGCAGGACATGACCCTGCTCGTGCAGGTGGGCGTCGGCTACGACAGCGACCTGGAGCATGTCGAGCGGGTCACCAACGAGATCATCGCCGAGACCATGAAGGAGGTCGAGGGCGCGGTCCCGGATCACGAGCCCGCCGTGCGCTTCCACACCTTCGGTGACTCCCGCATCGGGATGACCGTGATCCTCGGGGTCGGGGAGTTCAGCGACCAGTACCGGATCAAGCACGAGTTCATCAAGCGGCTGCACAAGCGGTACCGGGCCGAGGGGATCAGTGTGCCGGTGCCCCGGCGGGCGATCACGTTGCAGACGGGCGGGGGCAGCGTGGAGATTCCGCATCAGCGGGAGGCGTCGGTCGAGGTCGCGCCCTAGAGTTCTTCGCCCCCGCTACCCCTGAAAAGGGGCGGCGGGGGCGAAGAACATCGTGGTGTCACGCACCCCCACACCCCGGCCCCTGTCGAGTCCCGCCCGCGCACGAGATATCTTGATGTCGAGCAATGTTGCAGACGTGGAGCGGAGCACCCGGTGACTGACTCGACCATCATCTACACGCACACTGACGAGGCGCCCGCCCTGGCGACCCACTCGTTCCTGCCCGTGATCAAGGCGTACGCCTCGCAGGCCGGTGTCTCCGTCGAGACCCGTGACATCTCGCTGGCCGGGCGCATCATCGCCGTCTTCCCGGAGTACCTGGAGGAGGGGCAGCGCATCCCCGACGCCCTCTCGGAGCTGGGCGACCTGGCCAAGACGCCCGCGGCGAACATCATCAAGCTGCCGAACATCTCGGCGTCGATCCCCCAGCTCAAGGCCGCCGTCGCCGAGCTGCAGGGCCAGGGCTACGCGCTGCCGGACTACCCGGACGACCCGAAGACGGACGAGGAGCGCGAGATCCGCGCCCGCTACGACAAGATCAAGGGTTCCGCCGTGAACCCGGTCCTGCGTGAGGGCAACTCCGACCGCCGCGCCCCCGCCTCGGTGAAGAACTACGCCAAGAACCACCCGCACCGCATGGGCGCCTGGTCCGCCGACTCGAAGACGAACGTCGCGACCATGGGCGAGAACGACTTCCGCTCCACCGAGAAGTCCGCGGTGATCTCCGAGGCCGGTGCGCTGAGGATCGAGCTGGTCGGCGACGACGGCTCCACCACCGTGCTGCGCGAGTCCGTACCCGTCCTCGAGGGCGAGGTCGTCGACGCCTCCGTGATGCGTGTCGCCGCGCTGCGCGAGTTCCTCACCGCGCAGATCGCCGCGGCCAAGGCCGAGGGCGTGCTGTTCTCCGTGCACCTCAAGGCCACGATGATGAAGGTCTCCGACCCGATCGTCTTCGGTCACGTGGTGCGCGCCTTCTTCCCGAAGACCTTCGCGAAGTACGGCGAGACGCTGGCCGCGGCCGGTCTGTCCCCGAACGACGGCCTGGGCGGCATCTACAAGGGCCTGGAGGCCCTGCCGGAGGGCGCCGAGATCAAGGCCTCCTTCGACGCCGAGCTCGCCGAGGGCCCGGAGCTGGCGATGGTCGACTCCGACAAGGGCATCACCAACCTGCATGTGCCGTCCGACGTCATCGTCGACGCCTCGATGCCGGCCATGATCCGCACCTCCGGCCACATGTGGGGCCCGGACGGCCAGGAGGCCGACACCCTCGCGGTGCTCCCGGACTCCTCGTACTCCGGTGTCTACCAGGTCGTCGTCGACGACTGCCGTGCCAACGGCGCCTACGACCCGTCGACCATGGGCTCGGTCCCGAACGTCGGCCTCATGGCGCAGAAGGCCGAGGAGTACGGCTCCCACGACAAGACCTTCGAGATCGCGACCACCGGCACGGTCCGCCTCGTCGACCAGGCCGGCAACGTGGTGATCGAGCAGGCGGTCTCGGCCGGCGACATCTTCCGCGCCTGCCAGACCAAGGACGCCCCGATCCGCGACTGGGTGAAGCTGGCCGTCACCCGCGCCCGCGCCACCGGCAACCCGGCTGTGTTCTGGCTGGACGAGACCCGCGCGCACGACGCCAACCTGATCGCCAAGGTCAACGCCTACCTGGACGAGCACGACACCGAGGGCCTGGTCATCCGGATCCTCGCCCCGGTCGAGGCGACCAAGCTGTCGGTGGAGCGCATCCGCCGCGGCGAGGACACGATCTCGGTGACCGGCAACGTGCTGCGTGACTACCTCACCGACCTGTTCCCGATCCTGGAGCTGGGCACCAGCGCCAAGATGCTGTCGGTCGTCCCGCTGATGGCGGGTGGCGGCCTCTTCGAGACGGGCGCCGGCGGCTCCGCCCCGAAGCACGTCCAGCAGCTGGTCAAGGAGGACTACCTCCGCTGGGACTCCCTGGGCGAGTTCTTCGCCCTGGTCCCGTCCCTGGAGCAGTACGCCGAGGCCACCGGCAACACCCGCGCCAAGGTCCTCGCCGACACCCTCGACCGCGCCACGGCGACCTTCCTCAACGAGGACAAGTCCCCCTCGCGTCGCGTCGGCGGCATCGACAACCGCGGCAGCCACTTCTACCTGTCCCTGTACTGGGCCCAGGAACTGGCCGCCCAGACCGACGACGCCGACCTGGCCAAGGCCTTCGCCCCGCTCGCCGAGACCCTCACGGCGAACGAGCAGACCATCGTCGACGAGCTGATCGCCGTCCAGGGCAAGCCGGCCGACATCGGCGGCTACTACCAGCCCGACCCGGCCAAGGCCACCGCGGTCATGCGTCCGTCGACCACGTGGAACGAGGCGCTGGCGAACTTCGCCTGACCCTCACACACACCCTGCGCGGATCTGCGGGTCCGCACGTCGTCGCCCCGGCCGGGATCGTTCCCGGCCGGGGCGGTGCGCTTTCTGCCCACTTTCGACCTCTCCCGCACCCGGATGGGCTTCCTCCACGCAATTGCGTCAGCCACATGTGCATTCTGAACTCGGGCAGGGGACAAGCAAGTTGAGTCGTCGGCACACCTGCGTCACGCGAGGCATCACCATGGGGAGAAACGATGGCCATGGCGGGGGGACCGACGGTACGGCGACGGCAGCTGGGGGCGGAGCTGCGGCGCCTGCGTGAGCACGCCGGCCGGAAGATCGAAGAGGTCGCGGCGCACCTCGAATGCTCCATGTCCAAGATCGGCCGGGTGGAGACGGGTCAGGCCCCCATCAAGGCACGGGACGTACGGGACCTGCTGGGGTGGTACGGCGTCACACGACCCGGCGCAGATCGAGACCGCGCGCTGCGGCGCCCGGTCGGCGGCCCGGAGGTGATGGCGACCCAGCTCGCCCACCTGGCCGAGGCGACGGCCATGCCCCACGTCACCATCCAGATCATGCCGACGGTCAAGGGCGCGCACGCGGCGCCGGCCGGGATGTTCTCGCTGCTGGAGTTCGAGGGCCACACACCGACCGTGGTCCATGTCAATTCCATCGCCGGCAACCTGTACCTGGAGAAGGAGCGCGACGTACGCGCCTTCGTCCAGACCTTCGACCTGGTGGGGGCCGCGGCCCCGGATCCGCAGGAGACGCCCGCCACGCTGGAGAACATCGCGAGGGAGATACGGAGCCGATGATGAGCACGGACAACGGGCGGCGGGCCCCGCAGGTCGAGCCGACGGCCCTGAGGAACGCGCTCTGGCACAGGAGCAGCCACAGCTCGGGCAACGGCGCCTGTGTGGAGGTGGCCTTCGTCGAGAACCTGATGGCCGTCCGGGACTCCAAGGACACCGACGGGCCGGGTCTGGTGTTCCGGACCGCCGCATGGCGGAAGTTCGTCGGCGGGGCACGTTCGGGATGGAGCTGGTCGCCACCGAAGCGGAGCCCAGCGCGGCCGAGCCCCCCGCCCGTCGCCCTCCACGGTTCCGAGCTGAGGATCGGTCCGGGCCTCATCGGCTGCGGCACGACCGTCACCTGCCTTCTCCTGGTCGACACTCCCCCGACCTGCCGCTACCGCCACTCGCTCCTGGACGTCAAGGTGGAGCAGATCACTCTCCCGGCGGCCTCGCGCTGGGCCGTCATGCGCCAGGCACCGCCGGTCCGTCCGTAGCGCCCGCCCACGGAGCCCCGACGCCGCGCCCCGCACCCCGGCAGCGGGTGACTCCGCGGCGCGGGGCGGCACGTGGCGAACGTCAGCCGGTCTCCTTGGGTGGGCGCCGTGGGCAGGCGCGGCCGACGTGGTTCGCCGGGCGGCAGCACACCACATCCGTGTCACACTACTAAATCGTGCACGAGTAAATGATGCACAATACAGTCGGGGAGACTTGCAGGTAGGGTGGTTGATCGTCACGCAGAGCACAGGGCGGAGGAGCGACACCGTGAGCACAGTCGGCGAGATCGTGAGCACGACCGGAACGGCCCAGGACCCGGCCTCGGCGCCGGGGCACAGCCTGCTCCTGGACGACCAGCTCTGTTTCGCCCTGTACGCCGCCTCGCGCGCGGTCACCGCCCGCTACCGGCCGCTGCTCGACGAGCTGGGACTGACGTATCCGCAGTACCTGGTCATGCTCGTGCTCTGGGAGCAGGACTCGATCTCCGTACGCGACCTGGGCGCCGCGCTCCAGTTGGAGTCCAGCACGCTCTCCCCGCTCCTGAAGCGCCTGGAGGCCGGCGGCCTGCTCCGCCGCGAGCGCCGCACGGACGACGAGCGCTCGGTCGCCATCCGCCTCACCGAGTCCGGCGCCCGGCTCAAGGAGCGGGCCTGGACCGTCCCCGTGGACATCGGCGAGGCCATGGGGCTGACCCCCGAACAGCGCACCATGGCCAAGCAGTTGCTGCGGCTGCTCACGGCGAACGTCGCTCGGGCGTGACCGAGGACGGGGACTGTCGGAAGGCCGCCGTGACCGGGCACGGGAACTGTCGGAAGGCCGCCGTGACCGAGCACGGGAACTGTCGGAAGGCCGCCGTGACCGAGCACGGGTGCGCCCGACCCGTGTGATTCAGTGCGCGGCGTCCAGCCTGACCCGCTGCTCCTCCGTCAGCTCCAGTTCCACCGCGCCCAGGTTCTCCTCCAACTGCGCCACCGACGACACCCCGGCCAGCGGAACGATCGGGAACCGGCCGCCCAACTGCCAGGCGAGCACGACCTGGTTGGCGGTCGCCCCGGTCTCCCGCGCCACCTCGCCCAGCACCTTCGTCCGGGCCGCGGTGCCCGGGTGGTCGTAGTCCGACGGCAGCTCGTCCGGCCGTACGTACCCGCCCTTGAGCAGCGGCGAGTAGGCGACCAGGGTGAGGGCCGGCTCGGCCTCCAGATAGCTCAGCAGTTCGGCGGTGGCCGCGCCGAGGCAGCCGTCCGCCCAGAGGTCGTTGGGGATGTCCGTGCGCGGGCGCAGATAGCTGTGGTGGTACTGGAGCACCTCGTAGCCGGGCAGCCCGGCCGCGGTGGCGAGGGCGCGGGCCCGCTCCACCCGCCACACGGCGTGGTTGCTCGCGCCTAGCAGTCCGACCGTGCCCTCCGCGACAAGCTCAGCGAACCCCTCGACGGTCTCCCGCGCCGACACCGTACGGTCCTCGATGTGCGCGTAGAGCAGGTCCAGCCGCTCCACCCCGAGCCGCTCCCGACTGCGCTCCGCCGACTCCCGGATGACCTTCGCCGACAGCCCTTCCGCGTTGTCGACATAGCTGGTGCCGGGCGCGAGGGGCCGGGCGCCGAGCTTGGTGGCGATGACGATCTCGTTGCCGATGCCCCTGCTGCGCCGCCACCGACCGAGCAGTTCCTCGCTCTGTCCGCCCTGCCCTCCGTCGATCCAGAAGGCGTAGTTGTCGGACGTGTCGATGAAGTTCCCACCCGCTTCGACGTAGCGGTCGAGCACCGCGAAGGATGTCTTCTCGTCGGTCCGCGAGCCGAACAGCATCGCGCCGAGCGCCAGCACACTCACCTCGCGACGGGTTCCCGGATCACTGCCTATCGTGCGGTACTTCATACCGTTGCCTCCCGTTCCGCCCGGCTCTCGGGCCTGAACGGGAGTCTTCAACTTGGAGCGCACACGAAGTCAAGGCCCCCCGCTCACTATTGTTCGACCGTGACCGAGACCGACCCGAAGCGCCTTCCCGCCATGCGGCTTCCGGACATGCCGCTGCACGACCCGTTCGTGGTCGCCGACGACAGAACCCGCACCTACTACCTCTACACGTCCAACGACCCGACCGTTTCGGGCGTGGACGGCACCGGCACGATGGTCTACCGCAGCGCCGACCTGCGGGACTGGACGCGCCCCGTCGTGGTCTTCCGGACGGCCGTACAGAAGGGCATCTGGGCGACCGAAGGGGCGTGGGCGCCGGAGGTGCACGCGTGGGACGGCAGGTACTACCTGCTCACCACGCTGCACGACGAGCACAGACCGCTCGATGTGCCGCCGGCCAACCGGTGGGGCACCCCCTTCCGTCTCCCGAACCACATGCGCGGCACGATCACGGCCGTCTCCGACTCGCTGCTGGGCCCCTTCACCGTCGTCGATCCCGCACGCCCCACCCCGCCCGAGAACCTCATGACCCTCGACGGCACCCTCTACGTCGACCCGTCCGGGCAGCCCTGGATGGTGTACGCGCACGAATGGCTGCAGACCGTCGACGGAACCATGGAGGCGATCCGGCTGGCCCCGGACCTGACCGGGACCATCGGGGACCCGGTCTTCCTGTTCAAGGCCTCGGACGCGTCCTGGCTCACCGAGCAGATCCCCGGCGGAGTGCCGCACCAGCTCGCGCCGTACATCACCGACGGCCCCCAGCTGTACCGGACTCCCGACAACTCCCTGCTCATGCTGTGGTCGACGTACGAGAAGAACGTGGCCGGTGCCGACGGCACCATCAGCGGCGGCTATGTGCAGACGTACGCGGTCTCCCGG
Organism: Streptomyces europaeiscabiei; assembly: GCF_001550375.1. Lineage (GTDB taxonomy): Bacteria > Actinomycetota > Actinomycetes > Streptomycetales > Streptomycetaceae > Streptomyces > Streptomyces europaeiscabiei. Next base: position 25,803 of record NZ_LRTR01000730.1, on the reverse strand, counting down.
TCGGGCGACCTCGCGGGGCCGTGGGACCAGCGACGGCCCCTGGTCCGCGAGGACAGCGGCCACGGCATGCTGTTCCGCGCCTTCGACGGCCGGCTGATGATGATCCTCCACCGCCCCTTCGAGAACGCGCGGGGCAAGCTCTACGAGATGCGACTCGACGGCCACGAACTGCACGTGCTGCGCCGGTGTGCCGACCTCGACGGCGGCGGCTGATTCCCGCGCGAACGACCGCCGCGCATGCCTCTCCGTGGGGAGGGGCATGCGCGGATCGGCCGCCGGTCGACGCGTCGACGGTCGCGGGCGTGTGCCGTCAGCTGCACGTCCGGTAGTTGTAGCCGGCGAGCCGGGTGGTGCCGTCACCGTCGGTGAAGGCGTAGTTGCCGTCCGCGTTGCGGCTGAGGGTGAAGTCGTGTGCGATCCCGTCGTACCGCAGGTTCGCGGTGGAGCCGTCGGCGGTGCTGCCGGAGACGAAGTACAGCCACTTGTCCATGTGGCCGAAGGTCTCCTGTCCGACCGACCCGTCGACACCCAGGGCGAAGTACCGCTGCAGGTCCTCGGTCGCGGCCTTCGTGTCCGACCCGAACCGCCCGTCGATGTCCGAGGCGGAACTCAGGAAGCCGTCCGCCCACAGGATCTTCTGCCACAGGCAGGTGGCGTTGGAGTTGGTGTTGGTACTGGTCGACAGGACGCCCTCGTTGCCCCAGTCGTCCGTGTAGGTGTCGGCACCGTAGACATAGGCGAGCCCGCTGTACGTCCCGCTCGCGGCGGCCGGCGTGGTACCCAGCGCGAGGGTGGCCGCGGCCACGGCGCCGACCGTGCAGGCGGCCAGCTTGAATCGCGTCGTGCGCAGGCTCATGGGAGTCCTCTCGTCGAGCCACCGGGCCGGTGCCCGGTGAGCACCGCAGACACTGGCAACGAAGATCCGGGCCGACAAGGAAAACCGCAGGTCACGGGAGAGTGGGATGCCGTCCCCCCGACTGCCTGGGCGTTTCCCGTGCCTCTGGGACGCCTGTGGGAAATCGGTGGGGAATGCACGAAACACACACGCGGCGAACACGAGATGCGCACGGAGTGGAAATGGTCTAGGGTCCCGGTCTCCGACCGACCGATTACTAGGGGTAACCTGTGACAGCGACCGCCGATCCGGAGAGATTCGCAGCGTTATTGCGGTCGTTGAAGGAGCGGTCGGGCCTCAGTTACGAGGCGCTCGCCCAGCGCACCGGCAGCAGCCGGTCCAGCCTCCACCGCTACTGCTCGGGTTCGTACGTCCCCCCGGACTACGGCTCCGTACACCGGTTCGCCGCGGTCTGTGGAGCTTCCCCGAACGAGCTACGGCAGCTGCACCGACTCTGGGCCGTGGCCGACATGAGCCGGATGGGCGACGAGGGCGAGGGCGAAGGTCCGCCGGACACGCCGATGTCGGGGCGGGAGCCGGAGGCGGCTCCGCAGCAGACTCCAGGCCCAGGGCAGACTCCAGGTCCGGAGCGGGTTCCGGGTCCGGAGCGGGTTCCGGGAACCGCGCAGGAATCCGACCCGGAGGCCGACGGAGCGCGGCCCGCGCCCTCGGCCGTGGCAGGAACCGCACCAGGGCACATGACGGCGGCCGACCCCTGGCGGCGGGCACTGCCCATCCTCGGCGTGTGCTTCCTGCTCCTGGTGGCCGGCGGAACCTGGCTGACGCTGACGACGCGTCAGCAGGCGTCCGCCGAGGACTCGGACGACGGCCGGCTGCTGTTCTCCGCGGCGTGCGCGGAACCGGTCGGCATGGGGCAGCACGATGCCTGCGTTCAGGAGGTGCAGCGGCTGCTCTCCGAGGCCGGCGCGGACATCTCCGTGGACAGCTCGTTCGGGCCGCAGACCCTGCGCCGCGTCACCGCGTTCCAGGTGCTGCACGGCCTCGACGCGGACGGCGTGGTCGGCACGGAGACCAAGAAGGCCCTCTACGACCCGAAAGCGCGGATACGGAGCTGGTCGCCGAAGAAGGTGAGGCAACGCGTCCGCCAGGTGTTCGCCGAGGAGCCCGACCACGCGGTCGCGATCGCCGACTGCCAGTCCTTCCTCGACCCCCTCCACATCCTGCCGAACACCAACGGCACCAGGAACTGGGGCGTCTTCCAGATATCCGACGCCCGTCTGTCAAAACTCGGCGGAACTCCGCGCAAGGCACTGGACCCCGAGTGGAACATCCAGGCGTCCTACCGCCTGTGGAAACGCGCGGGCGACTTCAAAGACTGGCCGTACTGCGAGCGGGCATACACCAGCTCACCCTCAAACAAAAAGGCCGCATCGACATACACCGATACGGCTTCCAACCTGCTGCTCCACAAGTCGGGATGACAGGATTTGAACCTGCGACGGACTGCCGGGACACCCCCTGGATACTGTTCGATTTTTCGGCTTGACGGGCGACGAGACAATCACGATTCCACGGTGTCTGCGGATGATGCACTTCCGGCCAGTCACCGGACTCAACCTTGAGGATTCCCGCCTGCGGGAGTGCGTGATAGATCTTCTCCACCCAGCCGCCCATCTCCGCACGGCGTCCGCAAGGTGCGATCACGAGGGCGTCGAGGTTCTCCTGTTCGTGCCCCTCGTCGACAGTAATGGTCATATCGACGTCCACCGGAAGCAGGTGGTCGGTTTTTCGCGGGCGCGTTCGATGTTGAGCGTCTAATTGGTCCCGAAGTCGCCCCACGGGCCGTTCGTGCACCGAGGCGATACACCGCTCAATTACGGCCGATTCATTCTTTACGATCACTCAGAGACAGATGGTCGGATTCATGGCTCTGGCCCTACCTTCGAGTTTCCGATCAGGCATGACGACAAAGCCTGAATCACGCGGGAGAAAGTCGCCGTAATCACTCGGTCCACTTCGGCACAAGGATTGTCGGCGCAACGGCGATTCTCGTTGTGAGCGAGCTGGGCGGGGCGCAGGAAGCGGGCGGATTTCGGTGGACATCCTTGCCTCACGGAGTGGATACACCCCGTGAGGCGTCCCCGAGTCGGCCGTTCACGTCGAAGTCGGCGGAAATGTCATGGACACAACAAGATGAGCGCGACGAGCTGCGGGCTGCCCAGACAGAGCAGCACATCACACAAAGTGCGCGAACCGTGACAAATGGTAATGATGGGCGTGTCGCCCCTGCCGGGGCGGCGTGACTATTCGACTTCGCGAAATCAGGAGACCGCATGAGTCCTGACTCCAGGACACGTTCCTCACTCGGCCCGCTCCCCAGGCGGAGCACCTGGATTGCGGGCAGCAGCCTCGCATCCCTCGCTCTCGTGCTCACGGGCCTGGCCAGCCCCGCTCTCGCGATGGAGCACACGAAGACGGTCACCAACAGAGCCGCTGCCACCAGCCCGGGTGGCGACGACCAGGGTGACTACGGCGACTACGGCGACGACGACCGCGGCCAGAGGGGCGAGACCGGCCCCACGGGGCCCACCGGCCCGACGGGTGCTGACGGTGCCGATGGCGTCGACGGCGCCACGGGCGCTACGGGCCCCACCGGACCCACCGGCGCTGACGGCATCGACGGTGTCGACGGCACCAACGGCGTCGACGGCGTCGACGGCGCCACGGGCCCCACCGGACCCACCGGCGCTGACGGCACCGACGGTGTCGACGGCACCAACGGCGTCGACGGCGCCACCGGCGCCACGGGCCCCACCGGACCCACCGGCCCCACCGGCGCTGACGGCACCGACGGTGTCGACGGCACCAACGGCGTCGACGGCGCCACCGGCGCCACGGGTGCCACGGGTGCCACGGGTGCCACGGGTGCCACGGGTGCCACCGGCCCCACCGGCCCGGTTGCCGCGCAGATCCTCACCCAGAACTACAGCGTCCTGTTGGGCATCGAAACGTCCTACGACTCCCCGTCATGCCCGGTCGGCACCGTGCCCATCTCAGGAGGCCTGTCCGCCAGCGGCCTCGCCACCGTCATCGCGGAGACCTACCCGAGCGGGGACCACTGGACCGTGGCCGCGACGGCGGCTGCACTCAGCACCCTTACGGTCTACGTGGTCTGCAGCTGACCCCACACCTCACGACCGCGTTCTACGCATGAGTCCCCGCCGGTCTTCCGGCGGGGACTCATGCGCGCAGGGATTCCGTCTCGGCCCGGTGCGGCGGAAGAGTCGGCTTCGCCATTCCGTCCGGGGCCGGAGCGATGGTGCCGGGCCGGTCGCTGGGGCGCCGCCCCGCGCTCCCCGGCGAGCCCGATCTCGGTGGCCCACCACCACGGCCAAGGGGGCCGGTCCCCCATTTGGCCCCCGAAAAAGATCGAGGGCCGTTTCGGATTGCTCCGAAACGGCCCCGGATCCACGACTCTCACGAGTCGGGACGACAGGATTTGAACCTGCGACCCCTTGACCCCCAGTCAAGTGCGCTACCAAGCTGCGCCACGTCCCGTCGCGCAGTCCACTGAGTTCCATGTGAACGCGCAGGTAAACCCTACCCTACGTGCCTCTGACATCCAGCTCGGCCAGGCCCTGCGGCGCCGACCCGAGATCGGCCCGCACCCGGGCCCGGATGTGCAGGGTCAGGGCTGCCAGGTCGGCGCAGTAGACGGAGGGGTTCTGGAACCCGCTCCCGGAGGCGTACCGGTGGGCGAAGAGCCCGCCCCCGCACACGCCGAGCAACGGGCAACGCCGACAGGTGGGCCCCAACCCGTCGGCGCCCGACTGCCGTTGACGGATCAGAGGCTGTTCGAGGACGTCGTCGAGACTGTTACGGAAGACGTCGAGCCCTGTCTCCGGCGCGCCTTGGTAGGCGACCTTGAGGGAATCCGACTGCTCGATGGAACCGTCGGTCTCGATGACGGCCAGCGTCGCCGGGGCCAGCCCGACGGACTCGGTACGCATCGAGCCGCCGAGGACGCCGGCCATCAGCTCCTCGAAGAGCCGGACGCCGGTCTCCCGTACAGGGGCGTCGTACCAACGGTCGAACACCCGCCGCAGCCAGTCGGCGTACGGCGTCTCCCCCGGGTTGTCCATCACCCCGCGGACGGTCACCGGCGGGACGGCGGGTACCCGGTTCGTCCGATCCGCGAGTCCGGGTGGCGGCGTGTCCCAAGTGCCGTGCGGCAGCAGGAGATCGACGCGAGGAGGGCGTGAGGCCAGCAGGGCCTCGTAGGTGTCGACGGGGTCGTTGGCCAGGTCGATCGTGCACAGCAGGCCTGCGTACAGGGCGCGGTACCTGGACCGACCCAGTCGGCCGAGTCCCTCCATCACCCGCCGGTGACTCCCCTCGCCCTTCAGGAGACGCCGGTGCCGGTCATGGCCCGCCTGCGTCCCGTCGAGGCTGACGCTGACCCCCACCCGATGCCGGTGGAGCACGTCCAGGGTGTCGGGGGTGAGCAGCACGCCATTGGTCTGCATCGAGAAACGGACGGGCACCCCCGCCTTCGCCAGTCCCCGCGCGAGGACACCGAGCAGTTCCCCCAGCCGCCCGGCCCCGAGCAGCAACGGCTCCCCTCCGTGCAGCACGATCCGGACGTCGGGCAGCCGGTGAGCCACGGCGTGCTCGGCGATACGCAGGGCCACTTGCTCGGCCACGGCCGCTTCCATGAGGCGCGGCTTGTCGCGCCAGCTGGTGTCTGCGGAGTGGTAGACGTAGCAGTAGTCGCAGTCCAGGTTGCAGCGACTGTGCACCTTGAGGACGAACTGCCGCAAGGACACGGGAGTCGGCCGGACCGGCGGAGACGTCACTCCATCGACGCTTCCGCTTCGCACTCGAGCGAGGATTCGAACTCGGCCGGATGAGTGGCGTCCGGATGCGCGGCCTCCCATGCGAGCCGGCGCAGTACATGGCCGAGAGCGCTGTTCTCGGCCACGGCACCGTGGCGGTCCTCGGCAGGCCTGATCGGACCCGCGCCGGAAGGGGCGCGGCCGGCAGACCTATCCGGCGAGGACAAGAAGGGTGACACCGCACTCCTAGGGGCCATGCTGACACGGGGTCCGCCCGGCGGGAGACGCCCGTGGCGGGTGAGCGGAGAATAGCAGCGGGACAAAGGAAAACGGCAGGAAGCAACATAAAGCGCCGTAAGGAAGACCTCGCCGCACCGGATGGAGCTCATACCGCTCCGTGGCACGGAATCAGAAGGTGAAGGGTGGTTCGATGTCCGCGTCCAGTCGCACCCTGCTGTCCACAGGAGTGTCCACCGCCTTGTAGGTCGGGTGGGCCACTCCCAGAGTCTGGGCGGCGAGTTGCAGGGCCCCACTGTAGTGCTCCTCCGACTCCTCCGTCGCACCGGCCCCGGCGAGATCGATCGACAGATTGAAACGCAGGGTGATGACGTCGTAGTGGTCGGCCCCCAGGGTCTCCAACACCCCTGCGAGCGCCTCGCGTTCGAGGGCGATGGCGGCCTCCGTCCCGCCGGTGTCGACGAGACAGTTCGCGTAGTTGATCATCGCGTCCAGGGTGTAGGGATGCCGTTCGCCGAGGGTGTCGGACAGGGCCCTGAGCGCGCGTTCGGAGGTGGCACGGGCAGCCGCCGCGTGGCCGCCGAGCCTCAGGTAGATCGCCAGGTTGTTCTGGCAGCCCAGCGTGTAGGGGTGCGACTCCCCCAGGGTCTGACGCTGGCGGGCCAGGATGTGATCGGCGTGGTCGCGGGCGCTGTCGACGTCGCCGAGAGCCGCGAGCACATTGGCCAGGTCGGCGCGGGCGGCCAGGGTGTCCGGGTGGTCACGGCCGCGGTCCTCCGCGTACATGAGGTGGACGGACGCGACGAGTTCGCGTGCCTCCTCGTAACGGCCGGCCCGGCGCAGTGCCACCGCGTGGTTGCGCTGGGTGGACAGGGTCTGGGCGTGCCGCTTGCCGAGCCGTTCCCACAACACCTGGCAGGTCTCTTCCAGGAGGTCGAGGGCGGCCCGGAGATCGCCGGTCTCGCGGAGGTCGCGGGCGTAGTTGGAGGCCGCGTTGAGCGTGTAGATGTCCGTCGGCCCCTTCAGGTCGAGGCGGTCGCGGTACACCCGTCGGTGGATCTCCAGTGCCGCGCGGCGGTCCCCGCAGAGGTACTCCGAGACGCCGAGGTTGCTGGCGTGCATGGACAGCCGGAGGTCTTCGGGCGGCCAGACCTCCTTGCTGGCCTCATAGGTGGCGCGGTCCCACTCCCGCGCCCTGGCGTACCGGCCGAGGGCGTTGAGGTCGGCGGCCACGTTGGCGGCCGCGATGAGGGTACGGCGGCGGCCCGGACCCACGAGCGCCGCCAGTCGCCGGTGGACGTCGAGGTCGTTGTCGTAGGCCTCGCGCGAGACGCCCTGGGAGCGCAGGATGTTGCCGAGTTGGGTACGCAGCCCCAGTACCTGGGCGTTGTCCGGACCGAGGCGTTCGGTCCACACCGTCAGGACGCGTTCGGCGGTGTCCCGCCCGGAGGACAGCAGGTTGCGGCGCCAAAGACAGCGCACCGTGTCGATGATCCACTGCTGCACTTCCGGGTTGTCGCTGCGCGCCGCCCGGCTGGGCCACAGATGCGTCAGCAGTTGCGCGTAACGCGGCCAGCTCTCCGGTGCGCCGGGCGTCTTGGGGTTGCCCGCCGCGAGCGCGGCGTGCACCACCGAGCGCAGTTGCAGGCGCCGCTCCACCGGCATCGAGTGGCGGATCTCGGCCTGCACCAGTCGGTGGACCACGATCGTGCCCTCCTCCGGGTCCGCCTGGGCCAGCCCGAACCGGTTGATCTCCTGGAAGACCTCGCTGATGGTCACCTCGTCGCGGGGTTCGTCCTCGTCGAGCGTGAGGGCGTCCATCAGGGAACGGGTGTACAGCAGCTCCATGGGGATGGGGTCGGCCCCGAAGAAGGAACAGATCTCCAACAGGTCGGCTGCGGCCGGGCTGTTGGCGCGGATCTCCTCCAACGACACCAGCCAGCCGGCCATTTCCAGCGAGCGCTTCTCCGTGCGCTTGAGCAGTTCCGTCGCGTGGGTGCGCAGCAGCTGCAGATACCGGTCGACGGGCATGGCCGTGGCGCTCAGCCACACCGCGGCCTGATGGACGGCGAGGGGGAGATCGCCGAGTTCGTGGGCGATCTGCCGGGTGCTGTCGGGGTCCAGACCCGGGTTGTGCCGACCGAGGAGTGCCACGCTCTCGGACCGGCTGAACACCTCGACCGGCAGCACGTTCCCGGCCTCCTCCCAGGTGCGGTCGCGGGACGTGACGAGCACGTGTCCGCCCTGTGAGGTCTCGGCGGGGAGCCACTCGGCCGTCTCGCCCGGGGAGCCCGCGCTGTCGAGGACGAGCAGCCACTTGCGGTACGGCGTCCCGCTCGCCAGAGCCCTGAGCACCCGTTGGGCGGTGAGCGCGGTGTCCTCCCCGTGCTCGATGCCGAGTTGGGGTGCGAGGCGGGCCAACTCACCTGGGATGACGGTGGGTTCGGCGGCCGGTACCCACCACACCACATCGTAGGAGCCGCGGAACCGGTAGGTGTACTCCAGCGCGGTCTGCGTCTTGCCGACTCCGCCGAGCCCCACGAGGACCTGAGGCGTCGAGGAGCCTTCGGCGGCGATGAACCGGTCCCGCAGCTCGTGCAGCAACGCGTTCCGGCCGGTGAAACCGACGTTCCTCGGTTGCAGGGACTCGACGGCCGGATTCGTGCCCGGATAGCGCGGAGGTTGTGGGGTCAGCAGCGCGGGCGCGCCCCGTGCCGGGGTGGGGGCCGAGGGCGGCGGGCCCACACTCTGCCGCAGCCGTCGTACGGCGTTCACCTCGGTGAGGTGGGCGATGCTGGGGGCGGCCGCGAGGTCGAAGGGCGGGTCCAGGGCCCGTTCACCACCGTGGACGCGGACAGCGACCAGCTCGGGCGCCGGCGCGCGCTCTCTGCCCGTGAGCGCCCGCCAGAGCGCGGCGGACTGCGGCACCGCGGCGTACTCCGCGGACAGCAGGGCGAGGACCCTGCCCTCCTCCGCCAGGGCGCGCACCACTTCCGGAGCGGTCTCGCCGGGTCTGGTGGCGGTGACGTCGTGCAGCGTGACGCGGAATCCGGCGGATTCCAGGTGCCAGGCGGCCCATTCCGCCCAGATCCGGTCCTCGGGTGCGTAGCTGACGAAGAGACAGGTGCTGATCGCCCTGCTCTTGTTCATGTACGCGGTGAGCAGCCGCTGCCGCTCCTCGTCCGGCAGGGGCACGCCTCGCCGGACCTCGCCGTCGGTGAGCCAGTCCGTGAGCCGTTCGCAGGCCTTGAGCACGGTGCCCTCCTGCAACGGCCGGTCACCGACGGGCGCGACGATCTCCTCGTACGCGTAGAACGTCTTGTACGGGATCTCCACATCGCCCCAGTACCGTTCGACGCTGCCTTCGTCCAGCCATGGCAGATGGGTGCCGAAGGCCTCCCGGGCGCGGTCGCGGCTGATCTCCAGTCGCTCCCGCTCGGCGTCCTCGACACGCATGGGCACCGGCAGTAGCCGTATCGGCCGTCGGGAGCCCTTGGTCACGGCGCGGGCGACGTGCGCGGAGCCTCGCATGTTCTGCACGTTGTAGACGAAGCCGAGGACGAGGGTGTCGGGGAGCAGTACGGTGCAGATGCCCGAGCTGTCGGTGACGCCCGTGCGGCTGTCTATCAGGACGTAGTCGTAGCGGGCGGCCATTTCCTCGCGCATCTCCAGCAGGAACTTTCCGCCGCCGAGCCGTCCGTAGAAGGCGTGCCAGTCGAAGGACGTCACGGAGTCCGAGTAGGCGGCGTTCTGGCGCCCGGCGGGCAGGAAGTCCAGCCGTCCGCCGCTCGCGAACTTGAGGTCGAGGCCGACCACGTACGGCGTCAGGTCCAGGGTCCGGCGGAACCAGCCGTCGTCCTGCGGGACATCCTCACGGCCGGGCAGGAGAACCGCCTGCTGGTAGGCGCGCAGCAGGTCGATCAGTCCGTCGGTGTCGCGCAGTTCGGGATCGGTGAGCAGCGGGTGGAAGTAGCTGTGCAGGCCCGGAGCCTCCAGGTCCCAGTCGACGGCCAGGACGCGTTTGCCCCGGCTGGCCAGGATCCACGCCACGTTGGCCAGGGCCATCGTGCGGCCGACGCCGCCCTTGAACGAGTAGAAGGTGACGACCTGGCCTCGGCCGTCCGGGGCGCTGGAGGTGCTCATCCGGTCTCCTGGGCAGTCGTGGTCGGGGGCGTACGGCTCAGAGCCGGGGCATCGACGGCGGTGGTGCGCCCGGCGGCAGGCGGCGGACATGACCGCTGGCGGCGATCCGGTTCTGGGTCACGGTCACCGCCCGGGACAGCGTGTCGTCGAACTCGTGCTGGTCCACGGGCACCCAGAACACCGGATCGTGATGGTCGTTGCGGCGCATCCAGTTGCGCTCGAAGACCTCCTGGACCGCGTCCCACAGTGCCGCGTTGTCCGTGCCCGACTCACTGTCGTGCTCGTGGCAGGGGACGAGGACCGCGGTCGTCGGGTGGTGGAGGGCGTCGTACCTGCGGAGCGCCCCTCGGTACGGGTCCTCGCGCGCCGACCAGGCATCCACGAGCAGGACGCACGCCTGGTTGAGGTGGCGGGCCCGGTTGAGGTGGCGGATCAGCTGGGGGCTCACCGCCTCGACGCTCGCGGTGTGCCCGTCACCGGTGATGACCCGCGTGGCCCGCTCCACGACGGTCGGGACGCGCGGTGGGCTGTAAGGCGCCCACATCCACGGCGCCTCCCCGTAGTAGGCGGTGTGTGCCCGGCCCACCGGTGGCTGTTCCTCGGTGCAGGCCGCGACGAATATCCGTACGTGGCCGCTGAGTTCGGGCGCGTCATTGACGGGGAAGCAGCCGCGGACGGTCGAGAGGTCGAAGGCGGGGGGCTCGTCGGTGGGCAGGTTGAAGGGGTCCGCCGCGTTGCGTACCCGGCGGGCCAGCTCCTCGACCACGTGCCGGTAGGCGGGCCCGCCGGGGTCCGACTGCATCAGTTGCAGCAGCCCGTGCCTGAGGTATTCCTCCCCCAGTCCCGGTTCGGTGTACTGGACGGCCCTGACCTCGGCGGGCATCCTGCGCTGCGGCACCGGCTCCCAGAGCACCGGGACCAGCGCGCGCGGCTGCACGGAGGTCATCTCCTGGTAGCGCTTGACGCGTGCGGCGAAGTGGGTCCACTCCTTGCCGCAGTACTCGCTGCGGAAGTACGCCGGCGAGTAGAGCGCGACCATGGCCCTGCACGAGCCGACGGCACGGCTCAGCTCCAGCAGCCAGTCGTCGCCGAGACTGATGCTCTCGACGTCACGGAAGGGGGGCTGCCGGGCCGACACCGTGCCCGGGAGCGCGAGGGCCGTCAGCAGGTCGTTGTAGAACCGCCCCACGTAGGTCGCCCGGTCGTCCCGCCTGGCGTAACTGAGAAAGAAATACGGCTGATCCAAGGCGCCCCCCAGCATGCCGCACCGCACCGACGGCATCGGGGTCCTACCCTGCCGCCACCGATCTCAGACATACGCGCGACCCTCCTCGAGTGAAAGGGGTGCGAACTCCGCGGCGGGTGGTGCGTCGTCCACCCGGAGGGGGACGAGCATGCCGATCTGCCCAAACGGGTCCTTGCGGTAGGTCCGCTGCACCGGATCTCCCGCGCCTGCGGCAGTGCGGTGAACGGCGGGGAGAGCAGCACGACCATCCGTGCTCTTCGCACGTCCACAAGACAGTTGGAGTCGGCCGGCCCCCCTATACATCTACAGCAGGAGGCTACCCACCCTCCCTTCTTTGCCACCGTGGCCGAACTGCCGTACACAGGCGTCGCGATTTCCGCTCCGGTCGACGACGAATGGCGTGGTGATCCGGAAAGTGGAATGCAACCACTCGCTGGTTCGGAATGTGGACAGATATCGCGCACCTGTGATGTCTACTCCGGCGGCGTGGGCGTGTCGTGGGTGCGGTACATCGCCTGGACGTCCAGTTCCAGCTGGATGGTGGGGCCGACGACCGCGATGCCACGGGCGAGCATGGAGCGCCAGTTGAGGGTGTAGTCCTCGCGGTGGAGTTCGGACTTGGCGAGGGCGGCGCAGCGGAGCTCCTCGCCGTAGCCGCCGTTGACGGTGCCGAGGTAGGTGGTGTCCAGGGCCACGGAGCGGCTGACGCCGTGCATGGTGAGGCTGCCCTGGAGGGTCCACTTGCTGCCGCCGCGGTAGGCGAATCGGGTGCTGGTGAAGTCGATGTACGGGAAGCGTTCGACGTCGAGGAAGTCGGCCGAACGAAGGTGCGTGTCACGGGTGTTGTTGCCCGTGGTGATGCTGGACGCGTCGATGCGCACGTGGACGCGGGACCGGGTCATGTCCTGGGCGACCGCGAGGCCGCCCTCGAAGCGTTCGAAGCGGCCGTGCACATGGGCCATCCCGACGTGCTTGGCGATGAAGCGGATCGCGGTGTGCGGTGGGTCGAAGAGCCAGGTGCCGGGGGCCGGGAGTTCGAGCGCCCTTGCCGACTGGAGCCACACCCGCTCCCGGGAGACACCGGCGTCCGCGACGATCTCGACCGTCTCGCGGTGCGGCTCCAGCCCCTCGGCCATGATCAGCATGCTGTAGGTGCCCGGCGGCAGAACGGCCATGAAGAAGCCGTACGGGTCCGTGGCGCCCCGCGCGGCGACGCGGTGGCTGCGCAGTTCCGTCACCGTCACCTCGGCCGCGCCCATGGGTTGGTTCACCGGGTCCAGCACCTCACGCAGGACGACACCCGCGCCGTCCGGGACCGGGAGCGTGGCGCCCGCGCCGCCTCCGGGGGCATTCCTGAATCGCCGCCGGAGCAGTCCGAGGGGCATGGTGTTCACCTTTCGGTTTCTCGTCGTTCGGTGCGCGTCGTTCGGTGCGCGTCGTTCGGTGCGCGTCGTTCGGTGCGCGTCGTTCGGTGCGCGTCGTTCGGTGCGCGTCAGGTTGTCGGTCAGGGCCACACCGGAGGCCGGTCGCCCTCGTACGCCGCCCTCAGGACCTGCAGGGCGTCCGTCACCGTGGGCTTTCTCGGGTTGGGGTACGCCTGTCCCGTCACCTCGGTCGCCGCCCTTGCCAAGTCCGTTTCATCGAGGCCCAGTTCGGCCAGGGAGCGGGGCGCGCCGAGGCTGCCCGACAGGTCCCACAGGGCCTGGGGCGCGTTCTCTGCGGTCAGGGCTCGACCGAGGGCCGTCATGGCGTCGGGTGCGGCGGGGGCGTTGAAGGCGAGGGCGTACGGGAGGACGACCGTGTGCGTTTCGGCGTGCGGGAGGCCGAAGGTGCCGCCGAGGACGTGGCACAGCTTGTGGTGCAGGCCCATGGTGGTCGCGCCGAGCGCGGCCCCGCAGAGCCATGCGCCGTAGAGCGCTCGGCCGCGCGCCTCCAGGTCCCCGGGGTCGGCCGCCACTGCGGGGAGTGCGCCCACCATGGCTCGGGCGCCCTCCTCCGCCGTCAGCGACACCAGCGGCGAGGCGTCCGGCGCGTACAGGGCCTCGGCGGCGTGGGCGACCGCGTTGATGCCGCTGGTCACGGAGAGGAGCACGGGGAGGGAGAGGGTGAGTTCGGGGTCGTAGACGACGCTGCGGGGCAGGACCGACGGGGCGCGGCCGGTGCGCTTGGCGCCGTGTTCGGTCAGGCCCCAGACCGGGGTCATCTCGGAGCCGGAGTAGGTCGACGGCACGGCGATCAACGGCAGTTCGGTGCGGAGCGCGATCACCTTGCCCAGTCCGATCGCCGAGCCGCCGCCGACCGCCACGCATCCGTCCGCGTCCGCGGCCCGAGCCGCCCGCACCGCTCGCTCGGCCACCTCCGCCGGTACGTGCTGGCGGGCCTCCTCGAACAGTCCGGCGCACGCGGCACCGAGTGAGTCCGCGACAACCCGAGCCGTCCCGGCGCCTCTCGGTCCGCACACCACCAACAGCCGCCGCAGCCCCAGCCGTTCGGCCTCCTGCGCCACCGCCGTCGCCGACGCGCCCGGGCGCATGACGACCCGCATGGGCTGAGCCTCGTACACGAACTCCACTACGCACGCTCCGGGTCGAGCGCGCCCGCGGTGTCCGGCGCGTCGAGCACGAGGTCGAAGTGGGCGTGGCGGAACGGGTTCCCGATGCCGAACCGCCGGGCCCGGGAGGGGTCGTCGGTCTCCGTGAAGTCCTGGACGAGGCTCTCCTTGACCGCGAAGACCGCGTCCGAGTCGAGGTGGTCACTGCCGGCCACGAAGATGTGGGTGGTGACCGGGGTGTGCCCCTCGGCCGAGACGATGAAGTGGATGTGAGCCGGGCGGTAGGGGTGCCGTGCCGTCGCCCGGAGGAGGTCACCGACAGGGCCGTCCGTGGGGATGGGGTAGGGGCTCGGCACGCAGGTGCGGAACCAGAAGCGGCCCTCGGCGTCCGCCGTGAACAGTCCGCGGCCGTTGCCCGGCGGCTGGACGTCGGGCTGCTGGACGTCGTAGTAGCCCTCGGGGTTCGCCTGCCAGACGTCGAGGACGGCACCGGGCAGCGGAGTGCCGTCCTTCGACAGCACGCGTCCGCTGATCACGCACGGCTCGCCGCCGCCGACCAGGTCGATGTCCGCGCCGAGTTCCCGGACCGGGGACTCGGTCATGTGGAACGGGCCGAGGACCGTCGACTCCGTCACGCCGCCGCGCACGTCGCTCTCGTCCCCCTCAGCGCCCTCGTCCCTCTCGTCGTCCCTCTCATCACGCCCGCCGCGTCCGCCGCTCCCGCCGTGTCCGCCGCGTCCGTCGCTGTTGATCGTCTCGACCAGCATCGAGACACCGAGGACGTCCGACAGCAGGACGAACTCCTGCCGGGTGTCCGTGCAGGCCCGCCCGGTCGCCGTGAGGAAGGCGATCGCCTGCTCCCACTCCGCCGTCGTCGGCTCTGCCTCGCGCACGAAGGCGTGGAGGTGGCGGGTGAGGGCGGCGAGCAGCTCGCGCAGGCGCGGGTCGGCCGTGCCGTCGAGGCTGTCGACGACCGCCTCGGTGATCCGGGTGGTGAATTCGGTGGTCATGCCCCACTCCTACGACTGTTCACGCGGCTCCGCCACGGCTGAGCCGACAGCTGTTTCCCCTCACGCGACGCCTGCCCCCGGGACCTCCGGTTCAGGCACGCCCGAGAATCCGCCGGACCGCGCCCGTCAGCGACCGCTCGGCGTCGTCCGGGGACGCGGCCGCCGTCGCGTGGCGGAAGGCGACGTACCCGTCCGGCCGTACGAGGAGGGCTCCCCCGTCGGCCACCTCTCTGAGCCGTGCCCAGTCGCCGTACGGGTCCTCGTACTCCTGGCCGGGGCCGATGACGACGGTGGCGATCTCCAGGTCCTGGGCGGCGGCGGCCCTGATCCAGTCGGCGCCGCCGATGCCGGTGAGCAGGGTGAAGCGGCCCCGGCCGACGGTGTCGAGCGTGGACAGGGTGCGGGTGCCGGAGGTGATCCAGGCGTGCGGGAGTTTGGCGCCGGGGCGGGACGTCGGCTGGTGGTACAGCTCGGGGTCGCGGTCGAAACCGGGGTCCGCCGTGCCGTCGGGGACGATCGCCGAAGAGCTTTCGGCGGAGTACCGCTGGTTGAGGTCGACGCCGTGCGCGTTGAACTCGTACACCTTGAACGCGATCGCCTCGCGGAGCTTCGCCCGCTGTTTCTCGGCCGCATCGGTGTCGTCCTTGCGGGCGGCGATGTTGGCCCACAGCTGTTCGGGGCTCTGCGGGGAGAGCCCGTCGAGTGCCTCGAAGACGGGGGCGGTCTCGCCGATGGACTTGTTGGCGCGGGTGACGATCTGTCTGTCGATCGGGGCCCGTTCGGCGGTGTAGGTGTCGAGCAGCTCGGGGGACGCGGTGCCGTCGAGGACGAGCTTGAGCTTCCAGGCCAGGTTGTAGGCGTCCTGGATGGAGGTGTTGGAGCCGAGGCCGTTGGACGGCGGGTGGCGGTGCGTGGCGTCACCGGCGCAGAAGACCCGCCCGTTGGAGTAGGTCTCCGCGTACATCTCGTTGACGGTCCAGGCCGAGGACGACTTGACGGTCACCGGGATCTCGTCGTCGCCGACCAGCCTGCGGACGATCGACTCGGCGTACTCGGTGGTCAGGTCGGGGGCGCCCGCGGTGACGTCGTACCCCCAGACGATCATCCACTCGTTCCAGGGCCGCACGCACCGGACCAGGCCCGCCCCGATGCCGCCGACGGTGGCGCCGGGGGCCAGCACCCAGTAGAGGGTGGACGGGCGGTGCGCGGTGTACTTCGCCAGGTCCATGTCGAAGACGATGTTGATGCTGCCGGCCACGCCCATCTGGCCGCCCATCGGCAGCCCGATGTCCTCGGCTACCTGGGAGCGGCCGCCGTCGGCGCCGATGAGGTACTTGGCGCGGATGGTGTACTCGTCGCCGCGCAGCCTGTCCTCGACGGTGACGGTGACACCCTCGTCGTCCTGGACGAAGGACTTGTAGACCGTGCTGAAGCGCAGTCGGGTGCCGCGCGCCACGGCCGCGTCGACGAGCACGGGCTCCATGAGGTGTTGCGGCATGTCGCACATGCGGGTGGGGCTGGCCAGCTCGTGGGCGGCCTGGACGAGCGGGTCGTTGCCCCACGAGCGGACCCGGCCCAGCTCCTCCCCCGCGAGGCTGGTGCAGAAGGTCGTGTCGCCCATCAGCCGCTGCGGCGTGGCCTTCGCGACGACCTCGTCCTCGACTCCGAGGTCGCGCAGCACCTCCATGGTGCGCTGGTTGGTGATGTGCGCCCGGGGCGTGTCGGCGAGACGCGCGTAACGGGTGACCACGATGTTCGGGACGCCGTACGTACTCAGGGCGAGCGCGGCGGAGGCGCCCGCGGGGCCACTGCCCACGATCAGTACGTCGGTCACGACATCCGGCTCGACGGTGTGCACGGGAGACGCTCCAGGGAATGAGGACAGACATCGACCGTTCAAGATCATGGAGGGCGGCGCGGGAGCGCGGGTGTCTCAATAAGAGACAGTGCGTACGGTTTGCCGGGCGGGAGTCGTACGGGGCAGGGGCCGCTTCCGTTCAAGTGGACGGGCGGGCACGTGCTCACCGCCCGCCCACCGGGCTCCAGGGTGATTGTTGCTCCTTCAACCTCGCCGGGTACGGTGAGTGGTGTCGTGACCACCGCGGAACACCTCCCCGTCCACCCTGCCCTGACGTCGCTGCGCAGGGCCCGTGAGCTGTTCCTCGAAGGGCGCGAACTGCCGGACGGTGTACCGGAGGAGATCGTCGCCGCCTGGAGGCGTGCCCGGTTCTTCGGTCTGCGACACGATGTGCCGGACTCCGCGCCCGACGCGCCCGGCAGGGCCGCCGACCCGCCCCGGAACGCCGTACGACCGGACGAGTCCGCCCTGCTGGCCGCGGCCCGGCCGGTGCTCGAACGGCTCGCCCCCGCCGTGGGTACCGGACGGACGGCGCTCCTGCTGACCGACGAACGCCTGCGAGTGCTGTGGGCGACCGGGTGCGCGCCCGGCGATCCCTGTTGCCAGGATCTCTCCGAACAGGTGGTCGGCAACAACAGCGCGGCGCTCGCACTGCGCACCCGGCGCCGCGCCGAGGTGCACGGCCCGGAGCACTTCCTCGATCTGTGGCAGGACGTGTCGGCGGTCAGTGTGCCCGTGCTCGCGCCGGAGACCGGGCGGACCGTGGGCACGGTGACGGTCACCTCGGGGCTCTGCGCCGAGTGCGCTCCGCATCCGTGGGCCTTGCTCGCCGAGGCGGCGGCCGGTGCCGTCGAGGCGGCGCTCCTGGCCCGGTCGCAGCCCGCCGAGCGGGTCCTGCTGGACGCGTATCTGCGGGCCGCGCGGGAGCAGAGGCAGGCGGTCGTCGCCCTCGACGGCCGCAACCGTCTGGTGAGCGAGGCCGCGGGACGCCTGTTGTCACCCGAGGGTTTGGAGGCGCTGGAAAGAGGCGTGGCCGCGCTGCTGCGGGACGCGAACGGCGGGGAGAGGCCCGGAGGTGCGGGCCTGCCGGGTACGACGGAGCGCGAAGCGGTGGCCGAGGCCGACTCGGATACGAGGGCGGAGCCCGGGTCGGCGTCCGAAGCGGTGGCCGTGACCGGCGTGACCGCGGACTCGTACCGTATGCGGCTCCCGGACGGGGTGCGGTGTTCCGCGACGGTCGCCCCGGTGGCGCACCGGGGGTCGGTCATCGGCGCGGTCGCCGTACTGGAGCCGCTGGGAGCCGGCGCCGCCGTGCCGCTCGGGCGGGGTGTCGTGGCCCTCGCCGGGCACTCGGTGCCGTGGCGGCACGCGGTGGGACGCGCGACGGAGCTGGCCCGGTCGCCCGAGCCGCTGCTGCTCGTCGGCGAACGCGGCACCGGAAAGACCGCGCTCGCACACGAGCTGGCCCCGGAGCTGCTGGTCGTCGACGCGGCGGAGGGCGAACCCAGCCTCCTGCTCGACGAGTTGGCGGAAGGCCACGCCCTCCTCATCCGCCATGCCGAGCGGCTCACGCAACCCGACACCGCGACGCTCAACTCCCTCCTCGAAACACATCCGGGCGCGCCCCTGCTGGTCACCTACACTCCCGGAGCACCGCCGGGCCCCTGCCTCCAGCGGCTCCTGGACACCCTGGCCGCCCGCTCGGTCACCCTTCCCGCGCTGCGTGAACGGCCTGAGGACATAAGGGAGTTGCTGAACGCCCTGGCTCCGAAGCCGCCCCCCGGACAGCCCCCGCTCACCTGGACACTGGACGCCCTGCGCGCACTGGAGCAGCATCCGTGGCCCGGCAACGTCACCGAACTCGTCCACCTCGTACGGGCGTTGGCCGAACAGCGTCGTGCGTCCGGGCCCGTACGACGCGCCGAACTGCCGGACGCCGTCCGTGAGGGTCCCGCGGCCCGGCGCCTCAGCCCCATGGAGCACGCCGAGCGCTCCGCCATCCTGGAGGCCCTCCGCCGCAACGGGGGCAACAAGGCCCGCACGGCGGCGTCCCTGGGCATCGCCCGTGCCACGCTGTACCGGAAACTCCGGGGATATCGGGGCTGACCGTCCCCCGTCCGGCACACCGCGCGTGCCCGGCTCGGTCGCCGGCCGGGTAGGGCGCCGTGTGGCGATCAACGGGCGGTCGCACGACCATGGGAATGGCCGGTTCGCCCCCACGGCTCGTTTGCCAGGAAGGTGGTAACCGATGTGCCGGTGGCTCGCCTACTCGGGAACGCCCGTCCTGCTCGACACGATCCTCTACAGGCCGGCGCACTCCCTGATCGACCAGAGTCTGCACTCCCGGCTGGGCGTCGAGACCACCAACGGTGACGGGTTCGGCATCGGCTGGTACTCGCCGGACCTGGAGACCCCCGCGGTCTTCCGCGACATCGGCCCGGCCTGGAACAACCGCAATCTGCGGGAGATCGCCGACCACGTCCGCTCCCCGCTGTTCTTCGCACACATCCGGGCCTCGACGGGTACCGCCGTGCAGCAGACCAACAGCCACCCGTTCCGCCACGGCCGCTGGATGTGGATGCACAACGGCGCGATCGCCGACTTCCATCTGATCCGGCGGGATCTCTCCCTGGCTGTCGCCCCGGAGCTCTTCGCCGACATCGAAGGACAGACGGACTCCGAGCTGATGTTCTACCTGGCGCTCACCCTCGGCCTGGAAGAGGACCCGCCGGGCGCGGTCGCGCGGATGGCGGGCCTGGTGGAGCGGACAGGTCACGAGCACGGGGTGGAGTTCCCGCTGCAGATGACGGTCGCCGTGACGGACGGGGAGGCGCTGTGGGCCTTCCGCTATTCCAGCCAGAAGAAGTCACGCTCGCTGTTCTACAGCACCCGGGTGGAGACGCTGCGCTCGCTCCACCCCGACCTGGCGTTCCTGCGGGAGGTCTCCGACGAGACCCGCCTCATCGTCTCCGAACCCCTGGGCGATCTGCCCGGCGCCTGGAACGAGGTCCCCGAGAGCAGCTACGGCGTGGTCCGGCCCGGAGCGAACGAAATGTGTCCCTTCGCCCCGCAACCCGTGTAGGGCGCAGGGCCGTTTCGGAACAGAGCGAAGGGGCCGCTTCGGATTGCTCCGAAACAGCCCCTGAGCTTCGACTCCTTCGAGTCGGGACGACAGGATTTGAACCTGCGACCCCTTGACCCCCAGTCAAGTGCGCTACCAAGCTGCGCCACGTCCCGGTGCGCTGTCCGCGGTGAACCGCGTGATCGCGCAGTGAGCACTTTACCGTACGTCCGGCCCTCGCCCCGCAGCCGGCGAGCGGCGGGGGACAATCGAGGCATGAGCGGGACAGCGGATGACGGGACGACGCGGGGGCGGGACCGGGACGAGGAGGGGCGGGCGCGGAGCGCGCGGCCCCGGGACGGGCTGGGGCGCCCCCTGCCGTACGGGGCGCCGGGTGTGCAACGGCAGCCCGAAGGGGTGGTGCGGGCCCCCGAGGAGACGGTCGTCGAGGCGCAGGCGCTGCTGGACGCGGGAAAGCCGTTCCATGCGCACGAGGTCTTCGAGGACGCCTGGAAGTCGGGGCCGGACGAGGAGCGCCCGCTGTGGCGGGGGCTGGCCCAGCTCGCGGTGGGCCTCACGCACTCGGCACGCGGGAACGTCAAGGGTGGGGCACTGCTGCTGCGGCGCGGGGCCGGGGCCGTCGAGGAGTGGGGGGCCGGGAGTGGACGGCGGCAGCCCTACGGTGTCGATCTGGCCGGGGTGGGAGCCTGGGCGCGGCGGCTGGCCGGCGTCGTGGAGCGGGAGGGACGGGCGGTGGACGCGGAGGCGTGCGCTCCCCGGTTGCGCGGGGACCAGGCCGGGCATGCGACGGCTCGTTCCGGTCAGCGGTAGACACGTAGGGGCGCGTGCCGGCGCGCCGTGACACCCGACGCAGCGTCGGCACTGTGTCGATCAGGCCGGGGATGGTGCCGACGGCCCTCGACCGGACGATCGTGGAGACGGCGTCGCCGACGCTCGTGTCGGACCTGGGCGGTGCGGAGCACATGTCGTGGGTCGTGACGGTGAATCCGCCGGCGGAGACGGTGTCGACGGCTCTGCTGGGGAAGTTCGGCGACCTGGGCATGGGCGGGCTCATGGTCACCGCGGTGGCGCTGATCGCGGATCGCGGAACAGCCGCATCGGCGGCATCGGTTCCGCGCGGGCCGATCACCGTCGACACCATCGCCGAGCGCCCGCCGCGGGAGTACCTGGCCCACGGGCTGTCCCCGCGGGCACCGGAACTGACGTCCTCCGGGCGGGGGCGTCAGCGGAGAAGCAGCTGCAGGCCGCCCACGATCGTCGCCGCGATCACCAGCTGTTCGAACAGCTTCTGGTTGATGCGGTTGACCGCCCACTTGCCGAGGAAGGCGCCCGGCACGACGAACAGGGCGAGTGCGGCGTCCAGCAGCAGGGATTTCCCGTCGATGAGGCCGAGACCCACGCTGAAGGGGACCTTGGAGACGTTGACGATGAGGAAGAAGAAGGCCGAGGTACCCAGGAAGCCGAGCTTCCGGAAGCCCGCCGAGAGCAGGTACATGGACATCACGGGGCCGCCGGCGTTGGCGACCATGGTGGTGAAGCCGCCGAGGACGCCGTACGAGCGGGCCTTCACACGGCCGGCGCGGGTGGTGATCGCGTCGGGTTCGTCGTCCTTGTCGACCGTGCGGCGGCGCCAGATCGTGACGGCCGCCATCAGCAGCAGGATCGCGCCGATGGAGGTGCGGACGATCCGGTCGTCGGCCCAGATCAGGAACAGCGTGCCGAAGACGACGCCGGCACCGACGGCCGGGAAGAGTTTCCACAGGGTGGGCCAGTGGGCGTGCCTGCGGTAGGTGAGTACGGCGAGGACGTCCCCGACGATGAGGATCGGCAGGAGGACGCCGGTCGAGGCGCGGGCGGGCAGGACCGCCGCGAAGAGCGCGAGGCTGACCGTGTTGGCACCGCTCACGGCGGTCTTCGAGAAGCCGACGAGTACGGCGGCGAAGGCGAGGACCGCGAACTCGGCCACGGACAGGTGCCAGAGAGTCATGGTGTTCATGCGGGGTCCGATGCTATGCGCACCTATCGGCGCACGACAGGACCGTCTCGCCAGTTGGCCCTGCCGCCTTCCGATCCTGATGCCTTCCGATCCTGATGCCTTCCGATCCTGACTCCGAAGGCCCCGACTGCGCCCGGTTCGATCTTTCCCGCCCCCGGCGCCGCCCGGTTCGGCTTTCGCCCCGGTCGGCCCATGGACCATCGTCCGACGGGCTGGCAAGATCCCCCGGGTACCTTCACCGACGTAGTTGGAGGAGTCATGGCCGACTCGCGCGAGCACAGCTTCGCCGGTACGCGGGGCGGTGTCACCGCACGGGAATGGCCGTGCGAGGGGGCCCGGTACGTCGTGCTCCTGGTGCACGGCTACGGGGAGCACATCGGCCGGTACGAACATGTGGCCGACGCCTTGGTGCGGCACGGCGCGGCGGTTTTCGGTCCCGATCACATGGGGCACGGCAGGTCGGCGGGCGAGCGGGTGCTGATCGAGGACTTCGAGGCCGTGGTCACCGATGTGCGCACCGTGGAGGTGCTGGCCAGGGCCGCGTATCCGGGTCTGCCGGTGGTGCTGATCGGTCATTCCATGGGCGGTCTGATCGCCGCGCGATACGCCCAGCAGTACGGCTCGGGGCTCGCCGCGGTCGTGCTGTCCGGGCCGCTGATCGGCATATGGGAGCCGCTGAGGGCACTGCTCGCGCCGCCGGAGGTGCCCGACGTGCCGCTCGATCCGAAGATACTCTCGCGGGACATGGGGGTCGGTGCCGCGTACGCGAACGATCCGCTGGTGTGGCACGGCCCGTTCAAGCGGCCGACGCTGGAGGCGATCGACCGCACCCTGGAGACGATCTCGAAGGGCGGGTCCATCGGTTCGCTTCCGCTGCTGTGGCTGCACGGCGACGACGACCGGATCGTGCCGCTGCCCGGCAGCCGTACGGGGATCGAGGAGTTCCGCGGCGCCGAGTGGAGCGAGCGCGTCTATCCCGGCGCCCGGCACGAGGTGTTCAACGAGACGAACAGGGGCGAAGTGCTCGCGGACGTCAAGGAGTTCGTGGACGGCGTGCTGGGGCGCTGAGCTGCTGCTTCACGCCGCGTTTCCGCTTGTGCGACCTGGGCACCCGGACCCGCATGGAGTGGTTGCGGAGAGCGGCCTGCGTGGGAGAGGACCCCGAACTGTTCTTCCCCGTGGGCACCACAGGGCCGGCGATCGACGACGTCGCCGCCGCCAAGCGTGTCTGCGCCGGCTGCCCGGTGCGCCGCGAGTGCCTCGACTGGGCGCTCGGCAACGGGCAGACGGCCGGCGTGTGGGGCGGCATGGGCGAGGAGGAGCGCACCGAAATGCTCCGCAGGGCCGGGAGCGCCGACGCCGCCCGGCACGAAGCGTTCGCCGGCACGATGCGATGAGGAGCGACGAGCAATGACGATGGTGAGGAGCACCCTTCCCGAGCCCGCCCGCCGGATCGCGGGCGACGCGCTGCAGGAGAGCCTGGTGGATCTGCTGGGGCTCTCGCTGATCGGGAAGCAGGCCCACTGGAACATCGTGGGACCGAGGTTCCGTTCGATCCACCTGCAACTCGACGAGGTGGTGTCCACGGCACGGTCGTTCGCGGATCAGGTCGCCGAACGCGCGGCGGCTCTCGGGGTCGCCCCGGACGGACGGCCCGAGACCGTGGCGGCACGGTTCGCCCTGCAGGGGCCGAAGGACGGCTGGCTGCGGGACACCGAGGTCGTACGGCTGCTGGTGGCGGCGCTGGAGACGGCGATCGGACGGCTGCGCGAGCGTATCGACGCCACGGAGGAGGCCGACAAGGTCACGCAGGACCTCCTGATCTCCCTCACCTACGAGTTGGAGAAGCAGCGCTGGATGTTCGAGGCCGAGAACTGGCCGCGCGAGGACTGACTGCGCGGCAGACGGGCGGGGGCGTCGGCGCGGCAGCCGCCCCCTTCGGCGCATTCGGGAAACCCGCGTCGCCCGAGCGGTCGCCGGAGAGGATGTGGAAGCTCTCCTCGTACGAGTGAACGTGGGCGTCGGCCCTGCCGCGGGACCGTGGTTCTCAGACGGCGAAGCCGGTGCGCATGACGCCTTCCGTCTCACCGACGACCGCGCGCCGCCGGGACTCCCCGCCGTCGTACGGCGGTCGGAGGTCTCGGCGGCGCGGCGTATCACAGCGTGCGTCATGCGTCCGGCTTCCTCGCCGCCGCCACGGCCGCCAGCAGCCGGTCACGTGATTCCTCGACCAGGCGGCGGGCCCGTCCGGCGTCCGCGAGCAGTCTGCCGTCGCGCTTGCGGACCACGCCGTCGACGATGACCGTCTCCACGTTGGAGACGTCCGCACAGAGGGTCACGGCCGCCGTCGCGTCGTGCACGGGCGCCATGTTGAGGGCGGTGGCGTCGAGGGCGACGATGTCGGCCCGCTTGCCGGGGGTGAGGGAGCCGGTACGGTCCTCCACGCCGGCCACGTGAGCCCCGTTGAGCGTGGCGATCTCCAGCATCCGGCGTGCCGTCAACATCGTTTTCGGCACGGGCAGGTTGGCCTGCCAGCAGTCGGCGTTGACCCGGGCCCGTTCGGCGGCGAAGGCGGCCCGGATCTGGGTGAACATGTCGCCGGGCACGGTGGTGACGACGTCGATGCTCAGGGACGGCCGCAGTCCGTGCTCGATCGCCTGCATCACGGGGGGCCAGCCGTGACCCATCTGGGTCTCCACCTGGGCGGCGATGGACACGGTGCCCCCGCTGTCGGCCACCATCCGCCACTCGTCCTCGCTGAGGTGGCAGCAGTGGACGTAGGTCGTGTCGGGGCCGAGCAGGCCAAGCTCGTGCAACTGCCTGACCATGCCGAAGCGTCCGGCCAGGCGGCCCATGGCGACGTGCACGGTGATCGGGATGCCCAGTTCACGGGCGAGGCCCCATTCCCGGGTGACGACGTCGTCGGTGCAGAAGCCTGGGCCGCGCGTGGCCAGCGCCATGGTGAGCAGGCCGTCGTCGGAGGCGAAGTACCGGTCACGGACACGGCGTACGTCGTCACCGGGTACCGCGATCTCGCTGTCGAACCAGTAGTCGGCGAGTGAGGTGTTGGCGCTGCCGTACGCGTACTGGGCGCGGATGCCGGTCTCCGTCAGTGCCCGGATCGCGGCGTCCGGGTGCTCGGGTGTGTTGTTGATGTGCGACCAGTCGACGAGGGTGGTGATGCCCGCGTTGAGGCACTCCAGGGTGCCGGCCAGGTTGCCCGCGTACACGTCCTCGGGGGTGTAGACGGGCGCGAAGGTGTCGAGGACGTCGACGAAGTAGTCGTCGAGGGTGGCGTCGGGGGCGCAGCCGCGGATCGACGCCTCCCAGGTGTGGCGGTGGGTGTCGACGAAGCCGGGGATGACGATGCGGCCGGTCATGTCGAGCACCTCGGCGTCCACGTCCGCGTCGATCTCGCGTTCGACCGCCGTGATGGTGCCGTCCTCGATGAGGACGTCGCCCTCGGGCAGGTCACCGATGGCCGGATCCATCGAGACGACATGGCCCGAGCGCAGGAGCATCCGTTTGGTCATCGCCGTTCCTCCCAGAGGTGGGTCCGCGTGAAAGCTGACGGGCAGTCAGTATGCGATGCGGTCGCGGACCGTCCTCATGACCCGGCCGACGCCGGAGATGACCCGCTCCTGGGGGGGCGTGGGCGAACGCAGCGGCACGCACTCCCCCGCCACCCGCCGGACGGGCGCGTCCAGCGGCCCGAAGCCCTCGTCGGCGACGACCGGAACGGGAGTTCCGCCCCACCCAACCTGATACGGGCTCTCCCCGACAACCACCGGGCGCGAGGTCCGGACGAGTGAGCTACGACCCGGGCGCAGCCCAGCTCGACGCCGTCGCCCGGCGGCGGGGCGGGCCCTTCACGGCAACGGAGCCCTGTGCTCGCAGGAAGACCACCGGGTCGTCGCCGCGCACGGCGGCCGTCGGCGTGCCGATCACGTCGGCGGGCGTCGGCGGCGCCGCGATCTCCGGGCGGGGAC
>NZ_LRTR01000729.1 GCF_001550375.1 Streptomyces europaeiscabiei | reverse complement strand
CCGCGGACAGGGCCAGCAGCGCGGCCGTCGCACCGGTCTGCCCGAGCGGCGAGAGCACCGGCGAGCCGGCGATGTCGTGCGGGGTGGTGATCGCCAGACCGAGACCGGCCAGCGCTCCGGCGGACGGCGCCAGCACCGGCAGCAGGGACCCGCAGATCCGGCCCGCCGCGTAACCGGCCGCCAGCGCGAGCACCGCCAGCAGCACACCCTCCGGACGGCCGCCCCGCGCCGCCGCCGTGGTCAACGACCAGGCCGCGCACGCCCCGAGCACGAGCACGCCCGTGACATCGGAGACGTTCCGTCTCTCCCGAGCGGCCGGCCCTCCGGCCGCGGACCGTGTCCCCGTGGACCCCAACCCGTCGCCCCCCGACGTCTCTCACGTGTGACGGGCCTCGACCGCCCGGACCCCGTCCGGCCGCACGTCAGAGGCTCGCGCACACCGTAACGGGTGATGCGCCGGTTTGTGGACGAGTTGCGCAGGAACGTTGCGCCTGGTGTGCGACAAAAGCCTCACCCGAGACGCACGGGCCGCGCTGTCGGCGCCGGGGCGACGCGCCGTACACTCCCCGAGTGACCGTCACCGCCACTCCCGTAGACGAGCCGGAACAGCTCGAACCCCAGGCCGCGCCCGTTTCCCGGGTCTCCCGATGGGTCGGCCGACTCCTTCCGGCCGCCGCCGCGACGCTCTCCGGGGTGCTGCTCTACGTCAGCTTCCCGCCCCGGACCCTGTGGTGGCTGGCCCTGCCGGCCTTCGCGGTCTTCGGCTGGGTGCTGCGCGGACGCGGCTGGAAGGCGGGCCTCGGCCTCGGCTATCTCTTCGGCCTCGGATTCCTGTTGCCGCTGCTGGTGTGGACCGGCGTGGAGGTGGGCCCCGGACCGTGGCTCGCGCTCGTCGTGATCGAGGCGGTGTTCGTGGCCCTCGTCGGCGCGGGTGTCGCCGTCGTGTCGAAGCTGCCCGGCTGGCCGGTGTGGGCCGCCGCGCTGTGGGTCGCCGGTGAGGCGGCACGCGCGCGGGCCCCGTTCAGCGGCTTCCCCTGGGGCAAGATCGCCTTCGGCCAGGCGGACGGCGTCTTCCTGCCGCTCGCCGCGCTCGGCGGTACCCCGGTGCTCGGCTTCGCGGTCGTCCTGTGCGGCTTCGGTCTGTACGAACTGGTGCGGCTGGTCGTCGAGAACCGGCGGACCGGTGCGGCCGTACGCCGGGGCACCGCGGCCGTGGCGGCGCTGTCCGTGGCCGTCCCCCTGGCCGGCGCCCTCGCCTCCCGTGCCCTGGTGAGCGACGAGGCCGAGGACGGCACCGCGACCGTGGCGGTCATCCAGGGCAACGTGCCACGCCTGGGACTCGACTTCAACGCCCAGCGGCGGGCCGTGCTCGACTACCACGCCAAGGAGACCGAGCGGCTGGCCGCCGAGGTCAAGGCCGGCAAGGTCGACCGGCCCGACTTCGTGCTCTGGCCGGAGAACTCCTCCGACATCGACCCCTTCGCCAACCCCGACGCCCGCGCGGTGATCGACAAGGCGGCCGCCGCCATCGGCGCCCCCATCTCCGTCGGTGGTGTCGTCGAGCGGGACGGCAGGCTCTACAACGAGCAGATCCTCTGGGACCCGGAGAAGGGCCCCGTCGACACCTACGACAAGCGGCAGATCCAGCCGTTCGGCGAGTACCTTCCCCTGCGGTCACTCATCGGCGCCATCAACAGCGAGTGGACGTCCATGGTCCGCAAGGACTTCAGCCGGGGCTCCCAGCCGGGTGTGTTCACCATGGACGGCGCCAAGGTCGGCCTCGTCACCTGCTACGAGGCGGCCTTCGACTGGGCCGTGCGCTCCGAGGTCACCGACGGCGCGCAGCTGATCTCGGTGCCGAGCAACAACGCGACCTTCGACCGCAGCGAGATGACCTACCAGCAGCTCGCCATGTCCCGGGTCCGCGCCGTCGAGCACAGTCGCACCGTCACCGTGCCGGTGACCAGCGGAGTCAGCGCGATCATCATGCCGGACGGCAGGATCACCCAGAAGACGGGCATGTTCGTCCCGGACTCGCTGGTCCAGAAGGTGCCGCTGCGTTCCTCCGAGACGCCCGCCACCCGGCTCGGCATCGCGCCCGAGATGCTTCTGGTGCTGGTCGCGGCCGGTGGGCTCGGCTGGGCGATCGGGGCCGGTGTGCGCGGGAGGCGCGCCGGTGGCGTGTAGCCGTACGCCTCGCGTGCGCGTCCCGGAAGGGCGGGGGTGACGGAACCGGCCCGTTAGGGTCGGCTCCATGGCTACCCCTGATTTCATCCGCACACTCCGTGCCTCCGCCGGCAACCAGCTGCTCTGGCTCCCCGGAGTCACCGCCCTCGTCCTCGACGACGAGGGCAGAGTGCTGCTCAACCGTCGGTCCGACAACGGCAAGTGGTCGCTCATCGGCGGCATCCCGGACCCGGGGGAGCAGCCGGCGGCCTGTGCCGTGCGGGAGGTCTACGAGGAGACGGCGGTCCGGTGCGTGCCCGAACGGGTCGTCCTCGTCCAGGCGTTGGACCCGGTGCGGTACGACAACGGGGACGTCTGCCAGTACATGGACACCACGTTCCACTGCCGCGCCGTCGGCGGCGAGGCGCGCGTCAACGACGACGAGTCCCTCGACGTCGGCTGGTTCTCGCTGGACGCCCTGCCGGACCTGAGCGAGTTCGCGCTCTTCCGCATCAAGCAGACGATGTCCGACGCGGTCACCTGGTTCGACCCCATGGTCTGAGGCCGAACCGCCGTGGGCGGGCCTCGCTCCGCGCGGGTCTCCTACGGCCTCGCCGCCGGGGTCGTCACGAGGGGTCCGTGGTCCGCGTGCGGGCCACGGCCACCCGGAGCGTGAGGGCGGTCGTGACTCCCGCCACCAGGCCCCAGGTCAGGGCGGCCGGGATGCCGTCGCCGAAGCCGGCGGCCACGGTCAGGTCCCAGCGCAGCTGCGTCCCGTCGACCAGCATCCGCAGGAACTGGCTGGTCAGCAGGCCGAGGACGGTCGCGCAGACGGCGCCGACCGCGAGAGCGGGAACGCCGGCCCGGGTGAGCAGGCCGGGCAGCAGGCGCAGGGACCACCACACCACGGCGAGCAGCACGACGTCGAGGGCGCGGTACAGGAGCCAGTCGCCGAGCGGTGTGCCCGCCGGGCCCGACCAGGCGCCGAGCAGCAGCCACTGGCGCAGGAGGTCGCCGGGTTCGGAGAGCAGTCCGCCGCCCGAGAAGGCCGTCTGGAGGGTGGCGGCGACCGACTGGTGGGAGAGGACCACGAGGGACAGTGCGATCACCGCGGTTCCGGCGGTCGCGGCCAGGCGGGCGGCGCGTGCCGGGACGACCTCCCGCGGCAGCGGACCGGCGCCCTGGGCGGTGACCCGCGCCACCAGTACCGTCGCCACGGCGGCGACCAGCGCCGTCGCCACCAGGACCTGCCGCCCGGAGGAGATCACGCCCGCGAGCTGGGGCAGGAAGCGGTAACTGCCGTGTCCCTGCGAGGCGATCAGCCACGGCGCGGAGACGGTGACCGCCAGCGTGCCCGCCACGACACCCCAGGCCCACACCGCGAGCAGGGCCGCCGTCAGCCGCCCGCGCACCGGCGGCAGCCTGCGGACCAGGAGCAGCGCCCCGGGCACGAAAAAGGCGAGGACGGCGGCGAACCGGATCTGCAGCGCGGTCGAGTACAGCGAGCCGTAACGGGAGCTGTCGCTCTGGAACGTGTCCCCGACCCCGCCCACCGCCGCGCCGAGCTGCGACGAGGCCGGCGGGTCGTACGACCACGGGGCGAGCCAGCGTTCGAGGTCGGCTGCGGCCTGCGCGCCCAGCACGTCGGTGGAGCCCTGCAGCCGCAACGCGCTCTCGCTCGCCCCCGCCCACCACAACAGCGCGGTGAGCAGCAGCCCGCCGACCACCGCCGGTATCGCCGCACGCCGATATGTCATGTGCCGTCCCCCGATCGACCGTGCCCCCGTGAACTCCCTGGCCGAGGTTGGAGATTACGGTGCGGTGGTCACACGTGGATCACAGGGGTGCGTCGGCTTGCGTGACCGGCACCACTCGTGCGGGGTTCGTCATGCGGTGCCCCGCGGTTCACGGCCCGGTGCGGCCGTCGCCGCCCGTCGGTGTTCGAGCTCTGTCAGTCGTCGGCGCGTCGAAGACCCGCCATGGGCGCTTCTCGGGGAGCGCAGGGTGACGCTGGTGAGGTGCATGTCGAGCAGGGGCAGTTCTTCGGTGTCACCCGTGGCCTGAGCCCCTGCCGACCGCGGTTCATTGCGCACCGCTCCTGGCGGCACGTCGCACGGCGTGGCAACGGCGTGCGTCTCTCAGTCCGTGCGTCCCAGTACCGTCTCGAGCAGCTCCCGCCGGTAGGTCGTGTACGCGGCCCGCAGCGCGGGTCCCGGCCAGCCCTCCGGCAGGAGTTCGGGGGGCAGGACGGGGTCGGCGAGCAGATGCCGTACGGCGGCCGCGAGGGCGGTGAAGCGGTCGGCGGGCCGACGGGTCCGCTCGATGTGGGTGAGCAGTGCCTCGGCGGTGGCGGCCCAGGCCTCCAGCGGCCACAGGCTCGCCGCCAAGTTCCCGGCGGGCAGGTGGCCGTCCCCCGCGGCCAGGTCCTCGGCCTCCGAGCCTGCGGCGGTCGGATGCCGGGCCGGCTGCTCCGGGCGGCCGGTGAAGTACTGGACCGTCGGGCCGATCTCCGGCGGCCGGGCGCGCCGCAGGTTGTCCGGGCGCAGCCACACGCCCTCGCGTAGCTCGGCGAGTCGCAGGGCCGTCAGGCGAGCACGGAGGTCGGCTCGGTCGGCGGGGCGGCGGCCGGCCGTGGTGACGACGACCATCTCCCAGTCGCCGCTCCACGGCCGGGTCTCGGGGTGCACCGACTCGTCCTGGCGGCGTTGGCGGTCGAGGAGCCGGTCGCTGAGGCGGTACACGGCGTCCGCGCGCCGCAGGTCCCCGGCCGACACCATCCGGCTGAGCGCGGCCCGCAGCGTGGACCCGGAGATGCCGAACGCCTCCACATGGCGCACCAGATCCTTCACGGGCAGCTCCGGCGGATGCATGCCCAGCAGCAGGCTGAGGACGACCGACCGCGCGGACAGCGGCCGCAGTTCGAGTTCGGTGGGCCGCCCCGGTGCGTTCGTCTGCATGACCCCGTACTGTACGGGGCACGCGATCACTGTTACGGCATGGCTGCGACCGCAGGAATAGTGCAATACTCGCCGCATGGTCTCGATACTCGCGCACACACAGCCGCAGTACGCCACCCACGACGTCACCAACCAGCCGCCACCCCTCACCCCGTACGACGCCTCCGAGGACGTGGCCCTGCTGGAGGGGCTGCGCCGGGAGGGTGCGGAGTGGGCCGAGAAGGACATCCGGCGGCTGGGGCTCACCGCGGGTGGCGCGGAGGCGCAGGAGTGGGCCGAGCAGGCCAACCGGTACACGCCGGAACTGCGTACCCACGACCGTTATGGCAACCGCGTCGACGAGGCCGACTTCCACCCCAGCTGGCACCACCTGATGCGGACCGCGGTGGGCGAGGGCCTGGCGGGCGCGGCCTGGGCGGACGACCGGCCCGGCGCCCATGTCGCGCGCACGGCGGGCGCCCTGGTGTGGGGCCACACGGAGGCCGGGCACACCTGTCCGACCTCGATGACGTACGCGGTCGTGCCCGCGCTGCGTCGGCAGCCGGAACTGGCCGCCGTGTACGAACCGCTGCTGACCGGCCGGGAGTACGAGCCGGGCCTGCGGGTGCCCACCGAGAAGCGCGGGCTGCTCGCCGGGATGGGGATGACCGAGAAACAGGGCGGCAGCGACGTACGCGCGAACACGACGACGGTGACGCCCAGTGCCGAGCCCGGTGTTTACACCCTGCGCGGGCACAAGTGGTTCACGTCGGCGCCGATGTGCGACCTGTTCCTGGTGCTGGCCCAGGCGCCGGACGGGCTGACCTGCTTCCTGGTGCCGCGCGTCCTGCCCGACGGCAGCCGCAACACCTTCCGCATCCAGCGGCTCAAGGACAAGCTGGGCAACCGCTCCAACGCGTCCTCGGAGCCGGAGTTCGACGGCACCGTGGCCTGGCGGGTCGGGCCCGAGGGGCAGGGCGTGAAGACCATCATCGAGATGGTCAACTGCACCCGCCTCGACTGCGTGATGGGCTCGGCGACGCTGATGCGCAAGACGCTCGTCGAGGCGGGCCACCACGCACGCCACCGACGCGCGTTCGGTGCGCGGCTGCTCGACCAGCCCCTCATGCGCAACGTCCTGGCCGATCTCGCGCTGGAGTCCGAGGCGGCCACCACCCTCACCCTGCGGCTGGCCGGCGCCGCCGACCGGGCGGTGCGCGGGGACGAGGGCGAGCGGATGTTCCGCCGGATCGCCACCGCCGTCGGCAAGTACTGGGTGACCAAGCGGGGTCCGGCCTTCACCGCCGAGGCGCTGGAGTGCCTGGGCGGCAACGGCTACGTCGAGGACTCGGGCATGCCCCGCCACTACCGCGAGGCACCCCTGCTGTCGATCTGGGAGGGCTCGGGCAACGTCAACGCCCTCGACGTGCTGCGGGCGTTGAACCGGAACCCCGGTACCGCGGAGGCGCTGTTCGCTGAACTCGCCCTGGCTCGGGGCGCGAACGCCCGGCTCGACGCGGCCACCACCCGGCTCAAGGATGCGCTCCGCGAGGCCGACCAGACCGGTGCCCGGCGTCTGGTGGAGCGGATGGCCCTGACCCTGCAGGCCGCCCTGCTGGTCCGCCATGCCCCGCCCGCGGTCGCCGACGCCTTCTGCGCGACCCGGCTCGACGGCGACTGGGGGTACGCCTTCGGCACCCTCCCGGGCACCGCCGACCTGGACGCAATCCTGCGGCGAGCCCTGCCGGCCGGCTGACGGAGCGGCCGCCGTCCCAGGCGGGGCCGACCTCATGCGCCCGGGGCCTCAGGTGCCGACGGCTGTGCGGAGCGCGTCGGCCTTCTCCTCGGTGAACACACCGCTGTGGAGGGAGGAGCGAGAGGACCGGGAGGACTCCGCCGCCGGAACCCCGGCTGCCCTCGTCGATGACCCGGAGATCGACCCACCACGTCGGCGCGGGCTGTGGAGTTCCGCAGGCTTCGGCCGCTCCACGAAGTGCGCCTGGAGACCGACCTGCGCGAGCGGGGCGAATCAGCTGACCTCGGGCACGAGCACGGCGTCCGTCAGCGTCGCGGCCGACGCCCGGCGCTGTTCGAAGCCCGGACAGCCCTGCGCGGTGTTCACGGTCGCCGGTACCTCCTGTGGTGATTGTCGCAGCGGGACGGCGCACCGCTCCATGGCGATCGTCATGACGGCGGCGGGGTGGCGGGCAGACGTTCGTGCTGGCCGCAAATCGCGGTAAGGTAGCCCTAAGTGGATATCTGTCCGCCAGTGCCGAACGTGTGTCAGGGCGGAGGGCGAGTGGTGTCGACGAGTGAGGTGCCCCAGCGGTCCGACGCACAGCGGAATCGTGAGCGCATCCTGGAGGTGGCGCTGGCCGAGCTGTCGCGTTCCGCCGACGTCCCGATCAGCGTGATCGCCAAGAAGGCGGGCGTCGGGCAGGCCACGTTCTACCGCAACTTCCCCAGCCGTGAGGCGCTGGTCCTGGAGGTCCACCGCCAGGAGGTCCAGCAACTCGTCGACAGCGCCGCCGAGTTGCTGCGGAACCGGGAGCCCGACCAGGCTCTGCGGGAGTGGATGGACGGCCTCGCCCGCTACGCCACGGCCAAGGCGGGTCTGGCCGACGCGCTGCGCCGGGCCACCGCCGCGACGGGTGCCCCGGCGAAACCCGGATACCCGCTCCTGGTCGCCGCGATCGAACTCCTGCTCAATGCCAACCACGAAGCCGGCACCATCCGTCCTGGAGTGAGCGCCGACGACTTTCTCCTCGCCATCGCCGGCATCTGGCAGATCGCCCCGCACGGCGACTGGCGGCCTCGGGCCGCCGGCCTCTTCGACCTCGTCATGCGCGGCCTGCGCGCGGGAGCGCCCGGCCGGAAGTGAGACCGCCGGGCCGGGTGACTGCCGCTTCGGTGCCGAACAGGTTCAGCGCCGCCCGTACATCAGGCGTCCAGTCGCCCGGCGGAACCTCGGCGGCGGGCGTGGGCCGATCCACCGGTTCGTCCAGGGCGCTCGGGGTGCGACAGGCGGCCAGGGGCGACACGGAGCCGGGGACCCAAGGCGCGTGACCTCGCGGTCCCGGCCTCCGAGATCACCGCCGTCAACGCGGACGCCGACGTCGAGACCGTCCTCCGCGCCGCCACCGCGCACGACCGCACCCGCCTCCTCGTCCGCGCCGAGGACACCACCGTCCTCGGCTCGATGCCCGCCCGCGACGCCCTGGTCGACCGGACGAAGGGCCCGTACGCTCACGGCCCGTGCCCTCGCCCGCCCACCCGGTACCGGAGCTGCCGGACGATGCGACCGTGGCCGAGGCGACGACGGCCTGCGCCGGCATCGCGCCACCCTCGCCGTCGTCCGCGACGACACGGGCCGCCTCACCGGGCTGGTCGGCCTGGACGACAGGCCGGCGCGTCATCTGCGACCCCGGGCTGCCTGACCGGCCGCCGTCGGCACACCGCGCATCGACAGTGCGGTAGAAGTCTCCTGGAGCGTGATCGCTCAACCGGTCCCGCCGACCGTCCCGGTCGGCGGGACATCGCGCTGCGTGAAGGAGCAGGTACAGCAGGATGACCGACCAGCACGACCGTTCGACCACGGACCGGCGGCCCCTGCGCCGGGCGCTCGCGGAATGGGCCCGCGCCGTCACGGAGGCCCGCTGGTTCGGCGTCACCGTGTTCGCCCTGATCCTCACCAACGCGGCGCTGCTGGGCGTGGAGACGTACAGCGCGCTGGTGGCGGGCTGGGGCGTGTGGTTACGCCTCGCCGAACACGCCTTCCTGGTCGCCTTCACGGCCGAGATACTCCTGCGTGCCTGTGCGCACGCCGACCGCCCCCGTGACTTCCTCCGCGACCCGTGGAACCTGTTCGACCTGGCCGTCGTGGTCTCCGCGTTCCTGCCCGTGGCCCGCGAGAACGGCACCGTCCTGCGGCTGCTGCGTCTGGCCCGCGTCCTGCGCACCGCCCGCTTCCTGCCCCAACTCCGCGTCTTCATGGTCGCCGTGGGCCGCAGTCTGCCCGGCACCTTCAGCTTCCTGCTCGTCGGCGCCCTGCTGCTGTACGTCTACGCCATGGTCGGCTGGGTCTTCTTCGCCGACCACGACCCCGAGCACTTCGGCTCCCTCGGCCGCGCCGTCCTCACCCTCTTCCTGCTGATGACCCTGGACGGCCTCGGCGACGCGGTCCGCGCGGGCCTGGAGATCTCCCGCTGGAGCATCGTCTACTACGCCTCCTACGTCCTGTTCGCCTCCTTCGTCCTCGTCAACGTCCTCATCGGTGTCGTCATCAGCTCCCTGGACGAGGCCCGCGAGATGGAACGGGAACAGGAGCGGGAACAGGAGATGGCGGAGCGGGAACAGCGGGAGACGGAGCCGGGGCAACAGGGGACGGAGCCGGGACAGCAGGAGAGGGGCCGGGCGCCGAGTGCGGCCCGACCGGCCGCAGGCGGGTGCACCGCTGCCGCCGAGGACGAACTGCGCGTCCGGATCCTGGCCGCCCGAGAGGCCCTCGACGCCCTCGAATCGAGCCTCCGCCACGACTTGCCCTCCCGGCACCAGGAGCCCTCCCGGTGCCGGGAGGCGGAGGAGCCGGTGCCGCAGCCCTCGGGCCGGAACTGAACAGGAGATCCCGTCTCGGCCCGTTCGGCACCGGGCCGGGGTGAGCAGCATGGCCCCGAGGGTTCCTCCCGCACCCCCACCGCGATCAGTACCGCACCGAGATCCGTCGGATCACCTCGACTGCCCTGCAGGGAGGGGGAATCGGGTGGCGGTGACGCGTCCGACCCGGTCGGCGGAGGCGGGGCCGAACGCGTCGTGCGGAGGTCGGCCGACGGTCAGGTGCCGGAGGCCGGTGGCTGCCAGGTGGCCTGGACCAGGGCGCGTTCGGTGCCGGCCAGGTAGACCGCGGTGGCGAGCCAGGCGCGCGCGTAGCGGTCCGGGTCGGGGTCGGTGATGCGGCCGAAGACATCGCGGGAGCGGCGGTCGGCCTCCGCGGTGAGCGCGGCCGAGAGGTCGGCGGCCGCACGGAACCCGCTGCGTCGCAGGGCTGCTCCGCCTCCGTTCCGGTCGCCGTC
>NZ_LRTR01000073.1 GCF_001550375.1 Streptomyces europaeiscabiei | reverse complement strand
GCGGCCGCACTGCACGCGCTGCGACTGATCGCCCGGGGGCGGCTGCTGCCGGGACTGACCGCCGAGGGGTACGACGCGTGGCGGGCGGGACCGCTCGACCCGGAGGACATCGCGCACCTCAGGGCCGTCGCCGCGGCACTGCCGTACGAAGGCCACGCGGTCCCGCTGCCCGGCGGGGGACCGCTGCGGCTGCCCGAGCCGGAGCCGCTGATGCGGTCCTTCCTGGACGCGGTCGCCGACACGCTGCCACGCGGCCCGGCGGCGCCGTACGTCTCCGGGAAACCGTTCGCCGCGCACGCCGGGCAGCGACTGCCGCACGCCCGCGACTGGGCGGCCGAGGTCGCCGCCGGCATGGACGCGGGCGTACGGGTCTCCCTGCGCCTGGACCTGGCGGCACACGACCTCTTCGACGACAGCGAAGGCGCCTCGCGGGCGGGCGCGGCCGTCGTCCAGGTGCACAGCCTCGCCGACCCCACCCTCGTCGTCGACGCCGCCGCGCTGTGGGCGGGTG
>NZ_LRTR01000728.1 GCF_001550375.1 Streptomyces europaeiscabiei | reverse complement strand
CTAGTAGTGCTTGGTCAGGTTGGTATCGCTGTGGGTATGTCGCGGTGACAGGTGGGGCAGGCGCCGGTCCAGACCGCGAGGAGTAACTGCATCTCGCGGACGACCTGGTAGAGGCTCAGGCCGGCGCCGTCCCTTTTGGGGTCCGGGCCAGTCGCTGGAGCGTGCAGAAGGCGTGGGCGGCGGAGACGAGGGTGACGTGGTGGTGCCAGCCGTTCCAGGTGCGGCCCTCGAAGTGGGCCAGGCCCAGGGCCTGCTTCATCTCGCGGTAGTCGTGCTCGATGCGCCAGCGGAGCTTGGCCAGCCGCACCAGCGTGGTGAGTGGAGTGTCGTCGGGCAGGTTGGAGAGCCAGAACTGCACCGGCTCCGGCTCGGTGGCGGGCCATTCGGCCAGCAGCCAGCACGCGGGCAACTCGGCTCCCTCGACGGCCTTGCGGATCTCGCGTCCGGCGGGCCTGATCCGCAGTGCCACGAACCGCGAGTACATCCGCTTGAACCCGCTGCGGCCGCTGCCTGGGCGGGAGCCCTCCCGCCACTGCACCGGCCGAGCCGCCTGCTTCCCCGCAGCGATGACCAGCTCCTTCACGCTCCTCGGCGTCTTGGGGTAAGCCGGCTGGGGCGGGCGCCCGCGGCCGCTGTGGGGCGGGATGTGAAGCGTCGCGTCGTGTGGGTGGGCAGTGACGGTGGTCGAGCTGCCCACCACGTAGTGCAGCCCGCGTTCCTCCAGACCGAGCCGGAAGGCCGCGGTGTCCCCGTAGCCGCCGTCGGCCACGACCAGGGGCACATCGACGCCCCAGGACCGGGTCTCGTCGATCATGTCCAGGGCCAGCTGCCACTTCTCGACATGGCCCATATCCGGCGGGATGCCGCACCGCTCGCGGCGGGCCACCTTGCCCGGGTCGGCCAGCGGCGAGGCGGGATCCCAGCTCTTGGGCAGGAACAAGCGCCAGTCGATCGCCGCCGAGGCGGTATCCGAGGCCAGGTGCAAGGACACGCCCGCCTGGCAGTTGGTGACTTTGCCGGCGGTGCCGGTGTACTGCCGCGACACACAGGCCGAGGCGTTGCCGTCCTTGAGGAAGCCTGTGTCATCGATGATCAGCGCGGTCGGGTTGATCGCTGGAGCCATCTTCCACGCGAGTCGGGCTCGGACATGCGCCGCCTCCCACGGGCTGGTGGTGATGAAGTGGGCCAGGGCCTGCCGGTTGCCGTCCTCACCCAGCCGGGCGGCCATCGGTTCCACCGACTTGCGCTGCCCGTCCAGCAGCAGTCCCCGCAGATAGACCCCGCCCCACCGACGCTGATCGGCCCGCGCGAACGGCTCGAACACATCCGCCGCGAAGTCCTCCAGACGGCACCGGACTTCATCCAACTCCTCAGGTGTCACACCCGGTCAACGACGCAGCCCCTCAACCGGACACACCACCGACGAATGAACCTGACCAAGCACTACTAGT
>NZ_LRTR01000727.1 GCF_001550375.1 Streptomyces europaeiscabiei | reverse complement strand
GCCACCGAGGCGGAGGCCGGTGCGGCCGACGTCGCCGCGGTGGAGGCCGGTGCCGGCTACTGGCGTACCAGCGGCCGGCAGATCCTGGACGCGTCCGGCCAGTCGGTCCGCATCGCCGGCATCAACTGGTTCGGCTTCGAGACCGCCAACCACGTCCCCCACGGGCTCTGGTCCCGCGACTACAAGAGCATGATCGACCAGATGAAGTCGCTGGGCTACAACACCATCCGGATGCCCTACAGCGACGACATCCTCAAGCCCGGCACCATGCCCGACAGCCTGAATCACTCCGACGGCAAGAACGCCGACCTGCAAGGACTGACCTCGCTCCAGGTCCTGGACAAGATCGTCGCGCACGCCGGTCGGAGCGGCCTGAAGATCATCCTCGACCGGCATCGCCCGGACGGGGCGGGCCAGTCGGCGCTCTGGTACACCTCGGCCGTCCCCGAGACGACGTGGATCACCAATCTGAAGGCGCTGGCCACGCGCTACAAGGGCAACTCGACGGTCGTCGGCATCGACCTCCACAACGAGCCCCACGACCCCGCCTGCTGGGGCTGCGGCGACACGGCCAGGGACTGGCGGCTGGCCGCCCAGCGCGCCGGCAACGCGGTCCTGTCCGTCAACCCCGACCTGCTGATCCTCGTCGAGGGTGTCCAGACGTTCAACGGTGTCTCGGGCTGGTGGGGCGGCAACCTGATGGGCGTGGCCCAGTACCCGGTGCAGCTCGACGTCGCCAACCGTGTCGTGTACTCGGCCCACGACTACGCCACGAGCGTCGCCCAGCAGAGCTGGTTCAGCGACCCGTCCTTCCCGGCCAACATGCCCGGCATCTGGGACAAGTACTGGGGCTACATCTTCAAGCAGAACATCGCGCCGGTGTGGGTCGGCGAGTTCGGTACGACGCTCCAGTCCACGATCGACCAGCGGTGGCTGGCCGCCCTGGTCACGTACCTGCGCTCGACCGCCACCTACGGCTCGGACTCCTTCCACTGGACCTTCTGGTCCTGGAACCCCAACTCCGGTGACACCGGCGGCATCCTGAAGGACGACTGGCAGACGGTGGACACCGTCAAGGACGGCTACCTGACGAGCATCAAGGCCCCGGGCTTCCCGCCCGGCGGCACCGGCCCCGGCGACCCGGGAGATCCGGGCGATCCCGGCGACCCCGGTGGCGGAACGGCCGCCTGCACCGCCGCCTACACCGTCAGCAGCGACTGGGGCGGCGGCTTCAACGCCGACGTGAAGGTCACCAACACCGGTACGACCGCGATCACCTCCTGGAAGGTCACCTGGACCTGGCCCGGCTCGCAGCGGGTCGCGACCATGTGGAACGCGTCGTACACGCAGAGCGGGGCGACGGTCACCGCGACCAACGCGGCGCACAACGGTGCCGTGGCCGCGGGTGGTTCGGCGAGCTTCGGCTTCGGGGGCGCGCCCGGGGGTGGGGGTGTGCCGAGTGTGAGTTGTACGGCGGGGTGAGCGCGGAGTGACGGCGGAGTGAGACGGGGGCGTCCGGTACGTGCCGAGCGCCCCCGTCGGTGGGATGGCATTGTCCTGGGGTGACATGTCCGAGATTGATGCAACTACCCCTTTCTGTGAGTCAATCACGAGTAAGTAATGACTCAATTCGGTCAAGTCTTGGTCGAATAAGTTATTGCGGGGTGTGATCTTCGGGAACCATGCGGCCTGGGCCGCGAACCTCGCGGACCTGAACCCCCCATCGTTCAGAGAGAACTTCATGAGAAGAAGCGCAGCCGTGCTGTGCGGTGCCACCGTTGTCCTGGCCGGGTCGCTCACAGCCGCCCCCGCCAACGCCAGCGGGTCGCCCTCCGCGAACACCGTCCAGGCCGCCGCCGCGAAGGTCGCCTGGAAGAAGTGCGCCACGGACAACTCCCCGACGCTCCAGTGCGCGTCGGTGAAGGTGCCGCTCGACTACGCGAAGCCGAGCGGGAAGAAGATCACGCTGGCGCTGTCCCGCGTGCCGCACACCTCGAAGACGTACCAGGGTCCGCTGCTGGTCAACCCGGGCGGTCCCGGCGGCAGCGGTACGGGTCTGGCCGCGTTCGTCGCGTCCTCGCTGCCGAAGAAGGTGGCGGCGCAGTACGACGTCATCGGGTTCGACCCGCGCGGAGTGGGCGCCAGCAAGCCCGCCCTGGACTGCAAGCCGGGCTACTTCAACCCGGTGCGCCCGGACTCCGTGCCCAGCACGTCCGCGATCGAGAAGGCCAACGTCTCGCGCGCCCAGTCCTTCGCCAAGGCCTGCGGCACGAAGTACAAGGACGTCCTGCCGTACATCAACACGATCAGTGCCGTGAAGGACCTGGACTCGATCCGCAAGGCACTCGGCGCGAAGAAGATCAACTACTTCGGCTACTCGTACGGCACCTACCTCGGCGCGGTCTACGCCAAGATGTACCCGCAGAACGTGCGGCGCCTGGTGCTGGACTCCATCGTCGACCCGACGGGTGTCTGGTACGAGGACAACCTCGACCAGGACTACGCCTTCGACAAGCGCCACAAGGCGTTCACGAAGTGGGTCGCCAAGTACAACTCCACCTACAAGCTCGGCACCGATCCGAAGAAGATCGAGGCCAAGTGGTACGCCATGCGGGCGGCCCTCGCCAAGACGCCCGCGGGCGGCAAGGTGGGCGCCTCCGAGCTGGAGGACACCTTCATCCCGGGCGGCTACTACAACGGCTACTGGCCGTTCCTCGCCGACGCGTTCGCGGCCTACGTGAACGACAAGGACGCCGACCCGTTGGTCGAGGCGTACGAGAACTTCGCCGCCATCGACTCCGACGGTGACAACGGCTACAGCGTCTACACCTCGGTGCAGTGCCGTGACGCGTCCTGGCCGCGTGACTGGAAGAAGTGGACCAAGGACAACTGGGCGGTGTACAAGAAGGCCCCGTTCATGGCCTGGAACAACGCCTGGTACAACGCGCCGTGCGCGTTCTGGCCGACCAAGTCGCTGAAGCCGGTGAACATCGCCAACTCCAAGCTGCCGCCGACGCTGCTGTTCCAGGCGACGGACGACGCGGCCACCCCGTACCAGGGCGGTGTCACCGTCCACAAGCTGCTCAAGAAGTCCAGCCTGGTCGTCGAGCAGGGCGGCGGCAACCACGGCATCACGCTGAGCGGTAACAGCTGCCTCGACAAGTACCTGGCGACGTACCTCACCAACGGCAAGGTGCCCCACGGCAAGGGCACGGTCGACGCCACCTGCAAGAAGCTGGCCGACCCGAAGCCGTCGGCCGCGCAGCAGTCGGCTCAGTCGACGCTGAGCACGGCACCGGGGACCGCCGCGACGAGCGGCGCGACCCTGCACGGCATACTCGGCTTCCGCGGCTGAGCATGATGGCTGCCTGAGCATCACCTCGTACGGCGACCAGCGCGTACGGCACGACAAGGGCGCCCGGCGATACGCCGGGCGCCCTTGTCATCGCACGTACGGACGGTGGTCCTCGTTCTTCACGGTGATCCTCGTTCTTCACGGTGATCCGACGTGGGCCTCGGCCACGGCGTACCGGCCGAAGCGCGACCGCAGTCGACGCCAGGTGGGCAGCCGCAACCGCCGGAAGGCGTCCGGTGCGTGCGGTACGACTGGCGTGTCCGGTACGACCGGGGCGTTCGGCAGGGCCGACAGGGCGTCGGCCTTGGTGAGCCAGTCGTCGAACACACCACGGAACAACGGGTGGGCCTGGGCGGTCGGCAGGGAGCGCCTCACGGTAGCCACGGCATTCTCCTCGTAACTCGTAACTCGTAACTCGTAACTCGTAACTCGTAACTGGTCCTGGTATCTCGCTCTCGTACCTGCGAAGTTACTGAGAAACGGCTCGCTGCTACTGTCCAATGGCATGCGGGAAACGCAGACCAATCTGGCCGGGGACCTCCTGCTCAACCTGGGGCAGCCCGGCGACGGACCGCTGCACGAGCGGGTGAAGCGGGCGTTGCGCACGGCGATCAGGCAGGGGCGGATCGAGATAGGAACCGCCCTGCCGCCCAGTCGGCAGCTCGCCGCCGACCTCGGCTGTTCACGGTGGGCGGTGACCGAGGCGTACAGCCAGCTCGTCGCCGAGGGCTATCTGGAGGCTCGTACCGGCTCGGCCACACGGGTGCGTTGGTCGAACGACGACCACGCCGACTCGCGCCGGCCCGCGCCCCACCAGGCTTCCGTGGCCCGTTTCGACCTCGCACCGGGCCTGCCGGACCTGCGGGCGTTTCCACGCCGGCGGTGGGCCGAGGCGGTCCGCGCGCAGGCGACGACGATGGCGTTCACGGAGTTCGGCTACCCGCCGTCCGGCGGTCACCCCCGGCTCAGGAGGCTGCTCGCCGAGTATCTGGGCCGTTCCCGCGGTGTCTCCGCGGCCCCGCAGGACGTGACGGTGTGCACGAGCGTGACCGACGGAGTACGCCGTGTCTGCCACGCCCT
The DNA here is from genome assembly GCF_001550375.1 of Streptomyces europaeiscabiei. GTDB lineage: Bacteria > Actinomycetota > Actinomycetes > Streptomycetales > Streptomycetaceae > Streptomyces > Streptomyces europaeiscabiei. The sequence goes on along the minus strand of NZ_LRTR01000727.1, from coordinate 6,593 downwards.
GCGGGCCCACGGCATCACCGCCGTGGGGTGTGAGGAGCCGGGCTGGACACGGCTGCGCGAAGTGGTCGGCGCCGCGGGCCTGGAGACGGTGCCCATCCGCACGGACGGCGGCGGTCTGCGCACCGACGACCTCGCCCGGCACACGGGCCTCCGGGCCGTGCTGACGACACCGGCGCACCAGTTCCCACTGGGCACCGTGCTCGTCCCCGAGCGCCGCGCCGCCCTGTTGCGCTGGGCGCGCCACGTGGACGGCGTCGTCCTGGAAGACGACTACGACGCGGAGTTCCGCTACGACCGGCGTCCGGTGGCGGCCGTTCAGGGCATGGACCCGTCCCGGGTCGTCCTGTTCAAGTCGCTCAGCAAGATCCTGTCCCCGGCGCTCGGCATCGGCTGGATCGTGGCACCACCGCGCTGGACCGATCACCTGCACCACACCGACCAGGCGGCGACCCAGCCCTCCACCGTCGACCAACTCGCCTTCGCCGCACTGCTGGAGTCGGGCGCCTACGACCGCCACCTCCGCGCCTGCCGGCAGCGGTACCGCCGCCGACGCGACGCCCTCGTTCAGGCCCTCGCCGAGCAGCTGCCCGACGCCTCGGTCTCCGGCATCGCCGCCGGTCTCCATCTCATCCTCCGGCTGCCCACGACCGTGGGCACCGCGGCCGTCGTCACCGCCGCGGCCTCCCGTTCCCTGCGCGTCGCCGACCTGACGGCCTACCACGCGACCGACGACCACACCGACCACGGCCTCGTCCTCGGGTACGGCAACCTCGCCGACAGCATGGTGAACGAAGCGGTCCGCCATCTCCGTGAGGCGATCGAGTCCTCCGGCTTCACCCCACGGGTGTGAGTCGTACGGCGGCATGGGACACGCGAAGGGCGCCCGGCACCGGTGCCGGGCGCCCTTCAGCGTCCTACGTGTCGTACGTGTCCTACGTGTCGTACGGGAGTGATCAGAGCTTCTCGATCACGTAGTCGACGCACTTCGTGAGGGCCTCGACGTCCGCCGGGGCGATCGCCGGGAACATGGCGACGCGGAGCTGGTTGCGACCGAGCTTGCGGTAGGGCTCGGTGTCGACGATGCCGTTGGCGCGGAGGACCTTGGCGACGGCGGCCGCGTCGATCTCGTCGGCGAAGTCGATCGTGCCGATGACCTGGGAGCGCTTGGCCGGGTCCGTGACGAAGGGGCTCGCGTACTTGCTCTCCTCCGCCCAGGTGTACAGGCGGGTCGAGGAGTCCTTCGTACGGGCCGTGGACCAGCTCAGACCGCCCTGGCCGTTGATCCACTCCAGCTGCTGGTTCAGCAGGAAGAGGGTCGCGAGGGCCGGCGTGTTGTACGTCTGGTTCTTGCGGGAGTTGTCGATCGCCGTGGGGAGGCTGAAGAACTCCGGGATGTGGCGGCCGGACGCGTGGATCCGCTCGGCGCGCTCGATGGCGGCCGGGGAGAAGACACCGATCCACAGGCCGCCGTCGGAGGCGAAGGACTTCTGCGGGGCGAAGTAGTAGACGTCGGTCTCGGCGATGTCGACGGGCAGGCCGCCGGCGCCGGACGTGGCGTCGACCAGGACGAGGGAGCCCTCGTCGGCGCCGGCCACGCGGTTCAGCGGGGCGGCGACACCGGTGGACGTCTCGTTGTGGGTGAAGGCGTAGACGTCGACGCCCGCCTCGGCGACCGGCTCCGGGTGCGTGCCGGGGTCGGAGGAGACGACCGTCGGCTCGGCGAGCCAGGGGGCGAGCTTCGCGGCCTTGGCGAACTTCGAGCTGAACTCACCGAAGGTCAGGTGCTGGCTCTTGTTCTCGATCAGGCCGTGGGTCGCGATGTCCCAGAAGGCCGTGGAGCCACCGTTGCCGAGGACGACCTCGTAGCCTTCGGGGAGCGAGAACAGCTCGCTGATGCCCGCGCGGACCTGGCCGACCAGGTTCTTCACCGGGGCCTGGCGGTGGGACGTGCCGAGCAGGGAGGTACCGGTGGCGGCCAGCGCGTCCAGCGCCTCCGTCCGCACCTTGGAGGGGCCCGCGCCGAAACGTCCGTCGGCGGGCTTGATGTCAGCGGGGATCTGGATATCAGCCACGACCGCGACCCTATCGGCTTCCCGAAACGCGGGCGAAACGTCGTCCGTCGAGTGAGACGCCCCGAGGATGTCGACGCCCTCTCGTGGAATCCGCCCTTCCGCGCCACACTCGGAAAGCCAGGAGGAGGGCGGGGACGATGGTCGGTCTGATCGGCGGGCGGTACGAGCTGGTCGAGTTCGTCGGCAAGGGCGGCATGGGGGCCGTATGGAAGGCCGAGGACCGGTTGATGGGACGGGACGTCGCCGTCAAGCTGCTCAAGGTAGGTCTGGACGACGACGAGGGGAAGCAGCGGCGTTTCCTGCGGGAGTGGCAGGTCACCGCGGGGCTGGAACACGTGAACGTCGTACGGGCCTACGACTGCGGGTGGGGCGAGTTCGACGGAAGCCGCGTCATGTACCTCGTCATGGAACTGCTGGACGGTATGTCCCTGCACGAGCGCATCGCCCTGGAGAAGGGCAGGGGGCTGCCCGTACCGGAGGTGATCCGCTGGGCCGGGCAGATCTGCGGGGGACTTGAGGCGGCTCACAAGCGAAAGCTCGTCCATCGCGACCTCAAACCCGCCAACGTTCAGATCACCGCCGAGAGAAGGGGCGTCCTCCTCGACTTCGGCATCGCCTGTTTCCAGGAGGACGCAGAGGGACACACACGGATCACCCCGACGGGGTACCTGGTGGGCACTCCGGCGTACATGTCGCCGGAACAGTTCGAGGGCAGCCCCGGGACGATCGGTTCGGACCTGTACTCGCTGGGGTGTCTGCTGTACGTGATGCTGACGGGCCGGCCGCCGTTCGAGGGCGACAACGCCAGGGACCTCTGGAACCAGCATCTGAACCAGACACCCCCTGCGCCAGGGAGCCTCCGTAACGACGACACCTGCCCGCAGGAGCTGGACGACCTGGTGCTGGACCTTCTCAAGAAGGACCCGCGGGACCGGCCGGCCGACGTGGCAGAGGTGCTCAGCCGGCTGAAAGGCATTCAGGAAGAGCGGACCCACAGCAGCCGGGGCCTGCGTGAGGAGGCGCCGTCGGCTCCATCGTCGGACAGTCGTCGTTCCAGGACCGCTCCCACCCCCGCACGAGTGGCGGTGGGGGTGACCTGGCGCGAGGAGTGGCTCGAACTGGCGGGCGCGTGCATGGTCGCGGGAGCGGGGACCTTTGGACTGCTCTACGGGGCCGGCGGGGTCGACGCCGACACTTCTCTGCTGTGGGGCGTCGTGAGCATCGGTGTTCCGTTCTTCGGCGGACTGGCGGCGAACCACGGCGTGGGCCCCGACCTGTCCGACGACGGGACGGCGGGGTGCCTGTTCTTCACGGTGCTGATCCCGATCCTCGTCGGGTGTGTCTGGCTCACGGCGGCCAGAGGTGACTTCGCCTGGTACTACGACCTGTTCATCGGCTTGGGGCTGGCTTTGACCGCGCTCGCCGCCGCCCTCTTCACCTACGTCGTGGGGGCGGCGACGGGGCGCTCCGGTGGCGCGGGTGTGATGGCCCTCTTGAACGGGATGCTCCTAGGCGCACTGGTCGCCGTTCTCCTCGCCGCGCACCACCACTTCGTGTGGTGGACGACCGCACTCGGCACGCTCTGCGTCTGGGGAGCGGGGCTCACCCTGACGCGAGCCGTGTACAGGTTCGCCCGGAGCTGAGCGTCGACCCCGGCTCAACCCACCGCACGCCCCGGCGTGAACCGCACCGGGAGTTCCACCAGACCCCGCAGCCAGGGTGAGGCGCGGCGGGTGAGGGAGGCTGCCGGGACCGCGAGGTCCATGTCCGGGAGGCGGTCCAGGACGACTTCTATACCCGTTCGGGCGATGACCTCGGCCGTCTCCTGGGCCGGGAAGGGGCAGCGGTGGTCGCCGTGGCCGAAGGAGAAGTGGGCGTTGTTGCCGCCGGTGAGTGCGGAGCCGTGGACGCGGACGCGGGGGTCGGAGTTGGCGCCCTGGAGGCCGAGGACGACCAGGTCGCCCGCGCGGAGCACCCGGCCGCCGAGGCGGGTGTCGCGGGTGGTCCAGCGGCCGGCGGCGTTCTGGATGGGGGCGTCCTCCCACAGCACCTCGTTCATGGCCTCGGCCACACTGCTGCGCCCGCCGAAGAGCGAGGCCGCGAAACGGTCGTCCGTCAGCATCAGGTGGAGGGAGTTGCCGATCCAGTCGGCGGTCGGCTGGTGGCCCACGGCCAGCATCACCATCACGTCGTGGGTGACCTCCTCGACCGTGACCTCGTACGCGCGCGCGTTCGCGAGCAGCCGGGACACCACGTCGTCCCCGGGCTGCTGCAGGCGCTCCGCCACCAGCCGGGACATCGCCGTCCGCAGATACCCCTCGGCCGCCATCGCCCGGTCCTGGCCGTCGAGGATGTCGTTCAGCGCCACCACCAGCCCGGGACCGTGCTCCTCCCGGAAGCCGAAGAGGAACGCCAGCACCCGCACGGGCAGCAGCGCCGCGAACTGCCCCACCAGATCGGCCGCGCCCACCCCGCACACCACGTCGATCAACTCGTCGGCGAACCGCTCGACATGACCGCGCAGTTCGATCGGTTCGACCGCCTCCAGCGCCTCCTCGATCAGCGCGACACGCTGCCGGTGCCGCTCGCCGACCGTGCCGAGGACCGACGGCTGCTCCGGGCTGATCACGGGGAGCAGCGGCCAGTCGGCCGGGATGTTCGGCCACTGGTTCCACAGTTCGGAGTCCCGGCTGAACAGCTCCGGATCGCTCGTGACCTGGTGCAGCTCGCGATAGCCGAGCACCAGCCACGCCGGTACGCCCCCGTCGAGCAGCACGGGCGCCACCTCGCCGTGTTCCCGCCGCAACTCCCGGTACAGCGCGGCGGGTTCACCACGGAAGCGCGCACCGAAGAGGGGGACGGGCAGGGACGCCGACAGAGGGGCCGAGTGGCCGTCGCCGTTCTCAGAGGTTACGAAGTCCAACTAGCACCTGCTCCAGAATGTCCAGATCGATCAGGGCGGCCTGGTTCGGATGCCGGGCGCTGACCCGGCCGGCCGTGAGGAGGTCGGAGAGCAGCACCTTCGTGATGCTCACCGGCAGCCGCAGCTCGGCGGCGATCTCCACCACCGCCGTCGGCCGCTCCGTCAGCCGCAGGATCGCCACATGCTCCGACTGCATGCCCGGCATCGGCTGGCTCTCGGCGACCACCAGGGTCACCAGGTCGAACGGCGTTCCGGGCGCCGAGTGGCTGCGCCCCCCGGTGAGTGTGTACAGCCGGTCGGGCAGGTCGTCCCTGCCGGGCCGGCTCATGACGTACGGGGCGCCAGAGCCGTAGCCGCGGTCGTCGACGAAGCGGTGGTCGTACGTGTCGTCGTACCCGGCATCGGGTTCGCCGGGCCGGTCGGGCCGGTCGGGTGGCGCGGCTTCGCGCTCAGGTGCTCGCCGAGTTGTTCGACCAGCTCGCTCATGTTGTGGCCGACGAGTCCGGCGTCCGCCTCCTCGTCCGTCACCACGGCCAGATGCGCGCCCTCGCCCGCCTCCACGATGAACAGGACCCCGCCGTGGAACTCCGCCATGGCCGACCGCACGCCCCCGCTGCCGTCGCCGAACTCCAAGGACGCCCCGTGGGACAGCGACTGGATGCCGGCGGCGATCGCGGAGAGCTGGTCGGCCCGGTCGACGGTCAGCTCGGGCGTACGGCACAGTCTCAGCCCGTCCCGGGAGAGGACGAGCGCGTGCCGGGCGCCCGGAGTGCGTTCCAGCAGTCCCTCCATGAGCCAGGTGAGCCTGTCGTCGGCGGTGGTGCCGATACCGGTACCGGTCATGGGGTGTGGTCGCCTTCCAGGTGGGGGTGGGTGCGCGGGTCCGGGGCGGGGGGCCGCTCTCCGGCCGGGTCGGGATCCGGGGTCTGGCCCGAGGCCGGACGGAAGGGGAGGGGCGCGGAGGCGGTGGAGTCGTCAGGGGCGGGGCGGGTGTCCCGTACGGGTTCCCAGGCCAGTTCCCGTACCGGATCGAGCTCCCACTTCGCTTCCCGTACGGGGTCGGGTGACCAGGGCAGTTCCGCGGCGGCGTCCGCTTCCCACGCCGCGTCCTTCGCGGCTTCCGGCTGCCACGCGAGTCCCCGCGCGGGCTCGGGCTCCCATGCGGTCTCCTGCACGGGCCCGGTCTCCCAGGCCGCCTCCCGTACGGGTTCGGGTCCGGACTGCCACGCCGATCCTGTCACGGCACCCCACTCGGACTCCCGCACCGGCTCCAACTCCGGCTGCCGTACGGCCTGCGCGGGCGGAGCGGCATCCCGTACGGGTTCCAGGGCGCCCTCCCGTACGGGCTCCGGGGCGGCCTCGTGCGGGTGCGGCCCGGCCGGGTTCGCGTACCGGTCCACGGCGGCGGCCGTCTCCGGCGTCGTCGATGGCGTTGCCGGTGGCGTCGTCGGTGTTCCCGGCACCTCCGTGGCGCCCTCGTCCCCCGCGGCCGTCCCCTGGACGAACGCCTGGTCCAGCCCGCCCGTGCCACGCACCGCGCGGCGGAAGCTGCTGAAGCGGACGGCGCCGGTGCTGGCGTCCTCGGCGGGCCGGGAGGT
>NZ_LRTR01000726.1 GCF_001550375.1 Streptomyces europaeiscabiei | reverse complement strand
ATCCGCGGCCTCGCCGCCGTACGGCCCCACCCGGCCGCCGTCAACGGCGCCCCTGAGGTGCTGGAGACCGTCCCGGCACAGAGCAACGGCGTCCCCTCCGCGCACGGGACCGTCTCGGCGCACGCCGACGGCGCCCGGGACGAGCAGCCGCACGGAGCGGCCGAGTGAGGGCGCGCGGCCGGCGCCGTGGCGTCGGTGTCGTCGTCCTGGCGGGCTGGCTCTTCGCCGACCTGCTGCTCGTGCTGACGCTGGTGTCGATGGCCGATCGTCCGGACCCGCTGGCCGCGCGCCTCGAACCGTCCGCCGGCCCTTCCCCCACTGCCTCCCCCAGCCCCAGCCCGACCGGGCCGCAGGGCGTCGCACGCACGCCCAGCGAGTTCAAGGTGCGCGGCACGGACGCCGACGACCTGGAGGCACAGATCCGGTCCCGCACCGCCAAGTGGAAGGGGCGCACGGCCGCCCTGGTGCTGACGTTCGGCGGCGGGCAGGGCGGCACGGAGTACGCCCACCGGGTCAACGGCCTGCTCGCCGAGGCACGGCCGGAGATGTTCGGGAAGCGCATGGCGACCGACGACTTCCACGACCTCGGGGAATCGGCCGGGACCGCGGTGGTCCGCGTCTACTTCTACACCCGGCCGGGCGAGTGACTCCCCGGCGTCAGCGCGGCGGGCCCATGGCGGGACGCGACCAGGGGAAGGACGAAGCGGCGTGACACGGTGGCGTCCCGGCGAACGGGTGACCACGAGCGAGGGGGCGCCCCGGCCTCCCCTGCCGAACCTGCCCGGCTTCCCTGCGATGCGGGGCTACGGCCAACTCCGCGACGGCCTCGGCGCGCTGGCCTTCCGGCATGTGGCGGACGTCCTGCGGCCTCCCGGGGCGGCGCGGCCCGCGTCGTTCGGGACGCTGCCGAGGTCCGGCACGGATGGTGGTTTCCGCGTCCTGGACGGAGTGTGGCTGCCGGGCCGAGGCACGCTGTGGCAGCGGGTGGACTCCGTCTGCCTCGGGCAGGTGCGGGCAGCCTGGGTCGCCTCCGACGATCCGCGGGCCGCCGGGGCGGCGGCCGTCGTGGACACCCTGGAGGGCCTCCTGCATGCCGAGCCCCTGGGGCTGCGCCAGGTCCTGCTGTGGCAGTTGGCATGTCTGCTGCGCGACGGCTCCGGGGATCCCACGGCGGAGGACGCCGTGGCCCTCGGTGTGCACCGCGAGGAGGCGGCGGACCTCGCCTCGGCCGTCGCGGCCGGGTTTCCCGGTGCCGGGGGCGCACGACAGGCCGCCGAACGACTCGGCCACCGCCGCGGACGTCCAGGACACGATCGAGAAGGGCCTCGCCGGGCTCTCCGGGATCGGTACGACGACCG
>NZ_LRTR01000725.1 GCF_001550375.1 Streptomyces europaeiscabiei | reverse complement strand
GTGCACCGCGAGGAAGGCCGGGCCCTGGACCGGCCGCGCCCGGCCCGGCAGGCCGGTGTACGGCCGGTCCTGGCGTACCCGTCAGGCGGGCGCCGCGGCCGGCGTCTTGTGCTCGTGCACGGCGGGCGGCCCCGGTACGCGCAGGGCGATCAGTCCCAGGGCGGTGAAGAACACCGCCCAGCCGGCCCAGCCCTGCCAGGACCAGCCGACGGTGGTGCTGATCAGCAGCGGCCCGACCACCGTGGTCATGGCGAAGCCCAGGTTGAACACGGCGAGATGGCTGGTGGTCTGCTCGCGTGGGATGTGCAGCAGTGCCGCTCCCGTGGTGCCCGCGATGATCAGCAGTTCGCCCAGCGACAGCAGCACCGCGGCCACGATGACGACCCCGACGCCCCATTGCCCGCCGCCCAGCATCGTCAGCGGCACCACGAGAGCGCCGAGCCCCGACAGCAGTCCGCCGCGCAGCATCAGCACCCGGGCCCGTTCCAGCCGCTCCGAGCCCCGGCTCAGCCGGACCTGGAGCACGACGACGAGGACCGTGTTCAGCAGCTGGATCACCGTCACGCTCCAGGAGGGGGCCTGGGTCTGCTGCACGATCCACAGCGGGACGCCGATGCCCAGCAGCAGTGCCGACAAGGTGAACGCCCCGTACAGGGCGGTGATGCCCAGGAAGGCACGGTTGCGCAGGATCCGCGCCCGCCCGCCCTGTCCGTCCTGTCCGCCCGCCGGGGTGGCCGCCACGGCGTCGAAGCCCCGGCATATCGCGGCACAGCACAGGAACAGCACGGCCGAGGCCACCATCGCCGCCCGGTAGGCCCCTGCCTGGTCGGCGGCGATCGCGGCGCCCGCGGGCAGCGCGCCGGCGGCCATCCCGGCGTTGCGCAGCGTGC
>NZ_LRTR01000724.1 GCF_001550375.1 Streptomyces europaeiscabiei | reverse complement strand
GGGCACTGTCACGTTGGCTGACCGGTGGGATGATCTTCTGGTGATCAGCCTGGGAAGGGTCGTCGGTGGGGAGCGTGTCGCTGTCGTACAAGGGGCATCGGTACCCGGTCGAGGTCATCTCCTACTGTGTGTGGCTGTACTTCCGCTTCCCGCTGTCGTTCCGCGAGGTCGAGGAGCTGATGCTCGAGCGCGGTGTCGTCGTCTCCTACGAGACGGTGCGTCGCTGGTGCGCCAGGTTCGGGCAGGCCTACGCGGGCGCGCTGCGCCGCCGGCAGCCCCGGCCCGGTGACAGGTGGCACCTGGACGAGGTCTTCATCAGGATCAACGGGCGGTTGCAGTACCTGTGGCGGGCCGTCGACCAGGACGGCAACGTCCTGGACATCCTGGTGCAGAACCGGCGGGACAAGGCCGCGGCCAGGCGCTTCTTCCGCCGCCTGATGAAGAAGACCGGCGCGGTGCCGCGGGTGATCGTCACCCACAGGCTCCGCTCCTACGGCGCCGCCCACCGCGAGGTCATGCCCTGCGTCGAGCACCGCTCCCACAAGGGCCTGAACAACCGGGCCGAGAACAGCCACCAGCCCACCAGGCAGCGTGAACGGGCGATGAAAGGCTTCCGCTCCGCGGGCGGGGCACAGCGGTTCCTGTCCGCGTTCAGCGGCGTCCCGCCCCACTTCCCGACCCCGCCGACACCTGATGCCCGCCCACGACTACCGAGCCGAGATGACCGTCCGCTTCGCCATCCGGGAGCACATCACCGGCGTCGCCGGCCTCGCCACCGCGGCCTGAACACAGCCCGGAACCAGGCTCCACCACACCACGACGCGCCGTCAGGCAGTCACACAGCCAACAACGTGACAACGCCC
>NZ_LRTR01000723.1 GCF_001550375.1 Streptomyces europaeiscabiei | reverse complement strand
GGCGGCGATCACGGCACCCGCCGCGCGCGCCGCCGTGGCCAGCGCGTCCGTGAGGGCGCCCATGCCGCCGACGGGCACGTCCCAGGCGCCCGTGCCGCCGCCGATCACGTGGTAGAGAAAGCAGCGGTTCTGGCGGAGGGAGGGGTCGTGGGCGTCGGCGAAGGTGCCGATGAGCGCGTCGGTGAGGACGACACCGCGTACGAGGTCGTCGCCGAACGTCGATTCGACGGCCGCGCCGATCGGTTCCTCGAAGAGGATCCGCCACGCCTCCTCGTCGTCGATGCGGTCGCGCAGGTCGTCCCGGGTGGGCAGGGGGTCGGTGAGCGTCGGGAACACCCGTTCGGCGACACGGCCCGTCATCGCGTAGAAGCGCTGCCAGGCCTCGTACTCGCGGGCCGAACCCGTCAGCCTCGCGAACGCCTCGCGGGTGCGGCGTTCGCCGCCGCCCACGAGCAGGCCGGTGGGGCGGCCGTCGCGTTCGACGGGGGTGTACGACGAGATCGTGCGCCCACGGACGCGGAAGTCGAGGTCCAGGTCCCGCACGATCTTCCGGGGCAGCAGGCTGACCAGGTAGGAGTACCGCGACAGCCGGGCGTCGATCCCGGCGAACGGCCGCGACGACACGGCGGCGCCGCCGGTGTGGTCCAGCCGTTCCAGCACCAGCACGGAACGGCCCGCGCGGGCGAGGTAGGCGGCGGCGACCAGGCCGTTGTGGCCGCCGCCGACGATCACGGCGTCGTACGAGTCGTGCGGCCGGGGTCCGGCCGGGCGTCCGCGCTGGGCCGGGTGTGCGGGCTGGGCCGGGTATGCGGGCTGGGCCGGGTATGCGGGGGTGGCAGGCATGGCTCTTCGTAACACGCGCTGATCGAGGTCGGCCAGGGGTGCGGGTGCAGGTGGACGAACCTGCCGTACCACCGGTTGGAGTCGGCGCACCGGGGGCGACGCGGGCAGCTGGGTGCCCACGTCGTCCCCGGTCCGGGCATGGATCAGGTCACTTCGTCAGCCGGTCGTCACGGCGGTGTCGTCGACGACGAAGCTGGTCTGCAGCGAGGAGTCCTCGACACCGGTGAACTTCAGGCTCACGGTGCTGCCCGCGAAGGATCCGAGGTTGAAGGACTTCTGTACATAACCGGAGGCCGCATTGAGGTTGGAGTACGTGGCCAGGGTCGTCGACCCGGCGGTGACCGTCAGCTTGTCGTACTGGGTGCTGGTGGTGGTCTCGGCCGTGTCAACGTGCAGGTAGAAGGTGAAGACGGTGTTGGTGCAGCCGCTCGGGACCGTCACCGACTGCGACAGCGTGTCGGTGTGGGTCGATCCGTAGCCGTCGAGCCAGGCCTTGTAGGAGCCGGTGCGGGCCGCCTGGTCGGTGTCGCTGGTGATGACGCCGCTCGACGCCGTCCAGGTCGTGTTGCCCGACTCGAAGCCCGCGTTGCCCAGGAGCTGTGTCGAGGTGCAGCTGCCGCCTCCGGAGGAGCTGACCGTCCAGGTGAAGCTCGCCGTGCCGGTCGCGCCGGTGCTGTCGGTCACCGTGACGGTGGTGCTGTAGGTGCCGGCCGTGGTCGGGGTGCCGGAGACGACGCCGGTGGAGCTGCTGATCGACAGGCCGGTGGGCAGGCCGGTCGCGGCGTAGGTCAGGGTGCCGCTGTTGGTGCTGGTGGCCGAGATCTGCAGGCTCACGGCGGTGCCGACGGTCGAGGCCTGGCTGCCCGGGTTGGTGACCGTGACGCCGGTGGTCGGCACGGAGATGTGGCTGCCGACGTTGATCCCGGCGAAGGCGTTGCCGACCCCCGCGTACTGCGTGGAGCTGGTGCCGTACAGGGACGCTGCGGCGTTGAGCGCGGCCGTGCGGGCGCCTGCGTAGGTGGTGCTCGACGTCATGTAGGTCGTGAGCGCCTTGTACCAGATCTGCAGGGCGGCGGCCCGGCCGATACCCGCGACGGCGACGCCGTCCGAGGTCGGGCTGTTGTAGGTCACGCCGTTGATGGTCTTGGAGCCGCTGCCCTCGGAGAGCAGGTAGAACATGTGGTTCGCCGGACCCGAGGAGTAGTGGACGTCCAGGTTGCCGATGCCGGAGTACCAACTGTCCGCGGAGGAGCCGTCCTTGTCGGGCTCGTCCATGTAACGCAGCGGTGTGCCGTCGCCGTTGATGTCGACTTCCTCGCCGACGAGGTAGTCGCCGACGTCGGAGCTGTTGGCGGCGTAGAACTCCACGCCCGTGCCGAAGATGTCGGAGGTCGCCTCGTTGAGGCCGCCGGACTCTCCGGTGTAGTTGAGGTTCGCGGTGTTGGAGGTGACGCCGTGGGTCATCTCGTGCCCGGCGATGTCGAGCGAGGTGAGGGCCTTGGTGCCGCCCTCGCCGTCGCCGTACGTCATGCAGAAGCAGGAATCGTCCCAGAAGGCGTTGACGTACGCGGTGCTGTAGTGGACGCGCGAGTAGGCGGCGACGCCGTCGTTCTTGATGCCGCTGCGGCCCAGGGTGTTCTTGTAGAAGTCCCAGGTCGTCTGGGCGCCGAAGTGGGCGTCGACGCCGGCGGTCTGGGTGTTGGAGCCGGAGCCGGTGCCCCACACGTCGTCGGCGTCGGTCATCAGGGTGCCGGTGCCGGACGTGCCGTTGTTGAGGTTGTACGTCTTGGCGGTACCGCGTGTGGTGTCGTTCAGCTGGTACGTCGAGCCGGACAGCGTGGTGCCGATGGTGACGGTGCCGCTGTACTGGCTGTTTCCGGTACCGGTCTTGATGGCCTGGAACTGGTGGAGCTTCGCGCCCGTGGTGGCGTCGGTGATGACGTGGAGCCGGCTGGGCGTGCCGTCGTCCTGGAGGCCGCCGACCACGGTCTCCCAGGCGAGTTTCGGGGTGCCGTCGCCCGCCCAGACGACCTTGCGGGCACTGTCGGTGGTGGGCTTCTCCGCGTCCAGGGCCTTGGCCGCCTTCAGGGCCTTGGTCTCCGCCGCCGACTTGGTGAAGGCCGCGGTGGTGGAGGCGACCTTGATGGTGCGCTTGCTGTTGAAGGTGGTGCTCACCGTGCCGGAGGCCTTGGAGGCCGGCGGGGTGTGCACGACCAGGTCGCCGCCGAGGACCGGCAGACCCGCGTAGGTGCGCTCGTACCGTGTGTGGAGGGTGCCGTCGTTGTCCTTGGCGACGTCCTTGACTACCAGCTTCTCCTTGGCGCCGAGGCCCAGGGTGTCGGCCGTCGTCACGGTCTGCTTGGACGCCTTCTTCAGCAGCGCCGTGTGCTGGGCCGGGGTGAGGTCGGCCGGCAGGCCACCCGTGCGGAGGGGACTGGGGTGGGGCACGGGCTTGGCGGCGGCGGGGACCGCCTGTATGCCGAGAGCCAGGAACGCCGCCGTGGCCGCCAGGGCTCCGGCTGCTGCCGCCCGAGGGGGGATTCGTCTCACTCTTGCTCCTACTGCGACGGCCGCGCGTCGGCGGCCGGTGACAGACCGGGCAGACGGATCGTGCTGCCCGGGGCCAGCTGAGCAGTGCGGTGTGGGGGGTTCCCGACCTGCGCACACCGAGCGAGGCATGCGGGGAAGGTGGGGGAAGAATGGCAGCGTTGACCGAGACATGTCATTCCCCTCGGGGTCATTCGAGGGCAGGTCGAGGGTTATCCCTCTACGACGCTCCCGAGGGCCCCTTATTGGGCCGGAGCCGCACATCGCGGGACGGCCGCCACGACGGGTCACCTACACGCGTCACCTCGGCGGGTCGCCGGGCGACGGAAGGTCGTGCCTGGCCTCAGCGCCCGCCTGTCGCCCGTCGCTGCCGTGACGCCGCCACTCTCCGGTACAGCTCCGCCGCCTCCTGGCCACGGCCGAGTTGTTCCAGGCAGTGGGCCTCGTCGTTGCGGCTGGCGAGGGCGTCGGGATGATCCGGGCCGAGGACACGCTCGCGGGCGTCGGCGACTCGGCGGTACTCGGTGAGAGCGTCGGGCCAGCGCCCGAGCCAGCCGAGACCGACGGCGACCTCACGGCGGCTGACGAGCGTGTCGGGGTGGTCCGGACCGAGGACGCGCTCGCGCAGTGCGCAGACGTCGCGGGACTCGGCGAGGGCCTCGTCCCAGCGGCTGAGGCGGCCGAGATTGACGCCCAGGCCGTGGCGGGCGCGCAGTGTCTCGGTGTGGGCCGGGCCGTGGACGCGGGCTCGGTCGCCCACCAGGGCACGGTAGAGCGTCAGCGCGTCGGCGCTGCGGCCGAGCCGGCCGAGGCTGATCCCCACCTCGTGGCGGGCGGCGAGGGTGTCGGGGTGGTCGGGGCCGAGCGCCTGGGCGCGGGACTCGGCGACCTCCTGGTAGGTCTGCAGCGCCTCGGGCCAGCGACCCAACTGACCCAATGCGTAGGCGACTTCGTACCGTGTGACGAGAGTGTCGGGGTGGTTGGCGCCGAGCACGCGGGTGCGGGCGGCGGCGACCTCGCTCGCCATGCGGTACGAGTCCTCGAGCCGGCCGAGCCTGCTGAGGTTGAAGGCGAGGTTGTGGCGGCAGCGCAGGGTGTCCGGATGGTCGGGTCCGGCGATGCGTTCGCGGGCCGCGAGGACGGACACGTACGCCTGGTGGGCTTCGAGGTGTCGGCCCAACTGGCCCAGTACGTAAGCCATTTCCTGCCGGGCGGCGAGGGTGTCGGGGTGCTCGGGGCCAAGGGCGTGCTCCCGGGCGCGGGCGACGTGGGCGAACTCGCGCAGCGCGTCTGCGGGGCGGCCCGTGCGGCTGAGGGCGAAGCCGACCTCGTAGCGGCTGGACAGGGTGTCGGGGTGGTCGGGGCCGAGGGCGTGTTCGCGTTCGGCGGCGACCGCGCGGTGCACCTCGCCGGCCTCCGTCCAGCGGCCGAGACGGCCCAGGCTCAGGCCCGCGTTGTGCCGCCCGGCCAGCGTGGTGATCGACTCCGCTGACGGCGTGGGCCGTTCGGTACGTACGGGTTGCTCGCCGCGGCCGGTGGCGGGACGGGCGATCCACTCCCCGGTGAGGCCGGCGGCGGCGTCCGGCGGGGTGAGGCCCAGCCCGGCTCCGGTGCCGGTGGCCTTGTGGCCGGTGGTCATGCCACGGGTCCAGGAGGGCAGCCGGGCTTCGCGCGAAGACGGCTGCTCGGGGCGCGTCCGGGGCCGGTGCGTGCCGTGAGCGGACTCGGGCGGGGCAGGGCGCGAGAGGACGGTCGGCACATAGGAGCGGGCCGGTGCCGCGGCGGTCGCCGCCCGCCCCTCGCCGACCCTGCGGCCCACCTCCCGCGCGTCGTGCGGACGTTCCTCGGGCTCCTTGGCCAACAGGTCCAGGATGATCCGGTCGAGGTACTCGGGCACCTCGTCGCGATGGCTGCGCGGGGGCATCGGCGCGGTGTCGCGGTGGCCCATGAGGACCGCCCAGGCGTCGTCGAGGTCGAACGGCGGTGCCCCGGTGACGATCTCGTAGAGCACACATCCGAAGGAGTAGAGGTCGCTGCGCCGGTCGACCTGGTCGCCGCTGATCTGTTCCGGCGACATGTAGTGCGGGGTGCCCATCGCGATGCCGGTGCCGGTGAGGCGGGAGGTGAAGGTGACGTCGCGGCCGAGGCGGGCGATGCCGAAGTCGCAGATCTTCACGGTGCCGTCGGTGAGCAGCATGATGTTCGCGGGCTTCAGGTCACGGTGCACGATGCCCTGTTGATGGGTGTAGGAGAGGGCGGCGGCCACCTGGTCGGCGATCTCGACGACCGCGGGGACGGCCAGCGGATGGTGTTTGTTGTCCTCCAGGAGCTGGCTGAGGTTGCGGCCCTCCAACAACTCCATGACGAGGAACAGCACCCCGTCGAACTCGCCGAAGTCGTGGACGACGGTCACCCCCCGGTGCTGGAGGGCGGCCGCGACGCGCGCCTCGCGCCGGAAGCGTTCCCGCAGGACACGGGTGAAGGACTGGTCGGGCTGGGTGTTGACGGGCTTGAGACACTTGACCGCGACCAGCCGCCCCAGCGACTCGTCCCTCGCGCGCCAGACCTCGCCCATCCCCCCGCGCCCGATCTGATCGAGCAGCCGGTACCGGCCCTGGATCAGCCTGGTGTCCGCCATCGCCAACGATGCCCCCGTATCCGTACGGACCCGCCCTCCCCTGGGGTCCGTCTTTCGGGTCAGGCCTGGGCCGCGGGGCTCGGCACGCCCACCGGCGGTCATTCGGCGCCCTTCGCCCTAAGCCGACCTGATCCGAAGGACGGACCCTGGCCCGTCCAGTATGGCGACCTATCTGCCGACTTTGTACGGTGCCGGGCGGGAGCCGGGGCCGAGCCGTGACATGGCACGGAGGATGTGCTTGGGCGGGAGTTGCCGGCGCAGACGTGCGGGGACACGGCGCACCAGGGTGCCGGTGTGCCGTAGGCGACGGGTGACCACGGCCGGTGCGGGGGCCGGCCTGCCGTACAACTCCTGGGCGTACGGCGGCAGGGAGGCGTACGCCAGGTTCGCGACGCGCCGCCACAGTGCTTCACGTGCCGGTACGAGCAACGGGTGGGTCGGCGGCCGGCGCAGGAAGTCGTCGACGTCCCGCGCCTCGGGCCAGGCGGCCGGCTCGGGCCGGACCTTCTCGAAGTAGGCCGCCAACTCCGCCCGGTTCCCGGGTACGTCGTCCGGGGCGAGGCCCACCAGGCGGGCGCTGACTCGGTGTTCGCCGACACAGCGGTCGGCGGCGGCCTCGGTGAGAGGGTAGCCGGAGCGGTGCAGGATGTGCAGGTAGGAGGCGATCTCGGCGCAGTGCGCCCAGAGCAGCAGCTCGAGTTCGTCGACGCCGTACCGCTCCCCCGTGTCCGGGTCGGTCGCCGAGTGCAGGCGGTGGATCTTCCGGACGCGGGCACCCGCCCTCTCGGCGGCCCCCGCAGTGCCGTACGTCGTCGTGCCGACGAAGTTCGCCGTGAGCATCAGCCGGCCCCACGCGTCGTTGCGGAAGTCCGAGTTCTGCATGACGCCGCGCACCGCGCGTGGGTGCAGGGCCTGGAGGTACAGCGCGCGGATCCCGGCGATCCACATCACGGGGTCACCGTGGGCCTGCCACGTCACGGAGGCCGGTCCGAACAGGCCTGGGTCGCCTTGGAGGGGGTCGCTGGGGGCATCCACGCCGTCAGTGTGACCAGGATTTCCGGTTGGCACCAGAAATTCTTCGTGACCCGCAGTGATGCCCAGGCAGCGCCCACTGGCGCCACGGCCCTCGCCGCCGAGCCCACACTCGCGCCGGCCCTCATCGCTCAGGACGCCGTCGACCTGCTTCTGTCCGCCGAGATCCGGCGCGTACACGTCTGCGGAGGGGACCGCTGCGCACTGCGCTTACTGGCCGCTCCCCGGCCCGCAACCGCCGCTGGCGCGCCATGTCCCGCTGCGGAAACCGCACCACGGTCCGCCCCCATCGGGCGCGTACACGACAGAGCAGCCGGATCAAGGAGGGCTGACGGAGGACTCCTCAGCTCACCCGGGCGACCTCATACGAAATGCGGGGCCGGGGACGCTCTCGATGTCTTCCGCCTGCACGGCGTGTCCCCGTTCGCAGCGAATCTGAACGCCGACGTGCGCACCGCACTCGCGGTGTCGCGCCAGTACCGCCGGCCCCTGCGCGTCGGCACGGTAACGGTCGCCCCACTGGAGCAGCCCCATCACGGCCGGCACCAGATCCATGCCCTTGGAGGTGATCACATACTTCGGCCGACTCCGCGCACCAGGCTCCTTGTAGGTCTCGGTGGCCAGGATCCCTTCCTCCACGAGCATCCGGAGCCGCGTCGCGAGGAGGTTGCGAGGACAGCCGAGGACACGTACGAAGTCGCTGAAGCGGGACGAGCCGTACCAGACCTCACGCAGGATCAGCATCGTCCACTTCTCACCGACGACCTCAAGAGTCCGACCATGACACTCGCGACCACTCGCGGACTGGTGAAGTGCCCGCTCCCACCTCGCCTCATGACCGGTTGACGGACGTCGACCGCCGGAGAAGCCCCCAGTGTCCCCGGCGCACGCACCGCCCGCCCCTGACACCCGCTACCGCTCAAGGAAGTCGAGAGCTTCCGCCACGAACTGCTCGTGGAACTGGAAGATGCCTCCGTGGCCGGCGTCGGGATAGACGACCAGGTCGGCGTTCGGCAGTCGCCGGGCCAGTTCGAACGAGTTCTTCGTCGGCACCATCCTGTCACTCTCGCCGTTGGCGATGAACACGGGCTGATGGACGACGGAGAGGTCCTGCAACTGTGCGAGCCCCCAGCGGTGGATGGCCTTGAGCTGGGCGAAGTACGACGTGAGGGAGATCGCCTTGTCCCGGTCGTGGGTGCGCTCCTTGAGACGGGCCAGGAACTGCTTTCCGGCTCGGCGCCCGCCCGCAGTGCGGGTGAAGAAGAGGAACTGCTTCGGGTCCTGGAGGGTGAACAGGGCCCGGAGCGTGTCGAGATGGGACAGCCGGCTCACGTTCTTGATGCCCTCGCCGCCCGCGGGGCCGGTGCCGGTGAGGATCAGCTTGCGAACGAGTTGCGGGGCGTCCTGCGCGATCACCTGGGCGATCATGCCGCCCATCGAGAAGCCGTGGATGTCGACATGCTCCAGCCCGAGTCCCCGGATGAAGGTGACGGCATCCTTGGCCATCTCCTCGATGGTCTTCGGCGTCGAGCCGCTGGAAGCGCCGACGCCCCTGTTGTCGAAGGTGATGACCCGGTGCTTGGCGGCGATGCCGTCGACGACCCGGGGGTCCCAGTTGTCGAGGACCGCGGCAAGGTGGGTGATGAAGACCACCGGGACGCCAGTCCGGGGACCGAGGTCACGGTAGGCGAAGGTCACTCCCCCGGCGGTGAGGGTGCGGGTCGGTGCGTTCTTGTACGAGGTCACCACGTCGCCTCGTACTCCGGGTGCGTCGTTCATGGCCGTGCCCTTCTGCATGGGGCTTCTCGACTGCGGCGGCAGTCGGTTCGGTCGGCGGCGGAAGGCCCGTAGGAGTTGGAACCCCGATCGGTTGATTCCTTCGACAACACGCCAATCCGCTGTCTTGTCTCCTGTTTGAATTCTTTCGAGTACCGCACGATGCGCTGCTCCATCGCAGCCGGGGCTGACGCCGCGGCTGCCGCCCTGGCCAGGTCAGTGTGCAGCGCCTGCAAGGAGAGCGGCGAAGTTGATCCTCGCGGTCTGCAATTTCGCGTCGTGGGGCTCGGGGACCCCGCCGTCAGTGATGTACAGCCGGTTGCCGCGGACCGCGGTCGCGGAGGGCGAGGCGAGACCATCCGCGCTGGTCAGGACGGGCTTGTAGGTGCCGTTCGGGTAGATCACCACGACCCTGTCCGGACCGTTCTGGGAGGAGGAGCCGTTCTGCGCCGCGAAGACCACATCGGAGCGGGGGGTCAGAAAGCTGAGATCGTCGATGTTGGGCAGGCCACCTGCGACAACGCGGATGGGACCGGCCGCGCCGGTGCCGGTGACCGGTACCCGCAGCAGTGTTCCCCTGTTGAAGTTACTGACCCACAGAGCGCCGTTGTGGAACCTGAGCCCGTTGGCGCCGATCGGCAGGGCTTCGGTCGGCACCGGCGCGAGAGCGGCGTCGGTCAGCCAGGGGGTCACCGATCCGCCCGAGACGGGAACGGACCAGATGGCGCCCTTCAGGCTGTCGGCGATGTAGAGAGTGCGTCCGGCCGAGTCGATGGCCAGCCCATTGGGGCCCGAGTCGGCGGGCAGAGCGGCGATGCGCCGAGGGGTAGCGTTTGGACGCAGCGCGTATACGCCGTTTCTGGCCGCGTTGCCCGGTGCCCACACGCTGTAATAGACAGTGCCGTCGCTGCCACGGGTGTTGCCGCTGATCGCCTCACCCACCTGCCCGGTGACGAGCACCGTGCGCTCTCCGGACGGGGAGATACGCATCAGCTGCGGCCCATGGGTGCGTGGGCACACCGCACAACTGCCGAGCAGGGACAGGGTCACTGAGCCGTCGGGGTTGACGGTGATGTTCTCGGGGATCTCACCGGCGGCGTAGTCGAACTTCGCCACGGTCGTCACGTCGGTGACAACGGATCCGCGATACGTGTGTCCCGTCCCTGCGGACGCGGACGGCGCCGACACCAGGACGGCCGCCGTCGCGGTGACCGCCACGGCGATTGCGACGTTCCTCTTCGGATAACGTCTTGCGCTCGCTGCACTGCGCCGGGCCGTTTGCGGGCGTTGCTGATGCATGACTCTCCTTGGCGATCAACGAGTGACTGATCAATGGACTTTCGACGCCATCAGCGATGTCGGACACAGCCGAGCTATTCGAGTGGAAACGGCGTGCTTGAAGCCGGACCGGGAGGTCAGGTGGGCATGCGGTTGTTCTTGCGGATCTGCTTGTCGAACGCTCCAGCGGGGACGAGGCGGCGTGCCGTGGTGACGCGTGAGGCCAGCGGGCCGGCGGCGTAACGCAGCTTCGGCTTCTTGTCGGTGGCCGCGGTGACGATCACCTTGGCGACGACGGTGGGGTCGTCGCCGTCCTCCATCGCCTCCGCGATCACCTCGTCGAAGATGCGCCGTCGCTGCGCGTACAGAGGCAGCGGGGTATCGGGCTGCGCGGCGTTGGTGTCGAAGCTGGTCTTGGTGTAGGCGGGCTGGACGAGGAGGACCCTCACGCCGTGCTCGCGGACCTCATGGTCCAGAGACTCGGAGTAGCCCTCGATGGCGTGCTTCGACGCGACGTAGAGGGCCATGAAGGGCTGGGGGGCGACCCCGAGGACGGACGAGATGTTGATGACACGTCCACCTCCCTGGGCGCGCATGTGCGGCAGGACGGCCTTCGTCATCCGGATGACACCGAGGACGTTGATGTTCAGGATGTTCTGGGCCTGGGCGACGGAGTTCTCCTCGACAGCGCCGGCCGAGCCGATGCCTGCGTTGTTGACCAGAACGTCGATACGTCCGAACCGGTCGATCACCTCTGCGACCGCGGCGGTGGCCGAGTCGTCACTGGCCACATCGAGATCGAGGTACGTCACACCGGCGGGTGGGGTGAGTCGGGAGGTCTTGCGGCCGGTTCCTATCACCTCGAAACCCGCCGCGACGAGGGCGCGGGCCGCCTCCTTGCCGATCCCCGACGAGGCACCCGTCACGAGCGCCACTGGCCGAGTTGTCTCCATCATGAACTCCCTGGTTTGAATTACGTTCGTATGCCTTACGTTCGTACGACAATATGGTGGTCTTCGGTCGATGGCAAGTGGTCAGGTCCGGCAATCCGAGAAAGATCCGGGAAACGTGAGGTGCCGTACGGGAAAAGCCACGAGCGGACGACGAGCAGTGACCGAGACGGCCAGTCCTCGCATCGCCCGAGACGGCAGACGGCAGACGGCAGACGGCAGACGGCAGACGGCAGACGGCAGACGGCAAGCGAACGGTTCGGGGTCACAACGGGTATCGCACGGGCGCCACCCGGGTTCGGCTGGTGGCGCAGTCCCGGCTGTCGCTGTGGACGAACGACCAGCGGTTTGAGGCGCTGCCGCCGCGTGGGTGCCCTTCCCCGTGCGGCCCCCTCCCGTCCTTCCTGGCACGCATCGCCAGTCCCGTGGCGCTCAGCGCGGCGGGCAACCAGCCGAGCGGGGCCTTATGTTTCGGCCACCACGAACTCCGATCCGCTCCTCTCACATGGCCGAGTGTGCGTTGCCACGCGTCGCGGCCTCCGCCCGGGATTCCGCGAGTGACGGGTGCGTTACGGACGACGTCACCGGCGACGGCCGCTTCAGGCTCGGTACCCAGAGCACCGTCGCCGTCGCCGTGACCGACCTCGATCAGAATGAGCGCATTCCCCGCGGGCTCAGCCCCTCCCCTCGCCGGCGACGACCTGCATGTCGACGGTGTCGACGGCACGTGACCGGGGAACAGCACGTCCCAGAACTCCGCACGGGGACTCCGCAGTGGCCAGGCCGGCCAGGCGGCCCTTGGTCCCGGCCGACGCACGGACCACGGCGTAAGGGAACCGTTCGAGCAGGATGGGAGCGCCGAGCCAGTGGTCGTCGTGACCGTGGGTGATGCAGATCTCCGCGATGTCCAGACCGGGTCTTTTCCGCCCCGGCGACACCTCGCGCGTGATGTCCGTGGTGATGGGTCGGTCGACGACGACGGCGTCATTCTCGCCGAGGATCAGGGTCGTCGAGATGGGCGACCACACCACCGCGTGCCCGTTGGGAAGGCTCAGGGCGCCGCTGCTCGGTGAATCGCGGGTGTTGCGACCACACGGGCTCGTACCGCGCGTCGACCGAGCGCCGGCCGGAGAGAACCTGACGGCGTCGGGCCGCTCCCCCGAAAGCCACAGCCTGGGGCTGGGGCTGGGGGTGGGCGTGTGGTGCGCCAGACGCGCTACCCGGCGTCCAGCAGGGCGAGGGCGTTGCTTATGCCCTGATCGAGGAGTTCATGGGCGAGTCGACCGTCGGTCAAGGCGCGCGAGAGCTGCAGCGTCCCGGCCATCAGGCCGAGGAGACTGAGCGCCTTCACACGTGCGGAGGGCGGGGCCTCGGGCGCCATGCGGGCGGCAATGCCGTCGACAAGGGCCAGCACGCCATCGGTGTACGCCTGCCTGGTTGTGTCGGTGCAGCGCCCGATCTCGTCGAGCAGAGCCGCGTTGGGACAGCCGTCACCAAGGCTGTCCCGGTGCTGGGGCGACAGGTACCCCCGCACAATCTGCTCGACTCCGGCCCGGCCGGGTGCAGCCCGCGCGACGACGCTCTCGGCCTGCTCCTTCAACTGGTCGGCGATTGCCGTGGTGACGAGGTCATCCTTGGATTCGAAGTGAGCATAGAAGGCCCCATTGGTCAGCCCCGCGTCCTTCATGAGCGTCGAGACCCCGGAGCCGTCGATACCGTCTTGCTTGAACCGGCGGCCCGCCGTCTCGATGATCCGCCGCCTCGTCTCCGACTTGTGCTCTTTTCCGTACCGCACCACAGCACACGTCCCTTCGCCTGCCGGAATGGCCGGTTGCCCTTCGCCGACGCCACGAGTCTATGATATTGCGAACGTAATCCAAAGAGTCGACAGCGGCGCCGGCCGGCCGCCTCGTCGCCGGCGCCCTCCGCGCAAGGACGACGGGTGAACGTCGGCCTTCATCAGTGAGGGCGGGCGCGGACCCAGCATCTGAAGCACTGCGCCAACGAGGCACAGCCTCCGCCGCCTCGACCGCCGCCCCGCTCGGCCGACGGTGACCTGCCGCTGCTCAGCCCTGACGACCAGGCGGGAGGCGAGACCTCCACCGACCGCGCGTCCCCCACGTTCTCTCCGACAGGCCCGACGCACCCTTCGACGGCTCCACCGGCAGCGTCGGCACCACGGCCCTCGCCAACCCCGACCTCGTACGCGCCAACGCCCCCTCGACACTCCCGAGCACAGCACAAGGCGTCCGAGGGAAACGCCTCTCCCGGGCACCCAGGCATGACTGCGACAGACACCAGCCTCACAACCGACGAGTCGCCAAGGGGCAGTGGGCCGCTGCCGAGCGGAACGGCGGTGCACCCCTGCTCTCCCGGCCGCCCCCGCGGACCGAGGGCCCTGCCCGCGGAGTCACACCCGAGGGGCGGGCACGGGGAAGAGCATGCAACTGCTGGTGGCGTGGGCGAGGAGACGGTCCTTCGCGTCGACCAACTGGGCCTGGGCGAGGGCGGTTTGGCGGCCCTTGCTGACGACCGTGCCGATGGCGCGCACCGGTCCCGTGTCCACGGTGACCCGCCGCAGGAACTTCACCGTCAGGTCGAGCGAGGTGTACGCCATGCCCTGCGGGAGGGTGGACTGGACTGCGCAGCCTGCCGCCGAGTCGAGCAGGGTGGCGAAGACGCCGCCGTGGACGCTGCCGATCGGGTTGTAGTGCTCCTCGCCCGGTGTCAGCGAGAAGACCGCCCTGCCGGGCTCCACCTCGTCCAGGGCGAAGTCGACGGTGTGGCTGATCGGCGCCCTCGGCAGCCGTCCCGCCTGCACCTCGCGCAGGAAGTCGATGCCGGCCATGCTCCCGGCAGCCTCCGCCGAGATCGCGGGATCGTCCCAGTGATACATACGCGTTCGACCCACGGTCCAGCGCCCTTCCCTCTGACTGTCAGCTGACTTTTCCAAGTGAAGCTAGGCTTTCGTTCACCTGACTGTCAATGGCGAAGGCAGACCCCTACGATGACGGGATGGAGTGGCTTGAGGCGAGCACGGAGAACTGCCCCGTCCAGCGCACGCTGGACGTGATCGGGGAGAAATGGACGCTGCTGATCCTGCGTGACGCCGTGAACGGAGTCCGTCGCTTCGACGACTTCCACCGCCACATCGGCCTGTCGGAAGCAGTCCTCAGCGACCGCCTCCGCAAGCTGACCTCGGCCGGCATCCTGAAGACCGTCCCCTACCAGGAGCCCGGCACCCGTTCCCGCAACGAATACCGCCTGACCCGCAAGGGCTGGGACCTGTGGCCCGTCCTGATGGCCCTCACCCAGTGGGGCGAGGCATACACCCTCGGCTCCGAGGGTCCTGTGCTGGACGTCCGCCACACCGACTGCGACGCTCCGGTCCGTGTCGTCGTGGAGTGCTCCGCGGAGCACTCCACCCTCACTCCCCGTGAAGTCACCGCCCGGCTGGGGAAAGGTGCCCGCCTCCGGTCGTAGGCCATCGACCTCGCGGCCGCGGGCCATACTGGGGTGAGACATCAGCCGAGTGCCGTGTACGCCGCTGCCCGTCGTCCCTCGGCGCGATCGGCTTCGGCGCGCCACCGAACCGAACTCGATGGGCGCTCCGATCGCAGGGTTCAGCGTCTTCGCCGTCGCCGCCGTCCTGTCCTGTCCTGTCGTTCCTGTGCGAAGGCCTCGCAGAGTTCACTCATCACTTCGTTCAAGGTGAAGGGCCTGCCGAGCCCTTCACACACAGTGCCGCTCAGGCGCGTGGCGCTTGTCGGGGAGTGCCTCGCTCCGTGCGGACTTCATCGTCCGGTTCGGCAGCACCCGGTACAGCCCTCGGTGGCCCGGAATCCCACCCACGCGGTCTGGCCGATCGGCAACTCCGCGGTGCCTTCGAACGCGGAGTACGCCTTCGCGTCGGAGTCGGTGAGGTGATAGGCGATCTGTCGAGCCTTCATCAGCACATTCAGCGGCACGACCGCCGCCCCGGCCGTGGGATGCCGAAGTGGACGCTGGTGAAGTGGGGCGGGTTGGGGCGGGTCGGGACAGGACAGGACAGTGAGACCTTGTCACCCGGCTGGATGCCGCGCGAGACGAGCAGGTCGCGACGCGGTTGGCCGCGGGGCGAGAGTTCGGTACGTGACGCGGTCGTCACCCAAGACGAGCGCGGTGCGCTCCGGTACCGGGAGCGCGATGTCAACGGGGAGGCTCCCGACTGGAATGCGACCTTGGCACCGGCCGCCGCCGCCCGCAGCACGGCGAGTACGTCGTCGACGGCTGCGGCGACGTCGCTGTCGACCGGACACGACGGACCGCTCTGCTGGGACGGCGACCCGGCGGTCGGAGAGCTTGGCCGCGCGCTGCGGTGCGCGCGTAGCTGAAGCCGCCATGGTGGTCGACCGGCCCGACCCTCGTCCGCCGGACCGGAACGAGATCGCGGGCGTCGCGGACCTGCGCGCCACCACAGGCCATGTCGGCGTCCGTTCACTGTCCCGATCCGGCAGGCGCGCGGATCGTGCGACTGCCGCGCCCGTGTCGCTCGGTCAGATCTTCGTCTTCTCCCGGACCCACGCGCCGATCTGTGCGATGGCGGCGTCGGTCTCCGGAATCCGGCCGGCACCGTAGACATACGAGTGCTGGCCGCCGGGGACCACCACGGTCGCCGTGTCGATTCCGGCGTCCTTGACGCGGGCGGCGAACTCCTCGTCCTCGCCGGCCAGGACCTCGTACGTTCCCCAGGAGACGAGGATCGGGGGCAGACCGCTCAGGTCCGCCCGGTTCAGATTGATCCGGGTGTCCGTGAACTCGATGCCCGTGCCACCGATCCATGCATCCCGGAAGAACTCCAGCATTTCCTTGCTGAGGATCTTGTCCGTCTCGGCGTTGCTCGCGATGGTCTCGTTGGCGATTTCGAGGTCGCACCAGGGGGAAATCGACACGATGGCGCCGGGCAGCAGCTGCTTCTTGTCGCGGAGGCGAAGCGCCAGGGCGACGGCGATGAACCCGCCGATCGAGTGGCCGATCGTGATGACGTTCCCCGGCTCATATCCTTCGGAGAGCAGCCAGTTGAAGGCCGCCTCCGCGTCGTCCACCTGAGCCGGGTACTTGTGTTCCGGTGCTCGCCGGAAGTCCAGGACCAGTACGGGGGCCCCGGCGGCCTTGGCGATATGGCCTGCGAGCTTTCGGTCGACGTGTGCTGACGCCAGAACGGAGCCCCCGGCGTGAGTGTGCAGGAGGACGTGGTCGGTGTTGGCGTCGACGGGTTCGCACCAGATTCCCAGAACGCCACCCGCGTCCACCTCCCGATAGGTGACGCCTTCCGGCTCCCGGGCCGCTAGATGGACCTGCTCGGCCTGGATGCGCGCCGCATCCAGCTCGGACGGGGGCTTCGCCCCTGCGGCCAAGAATTCCGCGAACGCGGTCGCTTCCGGGCTCAGTTCGACAGCAGCGTGCTCAGACACGTGGTACCTCCATGGGGCCGATCGGGCATACCGGCCCGCCAGGACCGGTATCGCCGGGATTTGTCAGGCGGTGCGGGTCGGGTAGTCGGTGTAGCCGGCCTCGCCGCCGCCGTAGAAGGTGGCGGGGTCGGGGGTGTTCAGCGGCGCGCCGGTACGTACGCGCTCGACCAGGTCGGGGTTGGCGAGTGCCGTCACACCGACGGTGACGACGTCGGCCAGGCCGTCTTCGATGTCCTTCGCGCGGATGGCGATGTCGGTGCCGGCCCGGTTGAGAACGAGGGTGTTCGGCCACAGCTTGCGCAGGGTGTGCAGGAGCTCGTCGTCGCCGCCGTGGCCGATGTGCAGGTAGGCGAGGTCGAGCGGAGTGAGGGCGCGCACGAGCGCCGGGTACAGCTCGTGGGTGTCGCTCTCCGCGATGTCGTTGAACGGGTTCCCGGGAGAGATCCGGAAGCCGGTGCGGCCGGCGCCGATCTCCTCGGCCACGGCGGTGGCGACCTCGACGGCGAAGCGGACGCGATTGTCGACGGAGCCGCCGTACTGGTCGGTGCGCCGGTTGGTGTTGGTGGCGAGGAACTGGTGCACGAGGTAGCCGTTGGCGCCGTGGATCTCGACGCCGTCGGCGCCTGCCGCGACGGCGGCCGCGGCGGCGCGCCGGAAGTCCTCGACCGTCGCGGCGACCTCCTCGGTGGACAGTTCGCGCGGTACCGGCATCTCCTGCGGGCCGGACGCGGTGAACATGGCGCCCGCCGGCTGGACCGGGGAGGGGGCGACCGGCTGCCGGTGGTGTGGGGTGTTGTCGGGGTGGGACATCCGTCCGGCGTGCATGAGCTGGATGACGATGCGTCCGTCGGCCTTGTGCACGGCGTCGGTGACCTTGCGCCAGCCGGCGATGTGCCCCTCGGAGTAGATGCCGGGGGTGAGCGGGTAGCCCTGGCCGTCGGCGTTGGGCTGGGTGCCCTCCGTGATGATGAGGGCGTGCGAGGCACGCTGGGCGTAGTACTCGGCGTTCAGCTCGGTAGGTATGCCTTCGGGGGTGGACCGGTCCCTCGTCATGGGGGCCATTGCCAGCCGGTGCGGCAGGGAGATCTCCCCGGCGACGATCGGGTTCCACAGGGCGTTCAACATGGATGTTTCCTCAAATAGACGGTGAGAGAGATGCGAGAGGGGCGGGCTGCCTGCCCCACGGGGAGCACGGAGGCGGTGACCGGCCGGACGGGCCGGGTGACCTTCCACCGTGGAAGGCAGATTGCGGGGAGAGGCAGCCGACGGGGCGGACGGGCCTGCCGCGCGCATGACCGCCGCCATCGCAGTGCCGGGCCCCGGCTGTTCGTACAGGGGGAGGACGCCTGGCGCGTCGCTCTTCCCCCATGCCGGAGGACGCATCGGTCGCGTGCGGCAGCGACCGTGCCGCTGTCACAAAGGGACTCCGCACCGGAGTCGGAGCGGTGGTCAGCCGCGGTAGCGATCGGCCGGTTCCCGCTGCGAAAGGTTCGGGACGAGCGTCTGACGCGCCTTCTCGAACGACTCCCAGTCGCTGATCTCCGGCAGCGACGGGATGGTGACGGGCTCCCCGGCGTCGAGGCCGGCGAGCGCCGCGTCGACGGCGTCGTCCGCGCTCATGATCCACTCGTCGGGGAACGCCGCGAGGTCGAGGCCTGAGGCGTCCCAGAACTCCGTGCGGACAGCACCCGGCAGTACGGCCTGCACCGTGACGGGGCTCTCGGCGAGTTCCTGCTGCAGGGCCTGGGTGAACGTCAGCACGTAGCTCTTGGTGCCGCTGTAGACGGCGCTGACGGACAGGAAGTTGAGAGCCAGGGCGGAGGAGATGTTCACCACGGTGCCGTGCCCGCGGGCTGTCAGGCCCGGCAGGACCGCGGTGGTCAGCCTGGTCAGCGAGGTCACGTTGAGGTTGATCAGCGCCTCGGAGGCCGCAGCGTCGGAGGTCGCCAGCGGGGTGAACAGCGATCCGCCGGCGTTGTTGATCAGCACCGCGATGCTCTCGTCGGTCCGTAGACGCTCCTCGACCACCGAGATCTGCGCCGCATCGGTGAGGTCGGCGGTGACGACGTCCACCGTGCGGCCCGTGCGGCCGCGGATGTCCGACGCCAGTTCTTCCAGCCGCGCGGTGTTCCGGGCCACCAGGATCAGGTCGTAGCCCCGGTCGGCAAGCCGCTGCGCGTAGGCGGAACCCAGGCCGGCGGACGCGCCGGTGACGACAGCGGTCTTGTTCTGCGTGGTCATGAGGTGGATCTCATTTCTGGTCTGGCGGATGAGCAGGGGCCACAGCGTCGGCCTCGCTTTAGATTACGATAGGTATCTAACGCGATCCAGTCAACGGCGCCGACACCGTCGGTCCCGCCCGCGGCCGGAGACTGCTCGACGTACACGCGGGGCCACAGGGTCGGCTGCCGATCAGGTTCGGACCGAGACCTCTCGGGCGCCCGGTCGCCGTGGACGGCTTCACGTGCCGCCCTCACGACGGGCACGCGGGTACGGCGAACGACACCTCTGCGGAGACCGCACACTGCACATACGCCGAGCACGCCGCGAGCCGCCTCCAACCGGCGTCGGACCACCCCCCGGCCACCTCGGGGCGAGCAGCGCGGTCTCCGGCTCGACGACCCCTCGGCTCGCCGCGTACCGACTCAGGCGCCCAGGCACAGGACCCACCTGTCACCAAAGGGGGAAGAACAGGCCCGTTCAGCCGCCTTGCATGCGCTCCACGAGATTTCGCATCGGCGTCTTCTCGCAACCGCACCCGGGAACGGAGGCATCACCCGGGCGGAATCCACTGCCGGTTCGGATACGGGTCCACGAGCTTCTCGCGTTGCGACAGCGGGAAAGAGTCGTACGGAAGAGGGCACCGCCGCCGGCCGCCGGGCGCTTCGCCTATGATAGATGCACTTTGCAATCTATCGCGGGCAGGTGACCGATGAGTCGCGTTTCGCAAGCGCAAGCGCTCGAGAACCGTAGGCGCGCGGTCGCTGCGGCCTCCCAGCTCTTCCGGGAGCGCGGCGTGAACGGCATCAGCGTCGCCGATCTGATGAAGTCCATCGGGCTGACCACGGGTGGCTTCTACAAGCAGTTCCCCTCCAAGGAGGCCCTGGTGGCTGAGGCGGCCCAAGCCGCCTTCGGGGACCTTGACCTACTCCTGGCGGAGTTCGACACCGCCCACGGCGATCACGACACCGCACGCGACGCCCTCGTCGACTTCTACCTGTCGACCGAGCACCGCGACCAGCCCGGCACCGGTTGCCCCACCGCCGGATTCGCGGGGGACATGGCTCGCGAGCCCACAGCCGGGGAGGTACGCGAAACGTACGCCGCCGGAGTCCAGGAATTCGCCGCGTGGCTGACCCCCGACGCCCACGACGGCCTCCCCATGGTGGCCACTCTGGTCGGCGCGATCCTGCTGGCCCGGGCCACAGCGGGAACAGAGCTTTCGGAGAAGATCCTGGAGTCGGCCCACAAGACCCTCACTGCGCCACACCAGCCTCGACCGGAGTCCTGAACACAGGCTTCGCGGCTGTGGCCCAACGCCACGCAGCCAACGGGCTGTTGACCCCGTCGAGGGGGTCGGTCTCCATGCGACGGCAAGGCCGTACTTCCCGTGACCGATCTTGCGGAGCCCCGCCCGCTGCCGCCGTCCCGGCGTCGGGCCGACGACTGCGCGAGACGGTCGACCGAGCCGTACTCGCGGCCACCGACGGTCGGCTACCCGCATCCAGCGACGTCACCACGCTCAACCGAGCAGCAGCCGAGGCCCCCGACCCGGGCGTGGTGCGCTGGGCCCGGATGCCTCGCGACACCTCCGTCGACGAGGAAGAGGTCCTCGCCGACACCACCGCGACCGAGGAAGCCCTCCAGGCGCTCCCGC
>NZ_LRTR01000722.1 GCF_001550375.1 Streptomyces europaeiscabiei | reverse complement strand
ACCGGATCCTGGCGACACGGCGGCCAACCACTGGTCGTCGACGGACGTGTCCGGGTCGACGTCACCCTGGACGCCGCCGCGGACAGCGACGCCGCCAGGCGGACGGTGGCCCGACTGCGGGCCGCCCTGCACGCCGTGCCCGGCGCGGACGCCCTCGTCGGCGGCCGCACCGCACAGCAGTACGACACCCTGCGCACCGCCGAACGCGACCGCACGCTGATCGTCCCGGTCGTCCTCGCCCTCATCCTGCTCATCCTGACGGGCCTGCTGCGCTCCCTGCTGCTGCCTGTCCTGCTGGTCGCCACGGTCGCCCTGAACTTCCTCGCCACGCTGGGCGTCTCCGCACTCGTCTTCCGGCACGTGTTCGGGTTCACCGGCACCGACCCGTCGGTACCCCTCTACGGGTTCGTGTTCCTCGTCGCGCTGGGCGTCGACTACAACATCTTCCTCATGTCCCGGGTCCGCGAGGAGTCCCTGCGGCACGGCGTACGCCAGGGCGTGCTGCGCGGGCTGGTCAGCACGGGCGGGGTCATCACCTCCGCGGGCGTGGTGCTCGCCGCGACGTTCGCCGCGCTGGGCGTGATCCCGCTCGCCTTCCTCGCCCAGATCGCCTTCATCGTGGCCTTCGGAGTCCTCCTCGACACCCTCGTGGTGCGCTCGCTGCTGGTGCCGGCGCTGGTACGGGACCTCGGCGAGCGTGCCTGGTGGCCGGGGA
This sequence comes from Streptomyces europaeiscabiei, assembly GCF_001550375.1. Classification (GTDB taxonomy): domain Bacteria; phylum Actinomycetota; class Actinomycetes; order Streptomycetales; family Streptomycetaceae; genus Streptomyces; species Streptomyces europaeiscabiei. The sequence continues at coordinate 34,419 of NZ_LRTR01000722.1, read as the reverse complement.
GCCCGGGCTCCGGCGAGGCGCGGGCCCACGGCGAACGGTGACCAACGGGCGCCCGGCTCAGCAGGACGCCCGGGCGCCCAGCGCCCGTGCCCGGCGGACGAACGCCTCGTGCAGGTCCCCCGCGGCCCGCGGTACGGAGTCCGCCCTGCGGCGCTGGAGCATCAGCAGGACCCGTGTGGTGTCACCGGCGATCGGCCGGTGGACGAGAGCGCCCCGCCGCTCCAGGGGGTCGTCGATCACGCTGAAGTCCGGCAGGACCGTCGCCCCGAGCCCCTCCGCGACCAGTAGCTTGCCCATCTCGGCACCGTCGGTGGAGTACGCGAAGGCGGGGTCGCGGCCGTCGAGGAGCCGGTGCACGTAGCGGTGCATGACGTACCCCGAGCGCATCCCGATCAGCGGTACGCCGAGCAGATCGTCCACGGACACCGCCGCCGCGGACGCCAGCGGACTGTCCGGACGGACCACCACCACCGGGCGGCCCCGCAGCAGTTCGGTGGACTCGAACTCGGCGGGCACGTCGTCGCCGTCGAGGTGGTTGACGAGCCCGAGGTCGAAGGAGCCCTCCAGCAGGCCCCGGTGGATGTCGGTCTGCTGGGCGCCGACCACCTCGACCTGGGTGAGGGGATGCGTGGCGCGGAAGTCGCGGATCACCGGGATGAGCAGCGGCACGGTCGCCGCGTAGACCGTGCCCAGCCGGACCGTCCGGCTGATGCGGTGCTGTTCGCCCGCCGCGGCCCGCAGTCGGTCCACCGCGTCCAGCACCCCGACGACGTGCGGCAACAGTTCCCGGCCCGATGCGCTCATCGTCGCGCCGGAACGCTTGCGCTCCAGCAGATCGACCCCGAGTTCACGTTCCAGATTCCGCACGGTCTCGCTCAACGCGGGCTGGGAGAGACGCAGTTCCTCGGCGGCCCGGCGCAAGGAACCGAGCCTGATCACCGCAGTGATGTATTCCAGTTGTTCTGTCCGCACGGCAGCAGAATGCGCGCTTATTTCCAGCCCGTTCAAGGGTTTCCCTGTCACACGTTCGTGAAATTCAATGGTCCGGGATACGAGACCGGTCGGGTTCTCCTTGACGCCCGTCGACGACGGCTGTCACGATCGACGGCATGAAGATGCGACTGGACCTCACGCGGCGACGCCACGTCGACCTCGCGCGCGTCTCCAGCGCCTCCTGTCGCGCCGCGGCCTGATCACCTCTCCGCGATCCGCCGCGCAATTCTGCTTTCCGCGCCTGAATTCACCGTGCCCGCGCATCCCATGACATGTATGCGCTCCTCCTGCTGAAGTGCCCGCGCACCCCCTGACCCTGAATCAGGCGTGCCCGAAGAATCAGACGTGCCCGAAAACACTCCGTGACAGAAGTTCCGCATGCCCGCCGCGCCCGTGAAAAGGCGAACTGCTCGATCCCCACCCGGTACTCCTGACCGCTCGCTCCCTTCCGGCGTGCCCGTCCGCGCGGTCACCCCGGGTTCCCAGAAAGAGGGCCCATGGCCACCGTCCTGTCCGTCTCCGGCAGCCCCTCCGTCTCCTCCCGCACCGCGAAGCTCGTACGCCATCTCGACGCCCGCCTGGCCGCCCAGGGCCACGAGGTCGTGCCGCTGGACATCCGCACCATCCCCGCCGAGGCCCTGCTCGGCGCGGACTTCAAGCACCCGGCGATCGTCGAGGCGACCGCACTCTTCGAGCGGGCCGACGGCATCGTCATCGGCACCCCCGTCTACAAGGCCGCCTACTCCGGAGTCCTCAAGGCCCTGCTCGACCTGCTCCCGCAGTACGCCCTCACCGGCAAGACCGTGCTGCCCCTGGCCACCGGCGGCACCACCGCCCACGTCCTCGCCATCGACTACGCGTTGCGGCCGGTGCTCAGCTCCATGGGAGCCCGGCACATCGTCCCCGGGTGGTTCACCCTCGACAAGGACATCACCGTCGGCGAGGACGGCAGGGTCACGGTCGCCCCGGCCACGGCCGAGGCCCTCGGCCAGGTCGTCGACCAGTTCCTCAACGCCCTCGGCCCCGTGCCGGTGCTGGCCGCCGCGAGCTGACGCCATGACCGACGCTCTCACCGAAGCCCCGGCCGCCTCCCCCTCCGGTCCGCCGCCCGCCAAGGTGGTCGCCGACGACGCCCTGACCGTCGCCGCCGCGCCCGCCGCGGAGTTCCGTGCCGGTGCCCCGGAGAGGGACGCCGACCGGCGGCTGCCGCGCGCCGAGTTGGACCGGCTCTCCGCCTCAGGGCTGTCGGCCTCCGCCGATGTCGAGATCGCAGGCGCCCTGTTCGAGGCTCCGGCACCCGCTCGGCGCTCAACTCCCGCAACCTGCACCGGCATCGGCGCGACGCCCGCACCCGCCCACCCGCCGCACGACCACCGCCCCTCAACGAGGCGCTGCGCGCCGCCCCTCCTGGATTGCACGACCCGGCCCGCTGGAAGAACCAGCACATCGGGCGCCATGTCCTCAACGGCACCGGACCCCCACGCCGCGGCCTGCTCCGAAGGTCGGCCCCGATGACCTGCCGCCGCCGACATCCCTGATCGGAGACCCCACGTGACCCTCACCTTCCACTGGTTCCTGCCCACCAACGGCGACAGCCGTCACGTCGTCGGCGGCGGCCACGGCGCCCCCGCCACCGAGTCCGGCCGGGACCGGCCGCCGACGGTCGCCTATCTGAGCCAGATCGCCCGCGCCGCCGAGGACCTCGGCTTCGTCGGCGCCCTCACCCCCAACGGTGCCTGGTGCGAGGACGCCTGGCTGACCACCGCGATGGTCAGCCAGAACACCGAACGCCTGAAGTTCCTGGTCGCCTTCCGCCCCGGCTTCGTCTCGCCCACGCTCGCCGCCCAGATGGCCTCCACCTTCCAGCGGCACACCGGCGGACGACTCCTCCTCAACGTCGTGACCGGTGGCGAGAGTCACGAGCAGCGCGCCTACGGCGACTTCCTCGACAAGGACGACCGGTACCGCCGTACCGGCGAGTTCCTGGAGGTCGTACGGGAGTTGTGGGAGGGCAAGACCGTCGACCTCGACGGCGAACACCTCCGGGTCGAGGACGCAAGGCTGGCCCGGCTGCCCGACCCCGTGCCCGAGGTGTACTTCGGCGGCTCCTCGTCGATCGCCGGGCAGATCGCCGCCCGGCACGTCGACGTCTATCTCACCTGGGGGGAGCCACCGGCCAAGGTCGCCGAGAAGATCGCCTGGATCAAGGGGCTGGCGGCGAACGAGGGTCGCACCCTCCGCTTCGGCATCCGGCTGCACGTCATCACCCGCGACACCGCCGAGCAGGCCTGGGCGGAGGCGAACCGGCTGCTCGACGGCTTCGACCCCGAGACCGTCCGGTCCGTGCAGGCCGGACTCGCCCGCAGCGAGTCGGAGGGCCAGCGGCGCATGATCGTCCTGCACGGCGGCAACCGCGACAGCCTGGAGATCCACCCCAACCTCTGGGCCGGCATCGGCCTGGTGCGCGGGGGCGCGGGCACCGCCCTCGTCGGCAGCCACGACGAGGTCGCCGAGCGCATCAAGGAGTACCACGCCCTCGGTATCGACGAGTTCGTCCTCTCCGGTTACCCGCACCTGGAGGAGGCGTACTGGTTCGGCGAGGGCGTCCTCCCGCGCCTCGCCGCCCAGGGGGTGTGGCAGCACCCCTTCGCCGGGCCGACGACCGCCACGGCACAGGTGCCGTTCGCGGGCTGGAAGGGGTGAGCCGAAGAGAGCGACAGCGGAGCCGCTCCTGCCCCCTCGGACCGGGCGACGCTCACACAGCGCGCTCCATGCACACCAGTCGATCCCGCTCGTCCCACGACTCGGTGATCTCGAAACCGAGTCGCTCGTACAGGGCGACGGCCCCGGTCCGCCAGTTCCACACCGACAATCGCACCGTGCTCACGCCACCCTCCGCGGCATGTGCGAGCGCGGCGTCGAGCAGGCCGGAGGCGATGCCCCGGCCCCGGAACGCCGGGTCCGTCCAGAGTCGCTTGATCTCCGACCGCCCGTCGGTGGGAGCGGTCACCACCACACAGCCCACCGCGGTGTCCCCGCTCAGCGCCACCAGCACGGCATCGTCGGCGAACGCGGCCGCCGGGTCGGAGATCTCCGCCCGGTAGCGGTCCGGCAGCCCCTCCGCATCGGCGACGGGCTCGCCCTTCTCGGCCTCGGTCCGCAGGTGGTAGGCGGCGAGCAACGAGGTCGGCCCGCCCACGGCGGAAGCGGTCCGGCCCGTCCACTTGACGACGGAGATCTCGCGCTGGTGAGTCATGACGCCAGCATCACACGACACCTGCCGGGCTTCGTGCGGGCCCCACGGCGCAAGTCCGCTGCCGGGGATCAGTACGCGGCCGACAGCGAGCCGAGGTGGGCCCGGCGCACCTCGGCGGTCTGGCCCTGCACCAGCAGGAAGAGCGCCTCGCGGGCCAGACGTTGCGCCCGGCTGTCCAGGTCGAGGGCGCGTCCGCCGCCGGAGACGACCGCGGCGGTCGTCGCCGTGCGCATCAGGTCGAACGCCTTCGTCTTCAGGGCGAGCCGCTCCTCCATGTGCTCATGGGGCGCCGGATGGTCGGCGAGGGCGTAGGCCTGCCGCCGTACCTTGTCCAGCCGCAGCCGCAGCCCTTTCGTCGTGGGGTCGTCCTGGTCCAGCAGACCGAGCGCCGACTCGGCGACCCCGAACACCGCAGGCGAGGCGTTCGTGGGCTTGGGGCGGTCGCTCGCGGCCCAGGACTCGTACGGGGCGTGCAGGGCCACCGCCTCCTCGGGGATCCACAGTCCGTCGAGGTCGAGCGAGACCGTACGGGCGGCCGTGAGCGCCGCGAGCCGCATGGGCGCGGAGGCCTTCAGCCCGGACTGCTGCCTGGCCTCGGTGAAGGCGAACACCACCTCGTCCGCGTCCGTCACCCCGGCCAGCAGCATCACATCGTTGAGCCCCCATCCCGTGTACCAGGGAACCGTGCCGTGGAACCGCCAGCCACCACGCTTCGGCACGGCCCGCACCGGCACCTGCGGATATCTGCGCAAGTGCGCGTACGCGACACCGGACAGCAGTTCGCCGGTGGCCAGCTTCCCCAGCAGCCCTTCACGGGCGGGTAGTTCGCTCTTCACCAGGGTCAGCACGGGCGTGTAGTGCTGGGTCTGCACGAACCACGTGGAACAACAGGCCCCCGCCAGGATCTCGGCGGTGTCCCGTGCCACGGAGTTGGGTGCTCCCGCCCCGCCGTAAGCCACCGGCGCGCTCACCCCGAGCAGTCCCGACCGCTTGATGGCCTCGATACTGCTCGCGGGCACCCCCTCCTGGTCGACGCGCTCCGCCTGCGGCGCGAGCACCTCGGCGGCGAGCCGGCGCGCCTGGACGACGAGGGGGTGCGGTGACGTGGTCATGGGGTGATTCTCCCCGGCTCCGGCCCCAGAGATCACATCTTCGGGGCCGGAGGATCACATCTTCTCGGGCGGCGTGGACCGTGTGACCTGCGCCACGTCGGCCCGACGTCAGGTCGACGGCCGCAACCGGTCAGGCCGTTGCGCTCGCATGTGATCGCCGGGCCGCGCCCCGGCGGCTCCATGGGCGACGGTTCGCTCCCACCCCCACCGGGCCGCTCGGCCCCGTGAGGAGAAGGACCATGAAAGACCGGGCCAAGGTCGAGGAACTCCTCGTCTCGTCGGACCTCCGGGTGCAGACCTCGGCGGTCGCGTGGAAGCACGTCAAGGCCGAGTACGTCGACGTGGTCGAGGACATCCTGGCGACGCTGGCACCGAGCGGACCCTACGCGTACACCGTCGTCCCCACCCTCGAAGAGGGCAAGGAGATCCCGACGCAGCGGATCGTCGACACATGCGAGGCCATCGAGAGCCGTTACCGCGACATGCACCGGTTCGCCGCCGTGGTCGGGATCCGGCCCGTGACGGAGATCAACACCTCCTGGTACACCTTCGTGAGCGGGTCGGGCCGGGGGCGCGACAAGAACACCGGCGCCGAGAGCGAGCGCCCCATCGTCATGCTGTTTCCGACGATGGGTTCCGAGGGCATCACCGGCGAACTCTTCTGGGGCCGTACGCGGCGTGAACCGCTGCCGGGCGACCCGGCCGACGGGACCCGGGCCGGCAGGTTCGCCGTGGCCAAGGTGCACGACGCACTGCTCGACGCCTACCGCAAGGGCGATGTGGACGCGATCGTCGAGGGGGCCCACCCCGAGGTCCAGACGGGCGTGCGGCTTCGGCTACTGGCTCGGCTGCCCCGAGGACTGACCTGATCCAGCGCCTGACCTCGTGTCATACGAGTCGACTGGTCTACACCCTTGACTGGTACAGACCAACGCGGTTGAGTGTGCCCCACACCCCCCACCACGGCCGCGCCCACGCCGTGGTCGGCTCCGCCGGCGCGTGCGCGCGAGGTTCCGTCCAGTCACGCCTTCGGGCCCCTGCCCGGGTGCGGCCGTGCTCCACGAAGGAGTTGGTCCCGTGTCGAGGCGTCGTATCTCCGCCGCACTGACCGCGCTGGTCATCGGCGGTTCCGCACCCCTTCTGCTGCCCGCCCAGAGCGCGTCCGCCGCAGCGTGTTCGAGCTACGCGAGCTGGGTGGCCGGCAAGTCCTACGTCACCGGCGACATCGTGCGCTACACCGACGGCAGGGCGTACATCGCCGAGCACGACAACCCGGGGTACGACCCCACCATCAGCACCTGGTACTGGGAGCCGTACGCCTGCGAGAACGGCCCCACCAACCCCTCCGGGTTCGTGGTGAGCGAGGCGCAGTTCCAGCAGATGTTCCCGAACCGGAACTCGTTCTACACGTACAGCGGGCTGCGGGCGGCCATGAGTGCCTACCCGGCCTTCGCCACCACCGGCAGCGACACCGTCAAGAAGCAGGAGGCGGCGGCCTTCCTCGCCAACGTCAACCACGAGACCGGCGGGCTCGTCCACATCGTCGAGCAGAACACCGCCAACTACCCCACCTACTGCGACTGGGGCAGGCCGTACGGCTGTCCGGCCGGACAGGCGGCCTACTACGGGCGCGGTCCCATCCAGCTCAGCTGGAACTTCAACTACAAGGCGGCCGGTGACGCGCTCGGCCTGAACCTGCTGGGCAACCCCTGGCTGGTGCAGAACGACGCGGCCGTCGCCTGGAAGACCGCCCTGTGGTACTGGAACACCCAGACCGGCCCCGGCACCATGACCGGCCACCACGCGATGGTCAACAGCGCCGGCTTCGGGCACACGATCCGCAGTATCAACGGCTCGCTGGAGTGCGACGGCAAGAACCCGGCGCAGGTGCAGAGCCGGGTGAGCGCGTACCAGCGGTTCGTCCAGATCCTCGGCACCTCTGCGGGCGGCAACCTGTACTGCTGACGTCCGCGGAACGGTCCCAGATGTCATGCACCTGACTTCGCTGCGGGGGTCCGGCCACGGCCGGGCCCCTGAGTCACCCCCCTCGCTCCGACGAAGGGCATCGACCTGCCGAGCCCCCGCGCCACGACCGTGCCCAGCGGTTCTGCCGATCCGCCGCCCGCAAGAAGTCCCGACTTCCTCGCCGTGGACCGCTACGACCTGGGCGACCCGGCTTCGGCGGTGGCGACGCTCCACACAGACGTCCATCCGTCATCCGTCACGTCTGTCCATCCGTCACGTATGTCTGTCCGTCACGTATGTCTGTCCGTAGAAATCCGACGGGCGCGGTGCCCGGCGCGTGCGAGACTGCGGCGGTGACCTCGTCGACCATCACCGCGAGTGCCGCGGGCACCTGGATGCTCGGTGACCTGTCCGTCAACCGTGTCGGCTTCGGCGCGATGCGGCTGACGGGCAGCGCCGCCTTCCACCTCGGGACGCCGAGGGAGCGTGAGGGGTCGATCGCCGTGCTGCGGCGCGCGATCGAGCTGGGCGTCAACCACATCGACACGGCCGCCTTCTACTTCTCGTCCCTGCGCTCCGCCAACGAACTGATCAACAGCGCGCTGGGTGGGCCGTACCCGGACGACCTGGTCGTCGTCACCAAGGTCGGGCCGCACCGCGAGTACACGGGGGAGTGGGGCACGGCCGCCCGCCCCGACCAGCTGCGTGGCCATGTCGAGGAGAACCTGCGGCAGTTGGGCCGCGACCACCTCGACGTCGTCAATCTGCGCCGGATGCGGCAGGAATCCATCGCCGAGCACTTCGGCGCGCTGGCCGAGCTGCGGGACGCCGGGCTCATCCGCCACCTCGGTGTCTCCGGCGTCGAACCCCGGCATCTCGCGGAGGCTCGGGCGATCGCGCCGGTGGTCTGCGTCCAGAACCGGTTCGGCCTGCACGCCCCCGACCCCGCCGCCGACGAGGTGCTGCGCGTCTGCGGCGAACAGGGCATCGCGTTCGTCCCGTTCTACGCGATCGCCGGCGACGCCGGTCCCGAAGGTGGCGCGAGCACCGAGCACGACGGCGAACTGCTCGCCGTGGCCCGCGCCCATGACGCCACCCCCACGCAGATCCGGCTCGCCTGGACCCTCCACCAGGGACCGCACGTCCTCGCCATCCCCGGCACGGGAGATCCGGACCACCTGGCCGAGAACATCGCCGCCGGCGCCCTCCGGCTCACGGCGGAGCAGGTGGCCCGGCTGGACGGCGTGCACCGGGGCGAGGCGTCGGGGCAAAGCAGCATCAACGGGTTCATATAGGCTGCCTGTTCCGCCCCTGCCGTTCGTCACCACTCGGGAGAGTCACTCGTGAGCGTAGCCACCGCCCACTCCGCATCGGACGTACCGCCCGCCGACGAGACGCCCGCCGCACCGGAGGCCACCGGGGGAATCCCGACACAGGACGAGGGCTTCTGGGTCGAGCCCGTCGCGGCCGAGGAACAGACCCCTGAGGACGCGCCCGGTGCCGAGGTGCCGGCGCAGCCGTCCGGCGAGGAGGCTCCGGTGCGGGAGCCCGCCGCCGACGCGCCCGGCGACGACACCCTCGTCGACCTCGTGGACGAGCAAGTCGCCCGCGACGCACGCGAGTTCGGGGTGTACGCGCGCACCGGCGGCTGGGCGTTCGCGCTGAAGGTGGCGCGGAGCGTGCGGCCCGGCGGGGAGACGGCGGGCGAGACGCCGAAGGTGTCGGCGAAGCGGTTCGCCGAACTCGCCGGGTGCTCGCCGGAGCGGGTCATGCGGTACTACAAGGCGTGGGACAAGGCGGCCGACGACGGCATGGTCCCGCACTTCGAGGCGCTGGCCCCGGGCGAGGAGATCGATCTCCCGGACTCGGACGTGTGGTTGACGTACTACAGCTCCCGGTCCGGCGCGACCTCCGACCGCGGCACCGCGATCACGGCGGCCGCCGAGGCCGAGGGCATCCGCCCGACCAAGGCGCTGGAGGTCGCCGAGAACCCGACCGCGCTGCGCGCCGCGATCCTCGGCGACCCGTCCACCGCGCAGGCGGCCCGCACCGCTCTCCTCGACCGTCTCAAGGAGGACCCCTCCCTGCAGACGGAACTGGCCCGTGACATCGCCCGCACCGACGAACTGAAGAAGGCCGTCGCGAACGAGACCCAGGCCGCGAGCCGTATCGGGTACGTCCGGCAGATCGTGGAGAACGGACAGGTCAAGACCCCGGCCGGCCAGGTGATCGACGCCACCGCGGAGCTGCGCGCCGAAGCCGAGCGGCATCTGTCCCTCATCGACGAGCTGGACGGCGACGAGGACACCGGCGAGTGGGCGACGGAGGCGTACGACACCGTCAAGGAACTCGTCGTCCAGACCGTCGAGGCGGACCCGGAGCTGAGGGTCCAGGAGCGCCGGACGAAGTTCTACAGCAGTCTCCAGAAGGCGACGAAGGTCTTCGAGGAGCTGACGCTCGACGACGCCGTCGACCTCGACGCCATCTACGAGGACGACATGCTGCAGCGCCTTGAGGACCTCCAGCAGGCCCTCAACACCTGCATCGCCGCTCTCCGCAAGGCGTCGCCGGGCGAGTGATCGCGGGCTTCGGCCCTCCCGAGTCCTGAGGCCCCCTGCACGGCAGGGGGCCTCAACCGTGCCGCGGGGCACCCCGCCCGCCATGGACGCGACCCCCGAGCGTCGTACGGAGAAAATGCTAGTTGCCGTCCGGTGCGTGTTACGTATAACCTCCCGGGAACCCCGAGCGACTCTCGGACGATCACCACTCGATCTCCGTGCGAGCTTCGTCCGATCTCCGCGCGGTTCGCGCCCACCCGAGAGGCCCCGATGAGACGCATGGCCCTGGTCACCCTCGTGGTCCACGACTACGGCGAGGCGATCCGCTTCTACACGGAGGCGCTCGGCTTCCGGCTCGTCGAGGACGAACCGAGGCCCGACGGAAGCCGCTGGGTCGTCGTCGAACCGGGAAGCGACGGGCACAGCGGCGCACTGCTGCTCGCGAGGGCCAAGAACGAGGCCCAGCGCGGCCGGGTCGGCGACCAGACCGGCGGACGAGTGGGCTTCTTCCTGCACACCGACGACTTCGCCCGCGACCACGCCCGGATGCTCGCCGCGGGCGTCAGCTTCCTGGAGGCGCCGCGCCACGAGCCGTACGGCTCGGTCGCCGTCTTCGAGGACCTGTACGGCAACCGCTGGGATCTCCTCCAGCCCGCCACCGACTGACCGGGCCGCCCCGAGCCGCTCGGGCCACCCCGCCGCCGACCGGGTCACTCGGTCACCCGCTCCACCCCCACCACCGCACCACCAGCCGAGGAACGAACGCCATGACCGCGCCCCGCATCGACGCCGACACCATCCGCCAACTTCCCAAGGCCGTCCTGCACGACCACCTCGACGGCGGTCTGCGCCCCGCCACGCTCGTGGAGCTCGCGGCGGAGGCCGGTCACACCCTCCCGGAGACCGACCCGGAGGCCCTCGCCGCCTGGTTCTACGAGGCAGCCAACTCCGGTGACCTGGTGCGCTACATAGCCACCTTCGAGCACACCCTCGCCGTGCTGCAGACCCGTGAGGGCCTGCTGCGCACCGCCGAGGAGTACGTGCTCGACCTGGCCGCCGACGGTGTCGTCTACGGCGAGGTGCGCTACGCCCCCGAGCTGAACACGCGCGGTGGGCTCACGATGAGCGAGGTCGTCGAGACCGTGCAGGAGGGCCTGGCCGCCGGTATGGCCAAGGCGGCTGCCCAGGGCACCCCGGTCCGGGTCGGCACGATCCTGTGCGGGATGCGCATGTTCGACCGGGTCCGCGAGGCCGCCGACCTGGCGGTCGCCTTCCGGGACGCCGGAGTCGTCGGCTTCGACATCGCGGGCGCCGAGGACGGCTTCCCGCCCGCCGACCACCTGGCCGCCTTCGAGCACCTGCGCCGCGAGAGCGTCCCGTTCACCATCCACGCCGGCGAGGCCCACGGTCTGCCCAGCATTCACCAGGCCCTGCAGGTCTGCGGCGCCCAGCGCATCGGCCACGGCGTCCGCATCACCGAGGACATCGTCGACGGCAAGCTCGGCCGCCTCGCCTCCTGGGCCCGTGACCGCCGTGTCGCCCTGGAGATGTGCCCCACCTCCAACCTGCAGACCGGCGCGGCCACCTCCATCGCCGATCACCCGATCACGGCGCTGAGGGACCTCGGCTTCCGCGTCACCCTCAACACCGACAACCGTCTGGTCTCGGGCACCACGATGACCCGCGAGATGACCCTGCTCGTCGACGAGGCCGGCTGGACCCTCGACGACCTGCGCACGGTCACCGTCAACGCCCTCAAGAGCGCCTTCATCCCGTTCGACGAGCGCAACGCCCTCATCCAGGACGTCGTCCTGCCGGGCTACGCCTCGGCCTCCGCGCGCTGAACCAGTCCTCGTACGTACGCTGCCTGGCCGACATGCTGAAGGTCGTCGGCCAGGACACTGACCAGGCGTACGCCGAGGGTGACGGCCGGCGTCCACCGCTCGTCCACGATCCGGTCCAGGTCGTCGGCACCGAGGCCGTGCACGAACGCGCGTGTCCGTTCGTGCACGGCGTCGAAGTAGCCGGTGAGCAGGTCCCCCGAGTCGACCCGCACCTCGGCCACCTGCGCCGTGCTGTGCCCGTAGCCCGTGTCCCGGGCGGGCAGAGCCAGCCCGAAGCGCCTCTCCCAGCCCTGGGACAGCCAGACCTGGTCGAGCCCCGAGGCATCGGCCACATGGTCGTCCTGGATCCGGGTGAGATGCCACACCAGCCAGGCGACGGAGTTGGCGTCGGAGGCGGGCCGGGCGCGGAGTTCCGCCGGGGACAGCCCGTCCACGGCGGCGTGGACCCCCTCCTTGATCCGGCCGTACGCGTCGATGAGAACGTCCTTCGCATCCATACGTCCACCATCGGGCATCGGGGCCGCGCCCGCACCGCCCCCCGACGGACCACCCCCCTCGACGGATCACCCCCCTCGACGCGCACCGCGCGGATTCCGTAGCTTCCGGCGGCGCCCTTCGTGCCGATGTGGAAGATCTTGAGGTCGCGGGTCATGTGCCGGTCTTCACCGACCACGCACCACTGCTTCAGCCAGGATCGGGAGAGCCCGGATACCGGCCCTGATCCTGTCACCGAGCAAGTTCGGCTTGGCGAAGACTGCGGAACACCGCCAGGGTCGTCCATCCGCGCAGCGTGGCGTGAATCGATGAGCGGAATGCCGCCTCGGCCGTGGTGGCGTCGAGGGCCCCGGCCAGTTCGAGAGTCACGAGCCCGTGCAGGGTTGCCCAGATCGACAGGGCGATCGACGTTGCGTCGCCGACGAGGACGGATGCCGTCAAGGCGCGATCGATCGCCGCGAGGAGCGGACGGATCGGGTCACTGGCACCGACCTCCCCCGACGGGTCGAAGGATTGCACACCACCGAACAGCACCGTGTACAGGTGGCTGTGCCCGCACCCCCAACGACGGTAGGCGACGGCCAGCGCGTAGAGGTCGGCGAGAGGGTCCGCGGAGGTCTGCACCGCCGACACGTCCTGGAACAGGCCGGCGACGGCTCTGTCGCGCACCGCACCGATCAGCCCGTCCTTGCCACCGAACAAGGAATACACCGCCGTGGTCGAGGCCTCGGCGGCAGCGGCCACGGCGCGGACCGAGACCGACTCCCGCGGACGGGTGGCGAGCATCTCGGTCGCGCACTCCACAAGCCGCTCTTTGACGGCCTCGTCGTTTGTTCTCGGCCTACCCACGGCCAGCAGCCTACTCCCTCTGATAACGTCGTTTTGAAACAGCGTTCTGAAACTATCGGAGGTCCGCCGTGCCCACGCCCGTCTTACGTCTCGTCCGCTTCACCGGACGCTTACTGCTGGCCCTGGCCGCCATCGCCATGCTGGTCGTCGTCTTTCTCGCACTGATCGCCCTCACGGGCGGGGCAGGTTCGGGGCTCGCCGCGTGGTTGACGACCCTCGGGACCGGGACTGTCCTCGCGCTGTGGCGGGGCCGGCACCGCACCTGGCCGACGCGGCTCGTGCCGTTCCTACCGGTGATCGTCGCGGCGGCGTTGACAGCGACGGTCTGCATCCCGACCGTGCCCACGGACCGTCAGTACCCGCCCGCCCTAACCTTCGTGGCCACGCAGCACTGGAACCTGGCCACGGGCAGCCGGGTCGCGGTGTATCACTACCCGCCCGCGAACCCCGGCCCCCGGCATCCCGTCCCGTTCGTGTACCTCCACGGAGGACCCGTCCGCGGCGTCTCGCTGCAGGACCACCGGTTTCTGCGACTTCTGGCCCGCCAGGGCTACGACGTCTATGCCTACGAACAGGCCGGTGGCGGACGAAGCGACCTGCTCACCATGGACCAGTACATGATCTCCAGGTCGGTCCGTGACCTCGCCGCTTTTATCGACCGCCTAGACAAGGGCAAGGTCGACATCCTCGGATTCTCCGGAGGCGGAGTCGTACTCACCCGAGCCCTGGCCGACCCTGGCGTCGCCGCACGCCTGCACCGGGCGATCGTCGCCGAGCCCGGGCCCATGGACGGCCCCACCGCACACATCGCCGGGCACAAGGGCCGAGCATCCGCACGGAGCCTCGCGCCGGCCCCGACCGGACCGCGATCGACGCACGTCCCCCGGTACGCCGTGGCATTCGGCCTCATGCGACTCGGACTCCTCCCCCCCGACACCGGACTGATCGGACAGGCCGAAGGCGACAACGCGTTCACCGCCGCAGACCTCGGCAGCGACACCGCATCCGCCTACTGCGCGCGCGACGCGCACCGCATCCCCACCGAGGACACCGCACAGAACTTCTCCTTCAGCCCCGCCGCCAGCCTCCGCATCCAGCAGACAGTCAAGGACTCACCCTCCATCGCCCCGCAACTGAGGCGCTCCCGGACCGCCGCGATGCTGATGATCGCCGAGTGCTCCTCCCAGGTCCGTCAATGGGCGACCGCCGTGCTTGCCAATGACCCCGCCATCCAGCGCACGCAGTACATGCCCGGAGTCGGACACCACATGTGGAACGGCCTCGACGACAACAACGACCGGGCCGTCGCCGTCATCACCGCGTTCCTTCAGGGCAAGCCAGCACCCCTGCCGAACTACCCGACCCGCGACGAGATCCCTACCTTCCTGCGCGACCACAAATGAAGACGTCTCAGCCCGTCACCGGCAACGGCGGGCGAAACCGCGAAGCCGCCTGAGCCCTGCGGAAGTACAGCCAAGGACGAGCTCTTAGTCCGGAAAAGGCTTCTCGCGGTGGTCCGCGGTCAGTGGAGCTTGTTGACGGCGGTGGTCGTCGTCTTCTTGAAGGCCTTGACCGGCGCGTCCTTGAAGCCGCCCATCTGCCCCCAGTCCACGACGGTGACGGTCCGGCCGTCCCGGCCCACCGACAGGAGCCGGATGTCCATGGCCCCCCAGGACGTGACGGTGGCCACACCGTGGACGCGGGCGCCCTCCTCGACGGGCAGCGTCCCGAGGTCCCGGTACTCGGCCTTGACGTCCGGGTCGGAGGACTCGCTCACGCAGTCCCGGAAGTCCTTGTTCAGCCGGGTGGCGAGAGCCTTGGCCTTGCTGTCGTTGCCGGCGACGACGATGAGCTGGTTGGCGCCGGTCTCCAGGTCCGTGCGGAAGGATCGGTGCCGGGCGTCGTAGGCCAGGAGCGCGTCGCCCAGGCAGTACTGGAACACCTCGGGGACGCCGTCCTCGATCTTGCCCGCCGTCCAGGAGGACGAGGGGTGCGGCGGGAGCTGGGACGCCGAAAGGAACTTCGGTGCGCTGCTCGCCTTCGCGGCGGCCGCCGGTACGGCGCCGGCGGCGAGTGCGGAGCCCGCCGTGAGACCCGCGACGACGAGTGCGGTGAGCACGTTTGCTCGGGTGCGCTTGGGCATGGGTGTCCCCCGTGAACGAGTACCCGATCGGGTACGTGGATGAGTGTGGTGCTTCTGCGCCGCCGACGCCGGATGGTCCGTCCGGCCCTGGTCGGTGCGACACCAAGAGCATCGGCCGTCGCCGGGGGTGGGCGCAACGGCCGACGCCCGATCGGCGACCATGGAACCATCCCGGCCCGTCTGACGTGCACATATATGGAGTGCCTGGGATGCCGTCCCGGGACAGTAGGACACGGGGGAACAGTGTCGGCAGCACGGGACGACGTCCAGGAATTCGCGGCGTCGCTCACGCGTATCAAGGAACGCACGGACCGCAGCTACGGGCAGCTGGCCCGGCGTCTCAACATGAACACCTCCACGCTGCACCGGTACTGCGCGGGGGACACCGTCCCCCTCGACTTCGCGCCCGTCGAGCGCTTCGCCGCGCTCTGCGGGGCGACGGGGGAGGAGCGGCTGGAACTCCACCGGCTGTGGCTGTTGGCGGTGGCGGCACGGCAGCGGACACGTACGCCCGGGGCAGCGCCCGGTGGTGCGGGGTCCGGTTCGTCGACGCCGACGGAATCGGCCCAGCCGGCCGAACCTGTCCTGCCGGTCCAACCTGCCGGGTCGGCGGATCCCCGCGAATCGGTCGAGCCCGCCGGGCCGGTCGAGCCTGCCGATCCCGCCGGGCTGACCGAGCCTGCCGATGCCGCCGAGCCTGCCGAGCCAGGCCCGTCGTCGGCCCAGGAGCCGTCCCTTTCGACCTCGGCCTCGACCCGGCCGGAGGTGCTCTCGGCCCCGCCGCCGCCCCGGCGCCCTTGGAACCGCCGCCGACGCGCCCTCGTCGGTGCGGCGGTCGCCGCGGTGCTCATCGCCATCCTGGGCACCCTCGCCGCCCTGCCGTCCGGCCGTCCTCCGACGAACAGCGCCGCACAGGGCGGCGACCCGGCGCCCTCCCGTACGACAGCAGGAGCCCAGCGCCCGTCGATCGCACCCACGAGCCCGTCCCCGTCGTCGGACACCACGAAGAGCCCTTCGGGCCCCCCCTCACCCACGCCCACGAAGCCCGGAAGCACCCCCACGAAGAACGACGACACCGAGGAGCGGCGGCCCCCGGCCACCGGGGTGCCCCTCACCTGGACGGCGAACTCCCAGCTGTGGAAGCTGGGCTGCGGCCACGACTACGTCATCGCCAAGCCGCCGACGAAGGTGCCCCCGCCGCCGACGCCGCAGGACGCGGGCGCCTGGGCCGCGACCCAGCAGGCCGTGCACGGGCGGAACACGATCGTGGAGATCACGGTGCAGGGGCGGAAGTCCGCGGCCGTCGTCCTGACGGCGTTGCGGGTGCGCGTCGTCGGACGCACGGCTCCCGCCGACGGCAACGCCTACGCGATGGACCAGGGCTGCGGAGGACGGGTCAGCCCCCGGTACTTCGACGTCGACCTGGACAAGAACCGGCCGATCGCCCGCCCGGTCGACGGCGCCGACCTGGACATACCACTGCCCGCCGTGCGTTTTCCGTACAGCGTGTCGGCCGAGGACTCGGAGGTCCTGACGGTCAGCGCGCAGACAGAGACCTGCGACTGCCTCTGGTACCTGGAGCTGGAATGGTCCTCCGAGGGCCGAACCGGCACGGTCCGGATCGACGACAACGGCCGCCCGTTCCGCACGACCGGGATCAAGGGACTGCCGCGCTACACGTACGCCACCGAGCAGCACCAGTGGGCGCCCCTCACGGATTGACCTCAGGACACTCGACCGCGGCATCGAGGAGTTCCATCAGGGCGCGTGCCGCCGGGCTCGTCGCCTGCGGGGGCGGCAGCAGGGCGACCGTCTCGTACACCGTCTCGGCGGTGCCCTTGACGGCGAGGGCGGTGAGGGAGTCGCGCTTGTGCCGGTAGTGGCGTGGGACGACGGCGATGCCGAGGTTCTCGTCGACGAGCTCCAGGAGGCTGTGCACGTCGTTGACCTCCAGGGCGACGGCCCGCCGAACGCCCGCGGCGGCGAAGACCGCGTCGGTGGTGCGGCGCGGGCCCCAGTCCGGGTGGAAGTCGACGAAGACCTCGCCGCCCAGTTCCTCCGGGGTCACGGCGGCGCCGGCGGCCGCGAGGCGGTGGCTGGGGTGGCACAGGACGGTCATCGGCTCGCTGGACAGCGGTACGACACGCAGCTGGTCGGTGTCCTCCTGAGCCGTCCGTACGGCGAACGCCAGATCGAGCCGCCCGCTCGCGACCTCCTCCGCGAGCGCCCCCGAGCCCGCCTGCCGCAGACAGATCTCCACATCCGGATGGAGCCGCCGGAACGCGGCGAGCAGCCCCGCCACATGCAGCCCGGCCACGCACTGTTCCGATCCGAGCGCCAGCATGCCCCGCAGCACACCCTGCACCGCGGCCACCGCCTCACGGGCGGACCGCACCTGCGCCAGGATCCGCTCCGCCTCCGTCAGCAGCGCCCGCCCGGCCGGCGTGAGCGTCACCCTGCGGGTCGTCCGCACGAACAGCGGCGTCTGCAGCTCACGCTCCAGGGCCCGTACGGAGGCGGACAGACCCGACTGGGAGACCAACAGCCGTTCGGCGGCCCGGGTGAAGTGCTCCTCCTCGGCGACGGCGACGAAATGCTGCAGATGGCGGAGTTCCATGACTGAGAAGAGTAGGCGCTGAATCCCATCGGATTCTTCTGTTGGACCAATGCCCCCAGGTCGCGAAAGAGTGGACACCGGTTCTCGGGGACTTCCGGTCCCACCGTGCCAACCCCTCTGGAGTCGCGTTGTACACCGCACACCCCGACCGCTACGCGGACATGCCCTACCGGCGCACCGGACGCAGCGGTCTGAAACTTCCCGCGCTCTCGCTCGGCCTGTGGCACAACTTCGGCCCCGACCGGTCCGTCGAGACGCAGCGCGCGATCCTGCGCCGCGCCTTCGACCTGGGCGTCACCCACTTCGACCTGGCCAACAACTACGGCCCGCCGCCCGGCTCCGCCGAGTCCGCCCTCGGCGAGGCGCTGAAGGCCGACTTCGCCCCGTACCGCGACGAGCTGATCATCTCCACCAAGGCCGGCTATCTGATGTGGCCCGGCCCGTACGGCGAGTGGGGCTCCCGCAAGTACGTCCTCTCCTCGCTCGACCAGAGCCTGAAGCGGATGGGCCTGGACCACGTCGACATCTTCTACTCGCACCGCCCCGACCCTGAGACTCCGCTGGAGGAGACGATGGGCGCGCTGCACTCGGCCGTCCAGCAGGGCAAGGCGCTGTACGTCGGCGTCTCCAACTACTCGGCCGAGCAGACCCGCGAGGCCGCCCGCATCCTGGGCGAGCTGGGCACCCCGCTCCTCATCCACCAGCCGCGGTACTCGATGCTCGACCGGCGCCCCGAGAGCGAGGGTCTGCTCGACGCCCTCGACGAGCTGCAGGTCGGCTCCATCGTCTTCTCCCCGCTGGAGCAGGGCCTGCTGACCTCCCGCTATCTCGACGGCATCCCGGAGGGCTCCCGCGCGGCGAGCGACAGCCCGTTCCTGAAGTCCGATGCCGTCACCGAGGACCTGGTGGGCAGGCTGCGCGCGCTGGACGAGGTCGCCAAGTCCCGCGGCCAGACCCTGGCCCAGCTCGCCCTGGCCTGGACGCTGCGCGGCGGCCGGGTCACCTCCGCCCTCGTCGGCGCGAGCAGCGCCCGGCAGATCGAGGACAGCGTCGGCGCCATCGCCAACCTCGACTTCGAGGCGGACGAACTGGCCGGCATCGACGCGATCATCGAGGGCAAGGGCTGACGGCCTCCCTCGCCCAACCCAACGCCTAACCCTCGATACGCTCCTCCAGCCGTACGGTCACCGATTCGCCCGCCTCCTTGCCGATCGCCTTGCGCACATCCGCTCTGACGGGCAGCTTGTGGGTGCCGTCGCCCAGGGCCATGAAGGAGCTGCGGAAGGGGTGGCCGTCGATGGTGCCGCGGACCTTGACCAGCCCGCGGGTGCCGAAGAAGGCGGCGGACCCGGGCCACACGAGGTAGGTCCAGCCGCCTTCGGCGGGGCTCTTCCGCAGCTCCGCCGTGAACTGCTCGTCGAGCGTGCTCATGATGTCGTCCTCCGCTTCCGGTGGTCCCCCACGAACAAGAGACCACCGGAAGCGGAAGAACTCATCGCCGAACGCTGGGGCGGCCGGGCGCCCCGGTCCGGCCGCCGCCGACGGCACCAGGTCCAGGAAGCCGTACACGCTCCGGATACGGCCCTCGTCGTCGAGCGTGATCACGTCGAACCCGGCGACCGGCGCACCGCCACGCCCCGTCCACCGGCTCCCAGCCGAAGTGGGCGGTGTCGTGGTGTCCGTCCATGGCGGTGACCAGGTGGAAGGCGAGGCCGGGGAACTGTTTCCGGGCCGCGGCGATCAGGGCGGCGATCTCCCCGTGCCCGCGCACGTCGGCCAATGGATCGGTGTTAGCCGCCGTCGGCGGCCCAGGCGGCGGCGACCGCCCCGGCCAGTTCCTCCTCGCCGCCCGCGTTCCAGGCCTCTAAGTAGCGGGCGACGGCGGTCTCGTAGCGCTCTCGACGGTCTTGAATCGCGGGCATGATCGTTGAACCCTCCATCGAGGACGTACGTATGGGACGGGGACCGGGTCCGGAGCCGTCCGCGGCCTCCTCGTGATCCGGCACCGCACACGATGCCCGGACGTCCCGGAGGGCGTCGATCACCTCGGTGGTCATACCGAGGAAGGCCCGGTCGGAGGGCCCTGCGCATCGTTTCGGCCAATCGCGCTCTCGCATATGCCAGGAGACTGGCTGAATTGGCATGGTGGCAGAGCGTCAGGAGTGTCGATACTCGACTGACAGGGCGATTGAGCCATGAACGAACGCGCACCCGTGCGCGGTCGTCATGTCACTGTGAGTGACGCGCGGATCGCCGGATGTGCACGACCCGGCAAATCTGTGAGGCGAGAGCAAGTCCGCGCGGCGAGTGGGGTCGGGCGGGTCGGTGGTGCGATCGGGGGAGCGAAGCGTGCACGACGAATTCCTGTGCCATGTCACCGCGTACGGATGGTGCGACGGCCGGCGCGTCGGCGTGCCTCTCGGGACCTATCGCGCCCCCACGTTGGCGCTGGCGCTGTGGTGGATGCGCGACCGCGCGTTATGGATCGCCGAGCGCCTCGACCCGCGACCCGAGAACCCGAACTTCCCGCCGAACGCGGTCGTTCCGGTCGCCGACACCGTACCGGACGTGCCGAGCCTGCTGCGTGCCTGGTCCACCGACGATGCCCAACAGGGTCTGGTGGCCGATGAGTTGGCCGCCGGGAACCTGGTCCGGATCGCCACCAACGACGACACCACGGAGTACGAGCTGCTCGCGGAGTCCGTGGACGCCATGCGCATGCAGCGCGTCGCCCAGCGGATCGCCGCTCCCGCCGCCTGACCCCGAGGGGCCGCGAGAGCAGTGGCCCGCAGGCCCTCGCCGCGACGGTCAGGCGCATATCGGTACCAGTCGGTAGAATCTTCTCCATGGCAGAGCGGTCCATCGCACCGACCGCGCCCGAACTCGTGCTGGAAACCGAGTCGGGCTCCACGGTGATGACCCCGAGCCACGCGTACCACGTGGGGCGCGACCCGCTCAGCGAGATCGTCCTCGACGACGACCGGGTCTCGTGGCACCACGCGGTGCTGCGGGCCGAGACCGGCCACTGGACGATCGAGGACGAGAACAGCACCAACGGCACGTACGCCGACGGCCACCGCGTCCACGAGTGGGACGTCGGCCCCGGCACCGTCATCCACTTCGGGAGCCTCCCCGACGGCCCCCGGGCAGTGCTCACCGGCCTCACCCCCGAGCGCCCCTCCGGCATCCTCCGCCCCGCCTCCACCGGCACGTTCCGGCAGCCCACGAGCGTCCGCCCGCTGCCCGAGCGGACCGTCCGCATCGGCCGTGCCGCCGACAACGACCTGGTCATCGACGACCTCGTCGTCTCCCGCCGGCACGCGGAGCTGCGCGCGCGGCCGGAGGGCACGTACGAGATCGTCGACCTCGGCAGCCACAACGGCACCTTCCTCAACGGCACGCCCGTCGACCAGGCCCCGGTCACTGCCGGTGACATCGTGGGCATCGGGCACTCCGCGTTCTGCCTGGTCGGCGACGAACTCCAGGAGTACGTCGACACCGGCGAGGTCTCCCTCGATGTCCAGGAACTCACCGTCGCCGTCGACCGCGGCCGGAAGACGCTCCTCGACAAGGTCTCCTTTCCGGTCGGCGAGAAATGCCTTCTCGCCGTCGTCGGCCCGAGCGGCGCGGGCAAGTCCACCCTCCTGAACGCCCTGACCGGGCAGCGCCCCGCCGACAGCGGCACGGTCCTCTACGACGGCCGCGACCTCTACCGCGACTACGCCGAACTCCGCCAGCGCATCGGCCTGGTCCCGCAGGACGACATCCTGCACGCCCAGCTGACCGTCCGCAGGGCCCTCTCCTACGCCGCCGAACTGCGCTTCCCGCAGGACACCGCGAAGGCCGAGCGGCAGGCCCGGGTCGACGAGGTGATCCGCGAACTGGGACTCGAACAGCGCGCCGGGCAGCCCATCCACAGCCTCTCCGGCGGCCAGCGCAAGCGGGTCAGCGTGGCACTGGAGCTGCTGACGAAGCCCTCCCTGCTGTTCCTGGACGAACCGACCTCCGGCCTCGACCCGGGCATGGACCGCTCGGTGATGCACATGCTGCGCGGCCTCGCCGACGACGGCCGCACGGTCATCGTCGTCACCCACAGCGTCCTCAGCCTCGATGTCTGCGACCGCCTCCTCGTCCTCGCGCCCGGCGGCAAGGTCGCCTACTACGGCCCGCCGGACGACACCCTCGCCTTCTTCGGGTTCGAGCAGTGGCCGGAGGCGTTCGAGGCCTTCGAACGGGATCAGGAGCGGGACTGGGCGGGGGAGTACCGCGACTCGCCCTTCCAGCGCCAGTACGTCACCGCCTCCATGGGCCAGCCGTATCTGCCCGGCCCGGAGCCGGTCGCCGTGGCACCGCCGCCCAAGCCGCAGAGCTGGGGCGCCCAACTGGGCACGCTGGTGCGCCGGTACGCGGCCGCGCTCGGCGCCGACCGCACCTTCCTCGCCATCATGATCGCGCTGCCGTTCGTGATGGGCGCGATGGCGAGGGCGCTCGCGGGGAGCACGCTGGACCGGGAGACCGCCATGAACGCGCTGCTCATCCTGTGTGTGGGCGGGGTGCTGACGGGCGCGGCGAACGCCGTGCGCGAGTTGGTCAAGGAACGCGTCATCTACCAGCGCGAACGGGCCGTGGGCCTGTCCAGATCCGCGTACCTGATGTCCAAGGTCGTCGTCCTCGGTACCGTCACCGTCCTCCAGGCGGTCGTCCTCACCCTGGTCGCCCTGCTCGGCGTCGACCTCAACGCCCCGAACGGCGAAGGGGTGTTGATGCCACCCCTGGTCGAGATCACGGTCGCCGTGGCGCTCCTCGCGTTCACCGCGATGATGCTCGGCCTCGTCGTCTCCGCACTGGTCCGCAAGGAGGAGGTCACCATGCCGCTGCTGGTGCTCCTCGCGATCGTCCAGGTCGTGTTCTGCGGCGCCCTGCTGGATGTGAAGGGCACGATCGTCCTCGAACAACTGGCCTGGCTGGTGCCGTCGCGGTGGGCGTTCGCCGCGATGGCCGGCACGATCGACCTCGAACGGATCGTCCCCGACACGAAGGACCCGCTGTTCGAGCACTCGGCGGGCGTGTGGCTGCTCGACATGGGGATGCTCGTCGTCCTGTCGCTGCTCTGCGGCTGGCTCGTCGTACGGCTGCTGCGCCGCCGCGAACCCGCGGTGATGCGGAAGTAGCCGCGATGACGACCCCCGGTTTCCTCCCCAGCCACGTCGTCCCGCCGGGCGGACTGCCCGCCTGGGAGGCCCCCGACCCGTCGTACCCCACCGTGGCCCTCGACGCGCTGCTGCCCGTCCGGCTTCTGGAGCGGCGCGGCGACTGGGGCCACGTCCTGTGCGCCAACGGCTGGTCCGCCTGGATCGACGGCCGCCTCCTCGTCGCCGTACCCCAGGACCCGCCCGCCGCGGGCGCGGACGCCGCCCGCACGGCCGACCCGCGCCCCCTGCTGGCCCGGGTCGAGGAGGCCCTGACGCGGTACCGCACCGAGGCGGAGGCGCTGGCCGCCGGGCATCGCGACGGGGAGTCCTTCCGTGAGCGTACGAAGGGGCTGCGGATCGGTGTGGTCGTCGACGGCGAGTCGCTGTGGTTGTTCGACTCCGCGCACGAGCGGTGGGTGTACTGCGACGGGGCACGGCTGAGCACGTTCGCGGTGGGGGACAAGCCGCGGGAGACCCCGGTCGCCCCGCGCTTCCCGACGGCGGCCCCGGCCCCGGAGCCGACCCGTGTCGTAGGGGAACCCGAACGCGGACCGGAGGAGCACCGGTCGGCCGACCGACGACCGGCGGATCAAGGGCCGGCCGACCGACGGCCGCCGGATCACGGGTCCGCCGATCACGAACCCACACGCCTGGTCCCGCCGGTGACCCGCGATGGGTGAGACACAGCCGTACGCGGGGCGCCCCTCCGAGCTGGTCGGACGGCAGATCGCGAGCTACCGCATCGAACGCGAGATCGGCAGGGGTGGCATGGCCGTCGTCTACCAGGCGCTGGACCTGCGCCTGGAACGGACGGTCGCGCTGAAGCTGCTCGCCCCGGAACTGGCCCGCAACGACACGTTCCGGCGCCGCTTCACGCACGAGTCACGGGTGGCCGCCGCGATCGACCATCCGCACATCGTGCCGGTCTTCGAGGCGGGTGAGACGGACGGTGTCCTCTACATCGCCATGCGGTACGTCGCCGGCAGCGATCTGCGGCATCTCCTGGACCGGGAGGGCCCCTTGCCGGTCACGACCGCCACCCGGATAGCCGCCCAGGTCGCCTCCGCGCTCGACGCGGCCCACGACCACGGCCTGGTGCACCGGGACGTGAAGCCCGGCAACATCCTGGTCGCGCAGGGAACCGACAGCGACCACCCCGAGCACGTCTATCTCACCGATTTCGGCCTGACGAAGAAGTCGCTGTCCCTGACGGGGTTCACCAGCGTCGGCCAGTTCGTGGGGACGCTCGACTACGTGGCGCCGGAGCAGATCTCGGGCAAGCCCGTCGACGGCCGCTGCGACGTCTACAGCCTCGCCTGCGTAGTCCACGAGACCCTCGCCGGCCGGCCGCCGTTCCAACGGGACGACGACATGGCCCTGTTGTGGGCCCATCAGTACGACGAGCCGCCTCCGCTGACCGGCGCGCGCCCCGATCTGCCCCCGGCCGTCGACGGGGTGCTGGCGACGGCCCTGGCCAAGTCCCCGGACGACCGGTACGACTCCTGCCTGTCCTTCGTCGCGGCGCTCAGGGCCGCCAACGCCACGCGCGGCTTCCCGCCGGGGCACGCGCCGACCCGGACCGTCGCGCCGAAGGCGTCAGGACCGCCCGAAGCCCCGCCGGAACCACCGGCGTGGGCCGGGCCCGTCTTCATCCGGCCCGGCCGGTACCCCGACTGACATCGAGCCGGTCCACATGGGCCACGTTCTCCCGGTCGTCGGCGTCCTGGCCGGCCTCGGCGGCGAACCAGGCGTCGAGGATCTCCTTCAACAGCGGCTCGGAGGTCAGCCGCAGCCCGATCGCCAGGACATTGGCGTCGTTCCAGCGGCGGGCGCCGTCGGCCGTGTACGCGTCCGTGCACAGGGCGGCCCGTACGCCGGGCACCTTGTTCGCGGCGATCGACGCGCCGGTGCCCGTCCAGCAGCACACGACGGCCTGGTCCGACACCCCGGAGGCGACCTCACGCGCCGCCGCCTCGGAGCAGACCGCCCACCGGGGGTCGTCCCCGGTGCGCAGCGCGCCATGGGTCAGCACTTCGTGGCCCCGGCCGCGCAACTCCGTGAGGAGGAAGCGGGCGACGGGCTCGTCCATGTCCGAGGAGACGGAGATCCGCATGCCCCCGAGGCTACCCGGCACGCGGCCACCGGCTACGGGCGCGGCCACGTCTTGCCGTGCAGCCGCTCGATGCTCGTGTTGAAACGCTCCAGGTAGTCGGCGAACCCGGCGATGTCGTCCTCGGACCAGCCTTCCAGCACCAGGGCGAGGCTGCGGACGTTGCCCTCCCGCTCCTCGTCCAGCCGGCGCTCGCCCTCCTCGGTGATACGGAACTTGCGCGCCACGCCGCCCTCCGGGTCGAGGATGTGCTCGACCAGCCCGGCCCGCAGGGTGGAGGCGGTCTGCCGGCGCAGGGTGGAGGCGTCCAGGCCGAAGGCGTCGCTCAGCTCACTGATGGACATCGGCCCCTCGACACGGATGCGGCTGAGGAGGATGTACGCGCTGCGCTCCAGCGTGGAGTCCTTGCGGCGCCCCTTGCTCTGGCTCAGATGCTGGTACCGCCCGAGCAGCATGTTCTCGTACTCGACCCGGCGCGTCGGCTCTTCCACTTGGTCGCCTACCTCCTGGTTGCGGATACCGCCAGGGCGATCTTTCCATCCCGGCGGGCAGCCCTCGCCGGACCAGGTGTCGTACCCGTGATGTGCATCATGCATAAGACGTGCGCCATGCATGGTGCAGGTATGATGCACGGCAGGTGCATGACGTATGCCCCGTCACCGGTACATCGCACGGAGGAACCCCTTGACGGCCAACCCCCCGCCCGCCACCCGACCGGGCGGTGTCATCGCGACGCTGGCGCTCGCCGGCATCGTCGCCGCGATCATGCAGACACTGGTGACACCGCTGCTCACCGAGCTGCCCACGATCCTCGACACCAGCGCCGCCAACGCCTCCTGGGTGATCACCGCGACCCTGCTGACGGGAGCGGTCTTCGGCCCGGTCGGCGGACGCCTCGGCGACCTGTACGGCAAGCGCCGCATGCTTCTGGTCTGTTGTGCCCCGCTGTTCATCGGCTCGGTGGTGTGCGCGCTGTCCTCGACCGTCGTACCGATGATCGTGGGCCGGGGACTGCAGGGCATCGGCATGGGTGTGGTCCCGCTCGGCATCAGCCTGCTGCGTGACGTCATCGCCCCGGAGAAGCTCAGCGGCTCGATCGCCCTGGTCAGTGCCTCCCTGGGGATCGGCGCCGGCCTCGGCCTGCCGATCGCCGCCGCGGTCGCCCAGTACGCCAGCTGGCGGGTGCTGTTCTGGGGCGCCGCAGGCCTGGCGGTCGCGGTCACCGCCATGATCTGGTTCCTCGTCCCCGAGACCCCCGCCGGGGCCAGGGGGCAGCGCTTCGACTTCGTCGGCGCCTTCGCCCTCGGCGGCGGTGTGGTGTGCCTGCTGCTCGCCGTGTCCAAGGGCGCGGACTGGGGCTGGGCATCCGCCACCACGCTCGGCCTGTTCGCCGGTGCCGCCGCGCTCCTGCTGTCCTGGGGCTTCTGGGAGCTGCGCACCCGCGAGCCGCTGGTCGACCTGCGCACCACCGCCCACCCGCGGGTGCTGCTCACCAACGTCGCCTCGGTCCTCGTCGGTTTCGGCATGTACGCGCAGGCGCTGATCACTCCGCAGCTCCTGAGGTTGCCTGAGGCCACCGGCTACGGTCTGGGTCAGTCGATGCTGGCCATGGCGCTGTGGATGGCCCCGGCCGGTCTCATGATGATGGTGCTCTCGCCGCTCGGCGGACAGCTCACCAATGCCCGCGGTCCCAAGTTCACGCTGGTCACCGGCTCCCTGGTGATCGGCACCGGCTACGGCCTCGCGCTCGCGCTGATGGGCTCCACCTGGGGTCTGCTGATCGTCTCCCTCGTCGTCAGCTCCGGCGTCGGCCTCGCGTACGGTGCCATGCCCGCGCTGATCATGAGCGCGGTGCCGCTGTCCGAGACGGCCTCCGCCAACAGCTTCAACACGCTGATGCGCGCCCTGGGCACCTCCTCCGCCGCCGCCGTGGTCGGCGTGGTCCTCGCCCAGATGACCACCACGCTCGGCGGCTTCAGCCTGCCCTCGGAGGACGGCTTCCGTACCGGTCTGATGATCGGCTGCGGCGCCGCGCTGGTCGCCGCCGCGGTCGCCGTGTTCATCCCCGCCGCCCGGGTCGCCCCCTCCGAGTCCGGCCCCGAGGAGCAGGAGTCGAACACGGTGGAGGCACCGGCCTCCGCCGCCTGACAGCACGATGGGGAGGGGCGGGAGGGTGTGCCGGCCCTTCGTGGCCGGCCCTTCCCGCCTGGGACGGCGGACAGGGCGAGGCGGGACGAGGCGGGGCCGGGTGCCTAGGGCGAGGCGGGGGGATCCAGGGACCGGACGGTGATGGACCAGGATCCGTCCGAGCGGGCGTAGATGAGGCAGGGGCCGGTGAGGGGGGCTTCGCCGTGCCAGGGGCCGACGTGGTTGGCCAACTCGTCGAGGAAACCGGTGGCGTCCGGTTCGAAGGTGTCGACGAGGAAGTACCCACCGTCGTCGGCCCGCGGATCGCCCTCGTACCGGAGGGTCGCGATCCCCGGGCCGCCCGTGTGGCGCAGCACGTCCGAGGCGGGACGCCGTGTGTGACCCTCACAGGCGAGCGCGCTCGACACGGGGCTCACGTCGACCTGCCACGGTCCGTCGGCCTGTATCCGCAGGGCCCGGACCGGCCGGTCGTCGGCGTTCACCAGGGCACGGCACGAGAAAGGGCCGTCGGTGTAGACGAGTTGGCTCTGGGAGTGCAGCCGCCCGTCCAGGGCGTCGACGACGAAGTGACCGGACCCCGTGTGCGTGATGTCGAGGATGACCGGGCCCGTCCCGGTGGTCAGCTGGGTGACCCTGTCGTCGTCGCCGCCGATCCGCTGGAGCGCCGGGTCGCCCGCGGTGAGCAGCGGGGGTGCCTTCCGAGGTGGTTCGTCGCTTTCGCCGACCCCGGACAGCGGCACCACAACGGCCCGTTGCTTCGCCCGGTCGCGCTGAAACCACTTCATCGAGTGCCCCCCTGATGACGTCTGCGCACAGTATTGGACGTCAGGGTCTCCGCGTATACAACGAGGACCGCACTTCCGTAACCGCCTTTGTGACCTGCGAGGTTGTGTCGTTCATCATTGTTTGCGGGGCAATGGGAACCGGCGGGCATCGTCCTCGTCCCGACCGGGCATGGTGAGGAGGGCGGAACGCGCCCGGGGTATGCGGCACGCGACGACCAAGTCGCGGTGTCGGCGGCGCCGGGGCCGCCCGTGCCGTCCTGAGCGAATGTGGTCCACGCGTGGTGCGCGCACGTGGGCGTGAAGGGGGAGCCATGGCGCTGCCGGTCGTGTCCGAGGACGTTCTGCCGCAGCCGATGCTGAGCCCGCTGACATCCGCGGCGGTCTTTCTGGTGGTCACCGTCGCCCCGGGCGGCGAGTCGACGGCGCGCGGGGTGCTGGCCGGACTCGCCGGGCTGGAGAGGTCGGTGGGCTTCTCCACCCCCGAGGGCGCCCTCGGCTGCGTGGCCGGGATCGGCGCGGAGGCCTGGGACCGGCTCTTCGGCTCCCCCCGGCCGGCCGCCCTGCACCCCTTCCGGGAACTGGACGGCCCCCGCCACCGGGCCGTGGCGACGCCGGGCGACCTGCTCTTCCACATCCGGGCGACGCGTGTGGACCTGTGCTTCGCCCTGGCCGCCGAGATCATGCGGCAACTGCGCGGCGCGGCCGGGCTGGAGGACGAGGTCCAGGCCTTCGCGTACTTCGACTCGCGCAACCTCCTCGGCTTCGTCGACGGCACGGAGAACCCGGTCGGACGCGTCGCCGCCGAGGCGGTGCTCGTCGGTGACGAGGACCCCGACTTCCGCGGTGGCAGCTATGTGCTCGTGCAGAAGTACCTGCACGACGTGGACTCCTGGGAGAAACTCCCCGTCCAGGCGCAGGAGAAGGTCATCGGCCGGACCAAGTTGACCAACCTGGAGCTGGACGTGAAGGGTTCGCACGTCGACGTCAACACCCTCGTCGGCCCGGACGGCACCGAGCAGCGCATACTGCGTGCCGCCATGCCCTTCGGCAGACCCGGACAGGGCGAGTTCGGGACGTACTTCATCGCCTACGCCCGCGACCCCGAGGTCCCCGAGGCCATGCTGCGGAAGATGTTCCTGGGCGAACCGCCGACCGGTCACGACCCGATCCTGGACTTCTCCCGGGCCGTGACCGGGACCATGTTCTTCGTGCCCTCGGCGGACTTCCTCCGCACGATCCCGGCCCGCCGCCCACCGAAGTGACATGGTGATCGCCGTCGGACGGGCGGCCCCCCTGTCTCTCGCCTCGTCAGAACTCGTCCTCGCCCTCGACGAACGTCCGCACCACCTCGATCTCCCCGATGCGCGACACGTCCACCCGGCGCGGATCGTCGCCCAGCACCACGAGGTCCGCCCGCCTGCCGGGGGTCAGGCTGCCGGCGTCGGTCTCCCAGTGACAGGCGCGCGCGGCCTCGGTGGTGTACGCGCGCAGGGCCTCGTCGACGGTGATCGCCTCCTCGGCGCCGATGAGACGGCCGGACTCCGAGGCCCGCTCCACCATGAACTGGATCGCCCGCAGCGGGGCGCCGTTCGCCACCGGGCGGTCCGAGCTGCCGGCGACCCGGATGCCGTGGTCGAGGAAGCCCCGGCCGCGGTACAGCCAGCCGGCCCGGTCCTCGCCCATGATCGTGGCGTAGTCGTCACCGTAATAGCGCAGGAAGCTCGGCTGGATGACGACGGTGACGCCGAGCGCGGCCAGCCGGGGGAGCTGGTCGGGACGGACCAGACCCGCGTGCTCGACGCGATGGCGTGCCTGCGGGCGCGGGCCGCGCTTCTGGGCCTTCTCCAGCGCGTCCAGGGCGACATCGAGGGCCCGGTCACCGATCGCGTGCACGGCGAGCTGCCAGCCGGCGCGATGACCCTCGACGATCGTGCTCTCCAGCACCTCGGGCTCGTGCATGAGCTGACCGGACCCGTCGGTGCCCAGGTAGGGGCTGGTGAGAGCCGCGGTACGGGCCATCATGCCGCCGTCGGTGAAGACCTTGAGCGCGCCCAGGGAGAGCGCGCCCTCCCCGAAGCCCGTACGCAGACCGAGGTCGATCGCCCGGCTCGTGGTGTCCTCGGCGGCCGCGCCGACCGGGCGCAGCGCGTCGGCGGCCACCATCAGCCGTACCCGCACCGGCAGTCGGCCCGACTCGTGGGCGAGCTGGTACGCGGCGCCCTCGACGGGGCTGTGCCCGAAGAGCCGGGCCCCCACCCCCGCCTCGGCGCACCCCGTGATGCCCTCGGACCGGCAGACGCGCGCGGCGTGCTCGATCGCCGACGCCAGTTCGGTGAGCGAGTGCGGCGGCCGGGACTGCAGCGCGGCCCCCATGGCGCCCTCCGCGAGGAAACCGTCCGGCCGGGCGACCTCGGCGGACAGACCGCTCAGCACCGCCGAGTTGACCAGGCAGGCATGCCCGGAGAGATGGCCCAGGTACACCTTGCGTCCGGCGCTGACGGCGTCCAGATCCGCAGCCGTGAGCGGGCGGTCGAGGGTGCGCTGGTCGTAACCGCCGAAGTCCACCCAGCCGCCGACGGGGGCCTGCGCCACGGCCTTCGCCACCACGCGGAGCACGTCGTCGGCGCGTCGGCACGGCGCGACACTGGGGGCCTTCGCCTTCAGTCCCGCCCAGGCCAGGTGCACATGGGCGTCGATGAAGCCCGGGAGCACGGTGGCGCCGCCCAGGTCCAGCGTCCGTCGCGCCGCGAGCCCCGCCACGTCCTCGTCCAGGCCGACGATGCGCCCCCGCCAGATCCCGAGTTCCCGGGCGGCCGGGCGGTCCGGGTCCATCGTGACGATGCGGGCGTTGGTGATCCTGGTGCTGAGCACGAACAGGTCCTTCCGGTCGGGGCGGTTGCCCGGTGGAGTCTCGTACAGGTGAAGTGGCTTGCTGCATCTGCCAGTTGAGGGGCCGGTCGGCTGGTGTCCCGGCGTTCGAGGAGGTCGGTCAGGTCTCGAAGAGGTTTCGGGGGCTGGCCCAGGAAGGCAAATGTAGTTAGCCTTACCTAAGTTTTCTTGTACGTCTTCTGTGTTGGCGAAACCCGTCCGGAGTGTTGCGTGAGAAAAGCGGACCCACCGGGACGGAACGTCCTGCGGCGCGCGGCCGGCGGACAGCGTCGGGACGTCGTGCTGGGCGCGGTTCTGGGGATGGGGCACCAGACGGGCGAGGCCCTCGTGCCGGTGCTCATCGGACTGGCCATCGAGCGCGGAGTCGTGGACGGCGACGTCCCCGGACTGCTGTTGTGGCTCGGCGTCCTGGCCGCCGTGTACGTCGGACTCTCCTTCAGCTTCCGGTTCAGCGCGAGGGCGGGTGAGCGTGCCGCCGTCACCGCCGCGCACCACCTCAGGACCGAACTCGTCGGCCGCGTCCTCGCTCCCGAGGGCGGCGCCGAGGAGGGACGGCTGCCGGGCGAACTGACGAACATCGCCACCGAGGACGCCAAAAGGGTCGGCGCCGTCGCCATGGCCCTCATCGTCGCCTTCGCTGCCACCGCGGGTCTCGTGGTCGGCGCGGTCGCGCTGCTGCGGGTCTCCCTCGCCCTGGGCCTGCTCGTCCTCCTGGGCACCCCGCTGCTGCTGTGGCTCGGACACCTGCTGAGCAAGCCCCTGGAACGGCGCAGCGAGACCGAACAGGAACGCGCCGCGCAGGCCTCCGGCGTCGCCGCGGACCTGGTGGCCGGACTGCGCGTCCTCAAGGGCATCGGCGCCGAACAGGCGGCCGTCGCCCGCTACCGGCGCGTCAGCCAGGACTCCCTCGCCGCGACGCTGCGTGCCGCCCGCGCCGAATCCTGGCAGAACGGCGTCGTCACCCTTCTCACCGGCACCTTCATCGCCGTGGTCGCCCTCGTCGGCGGACGCCTCGCCGCACGCGGCGACATCGGCCTCGGTGAACTCGTCTCCTCCGTCGGGCTCGCCCTGTTCCTCGTCGGCCCGCTCGGCGAGTTCGCCTGGGTCAACGCCGAACTGGCCCAGGGACGCGCCTCGGCCGCCCGTATCGCGGAGGTCCTGGACGCCCCCGGTGACGTGTCCGAGGCACCGTCCGCCGACGCCGTCCCGCGCGGCGACGTCGAGGGACGGCTGACGCTCCGCGCCCTCACGTACGGCACCCTGCGCGGCGTCGACCTCGACATCGCCCCCGGCGAGACCGTCGGCGTCGCCACGACCGACCCCGCCGACGCCTCCGCCCTGCTGCGCTGCCTCGGCCGCCGCGTCGACCCCGACGAGGGCGCCGTGGAACTGGACGGCACGGAACTGACCGCGCTGTGCCTGGCCGACGTACGCGCGGCCATCCTCGTCGCCGAACACGACGCGGACCTGTTCGAGGGCACGGTCCTGGACAACGTCACAGCGGCGGTCGGCGCCACCGCACCGGTCGGAGCGACGGCCGCGTCGGCGGGAGCCACCGGTGCATCGGCCGAAGTCACCGCCGCGATGGTCGCCTCCGGCACGGACGAGGTCGCCCGAGCGCTGCCCGACGGCGTCGACACGGCCGTCACCGCACGCGGCCGTTCGCTGTCCGGCGGACAGCGGCAGCGGGTCGCCCTGGCCCGCGCCCTGGCAGCCGACGCCCCGGTACTCGTCGTGCACGAACCCGCCACCGCCGTCGACGCCGTCACCGAGACACGCATCGCCGCCGGGATCAGGGACGTCCGCGGCGGACGCACCACGCTCCTGGTGACCAACAGCCCGGCCCTGCTCGCCGTCACCGACCGTGCCGTCCTCCTCCGCGACGGCCGGGTCACCGCGACCGGCGTCCACGAGCGCCTCGTCCACGAGTGCGCCGACTACCGTACGGCGGTTCTGACATGACCGAGCGATCCGACGGCGGTTCTGACATGACCGAGCGATCCGACGGCGGTTCTCACATGACCGAGCGATCCGACGCCGCCGAGGCCGCGCCCCGCGACGGCGACCGCACCGGACCCGAACTGCTGCCCGTCGCCACGCCCGCCCGCACCCGGGCCGCGGTCGCCGAACTGCTGCGCCCGCAGCGGCGGCTGGCGCTGTCCGCCTTCACGGTGATGGTCGCCTCCACGGCCGTCGGCCTGCTCGTGCAGCCCCTGCTGGGCCGGATCGTCGACCTGGCCGCCGACCGCGGGTCCGCCGACGCCATCGCGGTCACCGCGGCCCTGCTGGTGGCCGTCGCCGTGGGCCAGGGCGTGACCGCGGGATTCGGGCTGTCGCAGATCGCCCGGCTGGGTGAGACGACCCTGGCCCGGCTGCGCGAACGCTTCGTCGAACGGGCCCTGGCACTCCCGCTGGAGCGGGTCGAGAAGGCCGGCGCCGGCGATCTGACCGCCCGGGTCACCGCCGACGTCTCCCTCATCGCCGACGCCGTGCGCAACGCCCTGCCCGCGCTCGGGCACTCCCTGCTGACCATCGTCCTCACCCTCGGGGCCATGGCCCTGCTCGACTGGCGGTTCCTGCTGGCCGCGCTGCTCGCGGTCCCCGTACAGGTGGCCACCGCACGCTGGTACGTCGCCCGCGCCATCCCCCTCTACGCCGAGCAGCGGGTGGCGGCCGGCGCCCAGCAGCAGCAGATGCTCGACACCATCGGCGGCAGCTCCACCGTGCGGTCGTTCCGCCTGGGACGGGAACACACCGAGCGGGTCACCGAACGGTCCTGGTCCGTGGTGGCGCTGACCATGCGGGGCGTACGGCTCGTCCTCGGCTTCTACAGCCGGCTGCACATCGCCGAGTACATCGGGCTCGCCGCCGTCCTCGTCACCGGCTACTGGCTGGTCCGCGACGGCTCGGCCAGCATCGGTACGGCGACCGCCGCCGCCCTGTACTTCCACGGCCTGTTCGGTCCCGTCAACGCGGCCCTCGCCCTCCTCGACGACGCCCAGTCGGCCACGGCGGGCCTCGCCCGGCTCGTCGGCGTCACCGACGAGCCGGTGCCCCCGGTACCGGTGCACACCGTCGAGGCCGGTGGCGTCGACGTCACCGTCCGGGGTCTCGGCCACGCCTACCGTCCCGGCCACCCGGTCCTCCACGACATCGACCTGACGATCCGGCACGGCGAACGCGTGGCCCTCGTCGGCGCCAGCGGAGCGGGCAAGACGACCCTGGCCAAGCTCGTCGCGGGCATCCAGCCGCCCACCACCGGCAGCGTCCTGGTGGGCGGGATCGCGCCCACCGAACTCGGCTCCGCGGCCTCCCGCACGATCGCCCTGATCACCCAGGAGACCCATGTCTTCGCGGGCCCTCTCGCCGACGACCTGCGGCTCGCCCGGCCCGACGCCACCGACGACGAACTGCGCGCCGCGCTCGACCGCGTCGAGGCGCTCGGCTGGGCCGAGGCGCTGCC
>NZ_LRTR01000721.1 GCF_001550375.1 Streptomyces europaeiscabiei | reverse complement strand
CCCGCCGCCACCGCCGCCACCGCCGCTCCTGCCCGCCCCTGCCCGTCCCGCCCCGAGGGGCTGCGCTCCTTCGATCCCCGGCCGCGGTCCGTCGTGCTTGCTCGCGCAGTTGCCCCGCCTCTGAGAGGGCAGGGGCTGCGCCGTGCCTTCTTGCTCTTCCTGGGGGCGCGGGGAGCTGTGCGAGCAGCCACGAGCCACCCGCACCCGCTCACGGGCCGAAACCTCCCGAGTTCCCCTCGTTGCCGTCAAAAATGGGGCGCCAGGTCACAAATCGGCCACTCGACGCGAGTCATACCGCCGTCGTTCCCCCGGCACCACCCGGTTGTCAGTCGGATGCGTAAGAATTGGGTCCAGGGCCAGCGCAGCAAGCCGCAGCAAGCCGGTGTGGCCTTCGAAGCCTCCGGCTGAATCTCATCGAGGGGCACGTATGTCCGGACTGATCGATACGACGGAGATGTATCTCCGCACCATCCTCGAGCTGGAGGAGGAAGGTGTGGTCCCCATGCGCGCCCGGATCGCCGAGCGGCTCGACCAGAGCGGCCCGACGGTGAGCCAGACGGTCGCGCGCATGGAGCGTGACGGCCTGGTGTCCGTCGCCGCGGACCGCCACCTGGAACTCACCGAGGAGGGCCGCCGGCTGGCGACGCGCGTGATGCGCAAGCACCGCCTCGCGGAGTGCCTGCTCGTCGACGTGATCGGCCTGGAGTGGGAGCAGGTGCACGCGGAGGCGTGTCGCTGGGAGCACGTGATGAGCGAGGCGGTCGAGCGCCGCGTCCTGGAGCTGCTGCGTCACCCCACGGAGTCGCCGTACGGCAACCCGATCCCGGGCCTGGAGGAGCTGGGTGAGAAGGACGGCGCGGACCCCTTCCTGGACGAGGGCATGGTGTCGCTCGCGGACCTCGACCCGGGCACCGAGGGCAAGACCGTCGTCGTACGCCGGATCGGTGAGCCCATCCAGACGGACGCCCAGCTGATGTACACGCTGCGCCGCGCGGGCGTGCAGCCCGGTTCCGTGGTGAGCGTGACGGAGGCGGCCGGCGGTGTCCTCGTGGGCAGCGGCGGCGAGGCGGCGGAACTGGCGGCGGACGTGGCCTCCCACGTCTTCGTCGCCAAGCGCTGACGCCCGGTCGCCAAGCGCTGACACCCGCACACCGATCGCCCGGCGCCGCCACCGCCGCACCGGTCGCCCACCGACGACAGTCGTGCCCGATCGTCCACCGACGACACCCGTGCCCGATCGTCCGGCGGTGGCGCGCGTACCCGTCGGCGGCGCGGTCGAGGGGACCTCGTCGACCGGTTTCGACCACCCGGTTTCGGCCCGTGCCGCTCCCTGTCGGCGTCTGTTCGGCGAGTATCGGCCGATGTCCGTATCGCCCGCCAACTCCTGGTGCGGAAGGGGAAGTTGTGACCTGTCGGGGCCCCTGTGCGGGATCCCGTCGAATCGAAGATTCAGTGCGCCGAATCGCAGCGCGCGGGCCGTTCGCATGCGAGGCTTGCGCGTGAGGCATATGACCTGAGGGGCTCTTGGCCGCCCGAGACGGCGGATCTCCGGTGGTGGAGGAGGGGGCGGGGCGGATGTGCCGTGGACATGAGGAGGGCCCCGGCGCCGTGTGGCGCCGGGGCCTGTCCTCCCCTGTGCTGACCCGGAGCCCCGAGCTCCCAGGGTCAACCCCCTCGGACCGTTTTCCCCGAGCGGTCCGCCTCCCGTTGAAGATCTCCCCTCGGTGGCGGTGGGCAATCCTTGAGGGAGGTCACTCGAACGAGGGGTGTTGTCGCCAAGAGCGACATCTTCGAATGTGTATTCGATAACGTGTACGGCGTGGCGTTGCGTTGCCCCGTTCCATGACCGACGCGCACACCCCACACGTAACGTGTCAACCGATATGCACGCTGTAACACAAGTGCTTGCCGTCCGAGCGGCGCGCACGGCGGCGACAGCAGCTGGAGCACCGGCGGAAGCGACGGCGGATGCAACGCGGAAGCAGCAGGGGAACAGAGGTACGGCAGCAGTTGGGACGAGTGGACCGGCCGGCTCGAAGCGGGAGCGAGAGGCGGGAGCGAGCGGTCCGGGCGGGAGTCTGGGGGGTGCCAATGGCGAGGCGCATCGACGTGACGGGAGCGGGCGGCGTGAGTCTCGCCGCCTGGGAGTTCGACGAGCCGCCCAAGACCGGTGAGAGCGAGCCCCGGCCCGGGGTGCTCTTATTGCACGGCCTCATGGGCCGCGCCTCGCACTGGGCCCCCACCGCCCGCTGGCTCTCCGAACGGCACCGCGCCGTCGCACTCGACCAGCGGGGCCACGGCCGGAGCGCGAAGCCCGAGCAGGCCGCGTACACCCGAGAGGCATACGTCGAGGACGCCGAGGCCGCCGTCGAACAGCTGGGCCTCGCCCCGGTCGTCCTCATAGGCCACGCCATGGGCGCGCTGACCGCCTGGCAGCTGGCCGCCCGCCGCCCGGACCTGGTGCGCGGCCTCATCATCTGCGACATGCGGGCCTCGGCGCTCGGCGCCGCCTCGCAGCGCGAGTGGGAGAGCTGGTTCAAGGCCTGGCCGCTGCCCTTCGCCACCCTCGCCGACGTCCGCAAGTGGTTCGGCGAGGACGACCCCTGGGTGGAGCGCCCCAGCCCGTCCCGCGGCGAGTTCTACGCCGAGGTCATGCACGAGGGCCCCGACGGCTGGCGGCCCGTCTTCGACCCCGAGCAGATGCTCAAGACCCGCGAGACCTGGGTGTACGACGCGCACTGGGAGGAGCTGACGCAGGTCTGCTGCCCCGCCCTCGTCGTCCGCGGCCTCGACGGCGAGCTGGGCCGCGCCGAGTCCCAGGAGATGGTCCGCGTCCTGCCCCACGGCCAGTACGCCGAGGTCGCCGACGCGGGCCACCTCGTCCACTACGACCAGCCGGACGCGTGGCGCGCGGCGATAGAGCCGTTCCTGGACAGCTTCCAGGACTGAGGCAGCTTCGCGGACCGAGACGGCTTCGCGGACCGAGCGAAAGGGCCCCGAATCGCTCCGGGGCCCTTCCACGGCCTACGGCCTACGGCCTACGGCTACGGCTACGGCTACGGCCTACGGCTGGGAACGCGGCACGGCTCAGCCCTCCGCGGCCCTCCTCCGCCGCATCCACCACACCAGCGCGCCGCCCGCCGCGACGACCGCCGCGGCGATGCCCGAGAGCAGGCCGACGGGCAGGCCGGAACCGGTGTCGGCGAGGTCGCCGTCCGGGTCGGGCCGGTTGGCCGGCGGGGACTGCGGGTCACCGCCGCCGGGGGTGGAGGGGGTGGGAGCCGGGGGCGAGGGGGTGTCGCTCGGCCGCGGCTTGTCCGAGTCGGTGGGCGTCGGCTCGGGTGCCGGGTCCTCGTCGCCCGGGTCGGGCCGGGTGCCGTTGCTGTTGCCGCCCATGAAGAGCGTGTCGGTGTCCCGGTAGGTCGTCACGGCCTGCACGCTGGTCCTGGTCGTCCTGTCCAGGCCGGGGTGTTCGAGGCCGAACTGCACCCGGGTGACGTTCCGCTTGGGCGACTTGGAGAAGTCGACGCCGCCCACGGTGTAGACGTAGACGTCCTGCCCGTTGCTGATCTCGTACTTGAACTCGCCGTCCTTGAAGATCTTGACGTACCGGTCGGACAACCCGATGTCGCTCTCGCCACGCTGGAGAAGGCGCACGAGGCCGCACCGGAGACGATCAAGTACAACGGATGCGCGAAGCGCATGCGAACGGCTGTGAACGGTGACGCAGGCGGTGTGCACAGGCGTGGACGCGATTGTCAGCTAAGAGCGGTAGGGGACTGGAGTGTCGACTGCCGCGCTCAACGCCCCTGGGTGCGGCTGGACCTGACGTGCAGGACGAGCGAGACGATCGCGCAGAACACGACGGCGAAGACGGCGCCGCCGTAGTTGTCCTGGAGGATGCTGACGGCGGCGATCGGGGCCCCGATGGCGAGCGGCGTGCCGGGGGTCATGCTGTCCTTCTTCATGAGAGCTCTCCTGAGAGGGCGGTGGCTGAAGCACCACAGGGATGGGCAGGTTGTCCACACTGACGTGAGGGGCATGTACATGATGTCAGTGCCGCCGATGCCGGACCAGCCGATGGCGTTCGAGGTCGGCCGTTGCGCGACAAGCTACCCCTTGCTCACCGCCGTGAGGATCTCCGGCAGCCGCCCCGCCGTCCGGGGCGCCGCCAGCCGCAGTCCCAGCTCCGTGATCCCCGCCCCGTACGCCGTCCCCGCCGGCAGCAGCAGCCACGTCCAGGAGTCGCCGCCCGCCGAGACGTGCAGCCAGATGGTGAGGGCAATGACCGGGAGGCAGAGAAGGGCGGCGGCGATCATGCCGCCGAAGACGGAGATCCAGGCGAGGCCGGCCTGCCCGGGGGCGACACCCTTGTAGCCCTCCTGGGGGATGGAGTAGGGGAAGCGGGCGGAGGACCAGGCACCGGTGGCGAGCATCGCGCCGAGGAGGGCGAAGGAGAGGCCGAGGGCCTCGGGGAGGGCGGGCCAGTCGCCGAGGAGCGCGGTGGTCAGGACGGTGACGAAGGTGGCGTACGGCAGGGTGATGACCAGCAGCGCCAGGGCGCGGCCGCGCAGTTCGACGTACGCGTCGCGCGTGGACGAGATCGTCATGGCGACCATCCAGAACGCCGAGGTGTCCTGCCCGAACTGGTTGTACATCAGGATGCCGAGCATTCCCGCCGCGAAGCAGGCGATGTAGACCGAGCCGGTGCCCTGCAGGGCGTTGAAGACGGGCACGATCAGGCCGATGGCGAGCGAGGTCACCCACGCCGCCTTCGTCCTCGGGTCCCGCCAGATGTAGCGCAGACTGCGTTCCATGGTCGTGCCGGTGCGGCCGGCGGGGAGGAGCCGTCGCAGGCCGGTGGAGCGTGTCCGTCCCCGGCCCGAGTCGTCGGCCTGGAGTGTGGAGCCGTCCGGGGAGGTCATCAGCCGGGTGAGCGTCCGTGCCCACAGGCGCAGCAGCAGCGTCAACGCCATTACGGACAGTGTCAGTTGGGCCATGGCGACCCCGTACGACCCCTCGCTCGCCGCCCGCACCGCGCCGATCGCCGACGACGGCGGGACCCAGCTCAACACGTCCGCCACCGGATCCAGCTGTCCGAGACCGGACGAACTGAGGCGCTGGACACCGAAGTTGACCGCCTGGGCGCCGATCGCGATCACGAGGCCGCTCAGGACGGCGAG
The DNA here is from genome assembly GCF_001550375.1 of Streptomyces europaeiscabiei. Lineage (GTDB taxonomy): Bacteria > Actinomycetota > Actinomycetes > Streptomycetales > Streptomycetaceae > Streptomyces > Streptomyces europaeiscabiei. The sequence continues at coordinate 4,277 of NZ_LRTR01000721.1, read as the reverse complement.
GTCGCGGCCCCGACGGCTGGTCAGGAGGCGGACGTTGGCGGCGGCCACCGCGCGGGCGAGCGCGACGCAGCAGAGGAGGGTGAGGGGGACGGCGGCGACGGCGGTGACGTACGCGGCCGTGCCCCGGGCCACCGCGACGACCGAGCCGACGAGCACGCACAGCGTGAACAGCGGGCCGATGCCCACCAGGGAGGCCGCGAGCAGCGCCCGTACGAGCGGGCGCGGGCGCAGGGGCAGCATCACCAGCCGCGTCGGGTCCAGCGTCTCGTCCCCGCCGGGGAAGAACAGTGGCATCACCGCCCACCCGAGCGCCAGCAGTGCCACCAGCGGCACGGCAACGGCCGCTGCGTGCTCGTCACCGCGCAGCGCGACCAGCCCGATCAGCTGGAGCGCCGCGAACAGCAGCACGAACACCACCGATGCGATGTACGCGGCCCGCCGCCCGGCCGACTGCCGCAGCCCGTTGCGCAGCAGAGACAGCTTCAGCCGTACGAGGACGGAGGTCACTGACGCGGCACCCGACGGGCCCGCCGTGCTCATCGGCCGCCCGCCCCGCCGCCGAGCCAGTCCAGATCCGAGCCCGTGTCCCGTTCGCCGGCGCCCACCAGTTCCAGGAACGCCCGCTGCAGCGAGGGCGCGTCACCGCGTACGTCGGCGAGCGGGCCGTGGGCGCGGATGCGGCCGGCGACCAGGACGGCCACCCAGTCGCAGAGGGACTCGACCAGTTCCATGACGTGGGAGGAGAAGACGACCGTGGCACCGGAGGCGGTGTACCGCTCCAGGACGCCCCGGATGGTCTGGGCGGAGACGGGGTCGACGCCCTCGAACGGCTCGTCCAGGAAGAGGACTTCGGGGTTGTGGAGGAGTGCCGCGGCGAGGCCGGTCTTCTTGCGCATGCCCGTCGAATAGTCGACGACGAGCTTGTGCTGGGCGCCCGCGAGGTCGAGGACGTCGAGCAGCTGGGTGGCCCGCCTGTCGACCTCGGCGCCGGGCAGTCCGCGCAACCGACCTGTATAGGCGAGGAGTTCACGCCCGGTGAGGCGCTCGAAGAGGCGCAGCCCCTCCGGGAGGACACCGATGCGGGCCTTCACCTCGACAGGGTCCCGCCACACGTCGTGCCCGACGACCTCAACGGACCCCTGGTCGGGGCGGAGCAGTCCGGTGACCATCGACAGGGTGGTGGTCTTCCCGGCCCCGTTCGGCCCGACCAGCCCGATGAACCGCCCGGCGGGCAGCTCCAGATCGATCCCGGCGACGGCGACCTGGGCCCCGAACCGCTTCCAGAGCCCCTGGACGCGTACAGCGACGACATCACTCACTCCGGCTGCCCCTTCGGGTAGACAGTGCCCCCGGTCTTTCGGGGGTGCGGGGCGAAGTCGATGCGGCTCCGCCGCGCGGACGCGGGCAACCACGACCGACGCGCAGCCGCACACGCGACCCGCAGCCCCGCCCGGAACGCTACCGGCGCCCGTCCCGCCCGCACGCATAGGCGAGTGGCGAGATCAGTTCCTCGGCATCCGGCAGCCATCGGTTCGCCGGCGTGGGCCGTCGGGCCCACTGCACGGCCCCCCGCGACCCGTACCGCGTCGGCGGAGCCGCCACGTACTCACCCTCACCCAATGCCTTGAGGTCGAGTACCAGCGGCGACCAGCCCAGCTTCCGTACGAGGTCGGGGACCTTGACGGAGGCGCCGGGCAGCACGAAGAAGTGCATCCGGCGATCCGGCGTCCAGGTCACCGGCCCGAGCGTCAGCTCCATGCGTTCCATGCGGGCCAGCGCCAGCAGGCCGGCGGTCTCGGGCACGTCGATCGTGTCGAACGTATGGCCGGTCGGCAGCAGGATCGACGCGGTGGGCTGCTTCGACCACAGGCGGCGTGCGACGGTCGCACTGCCTGTCGCCTGGGTCGCCCAGTCCTCGCGCGCCGGGTGCGCGCCGGGGGTGGCGCACGCCGGGTTGCCGCAGGAGCACTGCTGCATTCCGTCGACGGCTTCCAGCCATGTGCCGGGGAACACGTCCCAGTGGCGCTCTTCGGTGTATCGAACGGCGGTGTCCAGCAGCGATTCGCCACGCTGCTTCGGGATTTGGGCAGCTTCAGGGCCCGCGATGGTCTCTTCCACGATGAACACAACTCTAGCGGTCATCAGGGGTTACGGAAGTCACATGCGCGGGGGAGAGCATCGCCGACGGGGCCGGGGCGCATGGGTGCACGGTCGGGGGCGCGCGGGAGGGATCACGGAGTGAGCCGGGTAGCCACGTGTGGGGTACAGCATCCGTGTTTACCCCGGCATCTTAGGTATGTCTCGCATCTTAGGTATGTCGGCGGGGCATTGATCTTCGAGGCCGGATCCTTTCGATATGTGGGTACACGCATGCGAGGGGGACCGGCTGCTGAAGACACGTCAACTCGGTGCGTGGGCACGGCACCACAGCCACAGGGGGGTACGCCATGGCCGCAAGGCCGCTCGTCGCCAGGCAGCCGAACGAACGCCTGCAGGCGCTCATCCAGGAAGCGGGTTGCTCCAACGCCGGGCTGGCCCGGCGGGTCAACATGTGCGGCGCGGAGCACGGTCTGGACCTGCGCTACGACAAGACGTCCGTGGCGCGTTGGCTGCGTGGACAGCAGCCGCGGGGCCGGGCGCCCGCGATCATCGCCGAGGCCCTGGGCCGCAAACTGGGCCGGACGGTCACGATCGACGAGATCGGCATGGCCAACGGAAAGAACCTCGCGTCCGGCGTCGGCCTCCAGTTCTCGCCGACGGTGCTCGGGGCGATCGAGCAGGTCTGCGAGCTGTGGCGCAGTGACGTGGGGCGGCGGGACTTCCTCTCCGGGTCGTCCGTCGCGGCCTCCGCGCTCGTCGAGCCCAGCCGCGACTGGCTGATCTCCGCGCCGGACTCCCAGGTGGCCCGCTCGGCGGGGCCCCGGGTGGGGTCGGCCGACGTGGCGGCCGTGGGCGCGATGACCCAGGCGCTCGTCGACCTCGACCACCAGTACGGCAGCGGGCATGTGCGGCCGGTCGTCGTGCACTACCTCAACAGCGTCGTCTCGGGGCTGCTGGCCGGCTCCTACCGGGAGTCGGTGGGCCGGGAGTTGTTCGCCGCGGTCGCCCGACTGACCGAACTCGCCGGGTACATGGCCGTCGACACCGGACAACCCGGCCTCGCCCAGCGGTACTACATCCAGGCGCTTCGCCTCGCCCAGGCCGCCGGCGACCGCGCGTACGGCGGTTACGTCCTCGCCGCGTCCATGAGCCACCTCGCCGCGCAGCTCGGAAACCCGCGTGAGATCGCGCAGTTGGCGCGCGCGGCGCAGGAAGGGGCGCGGGGGCGGGCCACACCGCGTGCGGAGTCGATGTTCCACGCGGCGGAGGCGCGCGGGCACGCGCTGATGGGCGACGCGCGCGCCGCGCAGGCGGCCGCGGGGCGGGCCGTGGAGGCGCTGGAGGGCGCGGACCCCTTCTCCGGGGACGACCCGGCGTGGATCAAGCACTTCGACGAGGCCTATCTCGCCGACGAGTTGGCGCACTGCCATCGGGATCTGGGGCAGGCGGAGGCGGCGGCGCGGCGGGCCGAGGAGTCGCTGGCGAAACATCCGGAGTCGCGGGCCCGGCGGCGGGCGATCGGGTATGTGCTGCTCGCCACGGCACAGGTGCAGCAGCGGGAGGTCGAACAGGCCTGCCACACGGGGACGAAGGCGGTGGAGCTGCTGGGGTCGCTCCGCTCGAACCGGGGGGCCGAGTATCTGGAGGACTTCCAGCAGCGGCTGGAGCCGTTCAGGGAGGAGGCGGTGGTCAGGGAGTTCGGGGCACGAATGGACTTGCAGGCGGCGTAGAACGCTCCGGGTGGGGGACTCGGTCGTCTCGCGACCGCGGGCGGGTCGTGGCGGTCACGCGGTTTCCCGCGTCCCGATGAGGGGTTTCGCCCCTCATCGGGACGCGGGTGGTGCTCGGGCTGTCATCCGGACCCGGTAGCGTGAGTCGACGATTCCGGAAGTCCCCCATTCGTAGGAGTCTCGGTGACGCAGAGTGGACAGGGCGAGGAGCCCTCGGCGCGGACCGCGCGCGAAGGCATCGTGCTGCCCTCGGACGGTGGGGCGCCGCTCCATCCGAGCGATCTGCCGCCGGCACCGCTGCCGCCGGCCCCGGTCCAGCCGTGGGACCAGCAGCGGCAGTGGGGTTCCGAGGGAGCCGCGCCGCCCGCCCAGCCGCCTGCCGACCACTGGAACAGCGCGCCGCCCGCGCCGCCCGCTCCGGAGTGGGGCGGCCAGGGGGCGCACGAC
>NZ_LRTR01000720.1 GCF_001550375.1 Streptomyces europaeiscabiei | reverse complement strand
GCCGGAGTTCCGGGTCGCCGAGGAGCCGGCTCAGTCCGGCGGCCAGGGCGCCCGGGTCACCCGGGGGCACCGCGAGGCAGGTCTCGCCGTCGCGTCCGGCGACCTCCGGTATGGCTCCGCCGGTGGTGGCGACCAGCGGCGTACCGGTGGCCATGGCCTCGGCGGCCGGCAGCGAGAACCCCTCGTACAGCGAGGGCACGCAGGCGACTTCGGCCGAGCGGACCAGGTCGACCAGCTCGGCGTCCGAGATGCCCTTGACGAACTCGACGGCGCCTTCGAGGCCGAACCGCTCGACGGCCTGGGCGACCGGGCCCTCGGCGGGCCGCTTGCCGACGACGACCAGATGGGCCGCGGGGTGCTCGGCCCGCACCTTGGCGAGCGCCTCGACGAGGAAGACGAGCCCCTTGAGCGGCACGTCCGCGCTGGAGGTGGTGACGATCCGGCCCGGCACCTGCGCCACGGCCGGATTCGGCGAGAAAAGGTCGGTGTCGGCGCCGATGTGCACGACGTGCATACGGTCGTCGCGTACGCCGAGGTGGTCGACGATCTCCTGGCGGGAGGTGCCGGAGACGGTGAGCACGGACGGCAGCCGCCGCGCGACCCGCTTCTGCATGCGCGTGAACGCGTACCAGCGGCGCACGGACATCCGTCGCTGCCACCCCTCGGCCGCGTCCAGCTCCAACTGCCGGTCGACGGTGATGGGGTGGTGGATGGTGGTGACGAGGGGCGCGCCCACGTTCCCCAACAGCCCGTACCCGAGGGTCTGGTTGTCGTGGACGATGTCGAACTCGCCGCGCCGGGCCCGCAGATGGCGGCGGGCGCGGAGCGAGAAAGTCAACGGCTCCGGAAACCCGCCGGTCCACATCGTCGCCACTTCGAGGGCGTCGACCCAGTCGCGGTACTCGTCCCGCTTCGGGGTGCGGAAGGGGTCGGGCTGCCGGTAGAGGTCGAGACTGGGCAGCTCGGTGAGGGAGATGCCGCCCGGACCGTCGACGGGCACGGCGCCCTCGTCGAGTACGGGGTACGGCTGGGAGCCGATCACCTCGACCCGGTGGCCGAGTCGGGCCAGCTCGCGCGAGAGGTGGCGTACGTAGACGCCCTGCCCCCCGCAGAACGGGTTCCCCTTATAGGTGAGGAGCGCGATGTTGAGCGGTCGCTCGCCGTCCGCAGCGAGGTCACGTCGGGACCCCGCCTGACTGGCCTCCGCGGTCACTCCTGGGCCCCCTTCTCACTGCGATTTCCCGTGAGATTACGACGAGACGGTAATCTAGAACAAGTTTCAGAGTTGATCGTTCAAGAGGCTCTGAATCTACCGGCTGGTAGAACCGCTGTGAGAGGTGGATCAGGTGATTCACGCCACGGCACACGCCCTGGCATGCTATTTGATCTCATACCCTCACCGACCGTCACGACTGTCACGGAACGAGACCCATGCCTGCGGAAGTCAAGGTGGAAGCCGGCGCCGGGCGACCGGACTCGCCGCCCCTCACGGAGCGGCAGGAGGCCCGCCGGCGCCGCATCCTGCACGCGAGCGCCCAGCTGGCCAGCCGGGGCGGTTTCGACGCCGTACAGATGCGTGAGGTCGCCGAGTCCTCGCAGGTCGCCCTGGGGACGCTCTACCGCTACTTCCCCTCCAAGATCCATCTGCTGGTCGCCACCATGCAGGACCAGCTGGAACACATGCACGGCACGCTCCGCAAGAAGCCCCCGAGCGGCACGACGGCGGCCGAGCGCGTCGCCGAGACCCTGATGCGCGCCTTCCGCGCCCTGCAGCGCGAGCCCCACCTCGCCGACGCCATGGTCCGCGCCCTCACCTTCGCCGACCGCAGCGTCAGCCCCGAGGTCGACCAGGTCTCCCACCAGACCACCGCGATCATCCTCGACGCCATGGGCCTGGAGAACCCGAGTCCGGAGCAGCTGTCGGCGGTCCGCGTCATCGAACACACCTGGCACTCGGCCCTCATCACCTGGCTGTCCGGTCGCGCCTCGATCGCCCAGGTGAAGATCGACATCGAGACGGTGTGCCGCCTGATCGACCTGACGGCGCCGGACCGGCGGCCGCAGGCATAGGACGCGGGCACGGCAAATGCCCGCGGGCATGGAAACAGGGCCCGCGGGCAGGGAAAAGACCTACGAGACGGGTTCCCTGCGCCGGTACAGCTCGTCGGCACAGGTGCCGAGGGTCACCGTCCGGTCCTGTCCTGCTACCTTCCGGCCTCTCAGCCCGACCGTCGACGTCGGCATCGGCGGATCTGCTACCTCGCGCCACTGTCGGCTACTCCGGTCGACTCCCTCACTCGCCTCGTAGGCTGATTTCTACGATAGAACACCCATGCGGGAGCACAACCCCCTTAAGGGTATTTTTTTCGAGCAATTCGGACGGCGGTAGATCGCCCTAACCCACGGCTTCCAGACCGCTCCAGCTCCGCCCGACCGCCTTCTCCCCCGCCCACTGGTCGAGCAGCCTGTGGGTCTCGCCCTCCGGGGCCGCCACGAAGACACGCTGGGCGCCCGCGTGGGTGGTCCGGGGCTCCTTGTGGAGGGTGCCCTCGCTGCAGCAGGCGCAGTGTGTCGTCAGGCTACCGGCGGGCTCCGCGCCGAAGTCGTGATCGGCGAAGAGGGTGGTGAGGGCCTCCAGGTCGGCGGGGTCGCCGGCCGCGACCGTCACCTGGAAGGTGGGCAGGTCGGACGGCTCGAAGAGGAGCAGTTCGTCGAAGACGGGGAAGGTCGTGCCGTCGACGACGCGTTCGCCGTTGGGCTGGCCGTTCATGGAGGACGATCTCGCCTTGACATGCTCCTCGCCCTGAAGGGCGAGGATTCTGGCCTTCCTTGACTGGTTGCCGTGCCGCTACGCGGCACGGTTTCCGGTGCGGAATCCGTGGCTTCCTGTTTCTTCGCGCTGTGCCGGGATCGCTCCCGGTCCTACCGGCGCTCCGCAGGCCGATACCGCCAGTCCGGCGGCCGTCTTCACGTTGATCGCGGCGTTGTGGTCCCGGTCGTGGACGGTGCCGCAGGCGGCACAGGTCCATTCCCGGACGTTCAGCGGTTTGGGCCCGTCCACGGCGCCGCAGGCCGAGCAGGTCTGGGAGGTCGGAGTGAACCGGCCGATCTTCACCAGGGTGCGGCCGTACCGTCTCGCTTTGTACTCCAGCATGTGCACGAACGACGACCAACCCGCGTCATGGACGGACTTGGCCAGGCGGGTGCGTGCCAGTCCAGCCACCGACAGGTCCTCCACAGCGATCCCTTGGTTCTCGGAGATCAGCTTCGTGGAGAGCTGGTGGTGGAACTCGCGGCGGGCGTCGGCGACCTTGGCGTGAGCGCGGGCGACCTTCAGGCGGGCTCTGGCCCGGTTCTTCGATCCCTTCTGCTTGCGGGACAGCTCCCTTTGGGCCTTCTTCAGCTTCTTCTCCGCGCGCCGTAGAAAGCGCGGAGAGTCGATCTTCGTGCCGTCGGACAGGACAGCGAAATGCGTGAGGCCGAGATCGATGCCGATGGTGCGGTCGGTTTCGGGCATCCGTGCCGCGTCGGCGTCCGGGTCGGTATCGATGACGAAGGAGGCGAAAAACCTGCCGGCCGCGTCCTTGACGACGGTGACCGAGGAGGGCGTGGCGGGCAGCGCGCGGGACCACTTCACCTTCACCGCGCCGATCTTCGGCAGATTCAGGCGTCCCTTGCCGGTGATGGACCAGCGGGCGTTGGCGGTGAACCGGATCGACTGCCGGGCGTCCTTGCGGGACTTGAACCGGGGCGGGCCCAGTTTCGGTCCCTTCCGGGCACCCTTGAGGGAGGCGAAGAAGTTCCTGTAGGCGGTCTCGGCATCCCGCAGGGACTGCTGGAGGACGACTGCGGAGACCCGGCCCAGCCAGGCGCGCTGCGGCGTTCGTTTCGCCTCCGTGATCAGGCGTGTGGACAGCTGACCGGCCGTCGGGAACGGCTGCCCGGCATCACGGGCGTCCTCACGGGCACGCACGGCGTCGTTGAACACGACGCGGGCGCACCCGAACGCCCTGGCCAGCGCGGCCTGCTGAGCGGCGTCGGGGTACAACCTGAAGGCGTACCGGAGCTGCATGACGATCACACTAGGCACGTCGAACCCACGCCGCTATCGGGAACATGCGAACGATCCGTCACCGTCCCGAAGCAGGGTCCGGCTCCGCCGGAACGACACCGCGACGCTCCGCGTCGCGACCACGCGATTCGCTTCACCTCCGGCCTGAAGGCCGGAGCACTACGAATGATGTCCGGTAGCGGCGGCCGCCGGTCACGGGGACGTTCACCACCCGGCCGCGCGTCGGGCACAGCCGGTCGATCCACACCACCTCGCGTCGGCCGTCGGTGTCCAGGCGCACGCAGGCCTGGCCGAAGCGGCCGTCGATCTCGCCCTCGCCGTCGGGCAGCTCGATGCCGAAGCCGGTCCAGGCGTCGCGGGCGGTGGCCCAGTCGCGGCGGATCGTGGCCGCGATACCGAGGTTCCAGAACGCGGGGTCGCCCTCGCCGCGGGGTGCGCGGGCGGCGGCCTGGACCCCGAGTTCGTACGCCTTGTCCCAGTTGCGCAGGAACTTGTGGCCGAGCGCGGCGTCGTACCACCACTCCGCGCTCGGCTTCTCGTCGGGGAAATGAGCGAGCACCTGCTCGTAGAGGCCGGCGGCGCGCTGCCACTCCTCGGCGTCCCAGGCCGCGTACGCCTGGTTGATCAGCTCCTTGGCCTCGGACTTGCGCACGCTTCCCCGCCCCGACTTCCCGATCGTTCCTGTACCGGCCTCAGAGCGTAGGCCACCACACCCCCTAGTCCTCCGGCGGGAACACCGGCTCCCCGCTGCCCAGCAGGGTGATCGCGATCGCCTCCACCGGGCAGCCCTCGGCCGCCTTCAGGATGCGTTCGTTGGCGTCGATGTCGGGGGCTGCGGGGTGGGACTGCATGGCGGAGTCGAGGCGGAAGGTGTCCGGGGCGAGGTGGGTGCACTGGGCTGAGCCGATGCAGAGGGAACGGTCGACCTCCACGTGCCAGCGGTCGCCCATGCCTACGCCTCCCCGGCCGCTGATCCGTCCGCCGTCCCCGTCCCCGTCCCCGCCCCATCGGCGGCGGCGGGCGGCTCGTATCCGGCCGGGAGGTGGATCATCTTGTGTTCCAGGTACTCGCCGTAGCCCTCGGGGCCGAACTCCCGTCCCAGGCCGGAGTTCTTGTAACCGCCGAAGGGGCCGAGCATGTCGAGGCTGAAGGTGTTGACGGAGTAGGTGCCGGTGCGGACCTGGCGGGCGATGTCGACGCCGTGTTCGTCGTCGGCGGTCCAGACGCTGCCGCTGAGGCCGTAGTCGGAGTCGTTGGCGATGCGTACGGCCTCGGCCTCGTCGCCGTACGGGAGGAGGCAGATGACCGGGCCGAAGATCTCCTCGCGGGCGATGCGCATGGAGTTGTCGACGTCACCGAAGAGGGTCGGCTCGACGTACCAGCCGCGTTCCAGGCCCGCCGGGCGGCCGCCGCCGGTGAGGATCTTGGCGCCCTCCTCCTGGCCGATGCGGATGTAGTCGAGGCTGCGGCGCTGCTGACGGGCTGCGACGAGGGGGCCGAGTTCGGTGGCCGGGTCGAGGGGGTCGCCGATCTTGAGCGCGGAGGCGTAGGCCGCGAAGGCCTCGGCGAACTCGTCGTAGCGGCTGCGCGGGACCAGGATGCGGGTCTGGGCGACGCAGGCCTGCCCGTTGATCATCCAGGCGAAGGGGGCGATGCCGTTGACGGCCGTCTGCGTGTCCGCGTCCGGCAGGATCACCGCCGCCGACTTGCCGCCCAGCTCCAGGGTGACGCGGGTGAGGTTGCGGGCGGCGACCTCCATGACCCGTCTGCCGGCGGCGACCGAGCCGGTGAAGGAGACCTTGTCGACACCCGGGTGCCCGACCAGGTACTCGCTGACCTCACGGTCGGCGGGGAGGATGGAGAGGACCCCTTCGGGCAGGCCCGCCTCGGCTGCGATCTCCGCCAGCAGATAGGCGTCCAGAGGGGTTTCGGGCGACACCTTCAGGATGGCCGGGCAACCCGTAAGGAGGGCGGGGGCGAGCTTCGCGGCGGCGGTGAACTGCGGGACGTTCCAGGGGACGACCGCCGCGACCACCCCGACCGGCTCCCGCCGCACGAGGATCTTGCCGAGTACGCCGTCCCGCCGCTCCTCGTACGTGAAGGCGCGCGCCGTCGTGATCGCCGCGTCCCACACCAGCATCGACGCGAGCGCCTGCACCATCACGCTGGAGGTGAACGGGGTGCCGTTCTCGGAGCTGATGATCCGGGCGAACTCCTCGTGCCGTACGGCGAAGGCGTCCTTGATCCGGGCGACGACCTCGATCCGTTCGTCGAGGGTCATACGTGGCCAGGGGCCGTGGTCGAAGGCGTGGCGCGCGGCTGCCACGGCGCGGTCGACGTCCGCGCGCGAGGCGTGCGGGACGCGGCCGATGACCTCCTCCGTGTGCGGTGAGACCACCTCGATGACGTCCGTGCCCAGGGGGTCGGTCAACTCCCCGCCGATGAACAGCTGTCCGTGTTCCACGAGTTCGGTCATGGCCGACTGCCTCCCGGAGCCAGTTCTCTTCTCCAGCAAGTTCTCTGACGATCCATCAGATCGATGGGGATAGGGAACTGATACCAGTTCCGGTGAGAGGAGTCCACGGAGCGCACACCGGATCATCCGGACTCGCGGTGGAACTCGTTCTAGTTATAGTGGCCGGAGCGCGCGGTGATCGGGTCATCAACGGGGCATCGACGACAGGGGAGCGCATGACACACGTGCACGATCACGGCGGAGGCGTACGGTCCGTCGAGGTCCCCATCCCGGACAACCCGCTCGGCCACACCCTCGTGTACGTCGTCGACACCGACCGCGGACCGGTCCTCGTCGACACCGGCTGGGACGACCCGGCGTCATGGGACACACTCGCCGCGGGCCTGACGGCGTGCGGTACGTCGGTCGCGGAGATCCACGGGGTCGTGATCACGCACCACCACCCCGACCACCACGGCCTGTCGGGCGCGGTGCGGGAGGCGTCCGGGGCGTGGATCGCGATGCACGCGGCGGACACGGCGATCGTCCGGCGCACACGCGGGACCGGCCCGGACCGCTGGTTCACGTACATGACGGACAAGCTCACGGCCGCGGGCGCACCCGAGGAACACCTCGCCCCGCTGCGCACCCCGCGCCGCCCCCGCGCCCTGCCCGGTTTCTCCCCCGCGCTCCCCGACCGCGAGATCGTCCCCGGTGAACTCCTCGACCTCCCCGGCCGTCGCATCCGCGCGATCTGGACGCCGGGCCACACGCCCGGCCACGTCTGCCTCCACCTGGAGGAGGCACACCCGGCGCAACTTCCGGGCCACGGACGCCTGTTCTCCGGCGACCACCTCCTCCCCGAGATCAGCCCGCACATCGGTCTGTACGAGGACCCGGACGACGACACGGTCACCGACCCCCTCGGCGACTACCTCGACTCCCTGGAACGCGTCGGGCGCCTCGGCCCCGCCGAGGTTCTTCCCGCCCATCAGTACGCGTTCACCGACTCCGCCGCCCGCGTACGGGAGTTGCTGGCCCACCACGAGTCCCGGCTCACCGGCCTGCTCGCCCTCCTCGCCTCTCCCCTCACCCCCTGGCAGCTCGCCGAACGCATGGAGTGGAACCGCCCCTGGTCCCAGATCCCCTTCACCTCGCGCAACATCGCGGTCTCCGAGGCGGAGGCACATCTGCGGCGACTGGTGAAGCTGGGGCGGGCGGAGGCGGTGACGGGGAGTGATCCGGTGACGTATGTGGCGGTGTGAGGGGCGTTCGCGGGAGCCGGCACCCCAGGCGGCGGGGCCGTCGGGGGCGCCGGGGGCGTGGCGTGCACGGTGCGCAGGCACCCGGCTCACCGGGCCCCGAGGCCGTCGCGCCCTGAGCCGTCCCGCTCAGGCCGTCGCGCCGACCTGAGGACGGCGTGCCCTCACTACGCCGTCGCCGGAACCGTGAGGGCTCGGATCAACTCCTCGGCCGCTACCACGAGTTCCACTTCGCGCGCGGCCATCGTCGGGTTGGCCGCGCGACGCCGTCCCGCCTCGACGAGTCCCTCTTCCGTCAGGGCGGAGGGACCGTCGGGCCGGTGGTCGAGGAGGGAGACGAGCATGGCGTGGGCCATCTCGGCACGGAAGTCGGCGGTGTCGACGGCGACTTGGGCGAGGATCATCGCGGAGACACCCCAGTCGAGGCCGGGCGGCCCTTCCTCGACGTTGCTCCAGTCGATGACCTGGGGGCCGCGGGCCGTGAGGATGACGTTCTCGGGGTGCAGGTCCAGGTGGAGGACGCGGGGTGCGGGGGTGGTCGGCGGCACCGCGCGGGTGGGGGGCGGCGCGCTGGGGGTGGGGCTGATGGAGTGGCCTGGCGCGGAGGGCGCGGGGTCATGGGGCGGGGAGAGGACGTGGCTACGGGGCGGGAGAGCGTGCAGCGCGTGCAGGAGGTGCGCCAGGGTGGCGCCGACCTGCGGCGGGTCGAGCAGACCGGTGGCGACCGCCTCCAGCAGTGTCGGGCCGGACAGCCGCTCCAGCACCATCTCCGCACGGGTCGCCGAGCGCACGCGCGGGACGGGATACCCGTGAGCCCGTACGTGCTCCATGATCTCGGCCTCGGCGACCGCGTCGCCCCAGCCGTCCCGGTAGCGCCGCAACACCCAGGCTCCGGCGGTGCTTTCCTGGCTCCCTGTCCGGCCGGGCGCGGCACGGCCGACGAGGCTGACACGGCCGCCGGGTCCGCCGACTTCACCACGGCTGCCGACTTCACCACGGCTGCCGACTTCACCACGGCTGCCGGGTGCGTCACGGTCGTCGGGCCCGCCCCGGCCATCGGCTCCGCCACGGTCGCCGGGTCCACCCCGATGGTCGGGCCCGCCCCGGTAGTCGGCTCCGTCACGGACACCGGCTCCGTCGGCTGCGCGATCTCCGCCGGGTCCATCGACCGTGTTGGGCCCGCCGGGTCCGCCGGGTCCGCCGACTCCGGTGCGTCCGCCACCCGATCCGTCACGTCCGATACGCCCGTCACCCCCGGCCCGCCCACCGCGTCCGGTATGTCTGTCGGCTCCGTCACGGTCGTCGAGTCCGTCGGGGGTGGCGGCTACGCCGTGCGCGGCGAAGGCGTCGTGTCCGTCCGTTCCGGACTCGCCCTCGTCGGTGTGGAGTTCGTACACGTCGGCCGTGCGGCCGGACCCCAGCAGTCTCCCCGTACGCATGGCCCGAACCTATCCCGGCGCACAGTCGGCCCTCGGGCTCTTGGCTACCGGCAGGTAGAGTGGCCGGGTCGTCATCACGCCCGTACGGGGGGAAGCCGGTGCAAATCCGGCGCTGACCCGCAACCGTGAGCCGACCCCGGCAAGGGGGCGGCAAGTCGGACTGCCCCGTACGGAATCGTGACCGGCTCGCGTCACCGGCGGCCCGCCGGTGTACGGCACCGTCGAGGAATACGGAGCCGAGCCGCCCGGCGCTTCGCCGTGCGCCCGGCCCCCCGTCAGGGAGAGGCAGCCGCCGATCATGAATGTCCGCCGCAGCGCCGCGGTAGTCGCCGTACTGGCCGTCACAGCCGGGCTCGGCACCGGACTCGGTGGCGGACCAGATAGCGGTTTCGCGCCGGTCGCCCTCACCGACGACGCATCGCCCGAGGCAGCCGCCGCTCCCTCCGCCTCGCCGTCGCAGGCGATCCCCACCGGCCTGTACGGCTCCACCGACCCCACGTACGACGGCGTCTGGCGGCAGTCCCTCGCCCTGCTCGCGCTGGACGCCGTGGAGGAGAAGCCCGGCGCCGGGGCCGTGCGGTGGCTCGTCGGGCAGCAGTGCGCGAGCGGGGCGTTCGCGGCGTACCGGGCCGACGCCACCGCGAAGTGCGACGCCAAGACGGCAGTCGACACCAACAGCACGGCCGCCGCGGTACAGGCGCTCGCCGCGGTCGGCGGACAGGACGCCGAGGCCGGGCGGGCGGTGCGATGGCTGAAGGACAACCAGAACAAGGACGGCGGCTGGGGCTACACCGTCGGCGGGCCCAGCGACGCGAACTCGACGTCCGTCGTCATCGGTGCGCTGACCGCCGTGGGCGACGCCCCCGGCAAGCAGAAGAAGGCCGGCAACTCGCCCTACGACGCCCTCCGCGCCCTCGCCCTCCCCTGCGGGGACGGGGAGAAGAACGGCAAGGGAAGCGGGAAGGACGGCGAGGACGAGGGCGGTGCCTTCGCCTACCAGCCCGACAAGAAGGGCGGTCTCGCCGCGAACGCCGACGCCACGGCCGCAGCCGTACTCGGCAGCCTGGGCAAGGGGTTCGTGGCCGAGGCGGGTAACGGGTTGGACAATCAAGGGGATTCCGTCGCAAAGTGCGCTTCGGGTGACTCCCCGGAGGATCTGGCCCACAACGGGGCCGTTCACCTGGCCGGTGCCCTCGCCGCCGACGGTTATCTGACGTCCTCCCTCGCGGGTGCGGAGGATCAGCCCGACCACGGCAACACCGCCGACGCGGTCGTCGCGCTCGCCGCCGCCGGGGAGAAGGACGCGACCGAGAAGCCGCTCGCCTGGCTGAAGAAGAACCACGGCGTCTGGGCGGCCAAGGCCGGCCCCGCCGCGTACGCCCAGCTCGTCCTCGCCGCCCACGCCGCCGGCGACGACCCGCGCGACTTCGGCGGCGCCGACCTCGTGGCCCAGCTGAAGGAGACCGGTCCGGCGCGCGACGTGGACGACTACTCCTCCGTGCCGAGCGACGACACGGCCGCCGGGGAGGAGAGCGGCGACGGCCTCGGGGCGGGCGCGTGGTGGGCGATCGGGCTCGGGCTCGCCGTTGTCGCGGGTGTCGTCGGGTTCGTACGGGTGAGGGCCGGCAGGAAGCGGCGGGAAGCGTGATCGGCCGCCGGAGGGACGCCTCGCCCCCTCTGCCCCGGCCCCGGCTGCGTGGCGTGCTGTCGCGGCTGAGCGGCATCCTGCTCCTCCTCCTGCTGGGGAGTGTGGGCGCGGGGCAGGCTCATGCCGCCGCGTACCGCTACTGGTCGTTCTGGGATCGGGACGGTTCGGCCTGGACGTATGCCACGCAGGGGCCGTCGACCGCGCGCCCGTCCGACGGGGACGTCCAGGGGTTCCGGTTCGCGGTCAGCCGGGACTCCGCGGACGCGGCCCAGCCGCGCGGGGCCGCCGACTTCGCCGCGATCTGCGGGGAAACGGCCGCGCGGGGCGGGGAGAAGCGGGTCGCGCTGGTCGTCGACTTCGGTACGGCGGCGGACGCGCCGGCCGGTGAGACGCCGCCGGCGGCGCGTACGGCGTGTGCGCGGGTTCCGGACGACGCGAGTACGGCCGAGGCGTTGGCGTCCGTCGCGAAGCCGCTTCGGTACGACACGAATGCGATGCTCTGCGCGATCGCGGGATATCCGGGGAAGGGGTGCGGTGAGGCGGTCGGCTCCGATACCGGCGCCGATGCCAGTGCTGGGGGCGATGCCCGCACGGGCGACCCGAGTTCGCCGCCCGCTGCCACCACCGCCGAAGAGGACGGGCCCTCCGTCGGGCTGTTCGCGGGCGTGGGCGTGGTCGCCGTGCTCGGGGCCGCGGCGGTGTGGCAGGCGCGGCGGCGCCGGGGGTAGGGCGACATGCGGTGGTTCACAAGGCGCCCGGAGGTGGGGTCGACCGGGGGTCGGCTCCGCGGCTCGGCGGTACGAGGTGCCGCTGCGCCCACCCGTGCCGCCCCAGCGGCACGACTGCCCGCGGCCGGGGTGACCAGAAAGCTCGGCGTGCATCCTCTCGCCTGGTGGCTCTGGGCCCTCGGGCTCGCTACTGCCGCGTCCCGTACCACCAACCCCCTTCTTCTCTGCCTCCTCATCGCGGTCGCCGGATGCGTCGTGGCCACGCATCGGACCGACGCGCCCTGGGCCAGGTCGTACGCCGCGTTCGTGAAGCTCGGCCTCGCCGTGCTGCTCGCCCGGCTGGCCTTCGCGGTCGTGCTGGGCTCGCCCATCCCCGGGACGCACACCCTGTTCGAGCTGCCCGAAGTGCCGCTGCCCGACTGGTCGCAGGGGATCCGGCTCGGCGGCCGGGTCACGGCGGAGGGGTTCCTGTTCGCGCTGTACGACGGGCTGCGGCTGGCCACCCTGCTGATCTGTGTCGGCGCCGCGAACGCCCTCGCGAACCCGGCGCGACTGCTCAAGTCGCTCCCCGGCGCCCTGTACGAGGCGGGCGTCGCGGTGGTGGTGGCGATGACGTTCGCGCCGCATCTGGTGGCGGACGTCCAGCGGCTGCGGGCCGCGCGGCGGCTGCGGGGGCGGCCGGACCGGGGCGTACGGGGGCTGCTGCATGTCGGACTGCCGGTGCTGGAGGGCGCGTTGGAGCGGTCGGTCGCGCTCGCCGCCGCGATGGACTCGCGCGGCTACGGCCGTACCGCACAGGTCCCCGCCCGGGTCCGCCGGACGACCGCCGCGCTCACCCTCGGCGGGCTGCTCGGCGTCTGCGCGGGAACGTACGGCGTACTGACCGCCGAGGGCGGCACCTACGGCCTCCCCGTGCTGCTCACCGGGCTGGCCGCCGCGCTCACGGGCCTGCGGCTGGGCGGCCGACGCTCACCGCGCACCCGCTACCGGCCGGACGTGTGGGGCGTGCGCGCGTGGCTGGTTGCCGGGTCCGGCATCGGCGTCGCCGCGCTGCTGATCGTCCTCGCCGCGTACGACTCCGCCGCGCTGCACCCCACCGTCATCCCCCTCACCTCCCCGGACCTCCCCCTCCGGCCGGCCGCCGCGATCCTGCTGGGCCTGCTCCCCGCGTTCGTCGTGCCCGCACCGCCGAAGCCCACCTCGTCGAAGCCCACCTCGTCGAGGCCCGCCCTGTCGAGGCCCGTCCTGTCGAGGCCCCTGCCGAACGCCGCCCCACCGACGAAGGAAACCGTGTGATCCGCTTCGAGGATGTCTCCGTGACGTACGACACAGCGGCCGAACCCACCCTCCGGGGCGTGGACTTCGAGGTCCCGGAGGGTGAACTCGTGCTCCTCGTCGGGCCGTCGGGTGTCGGGAAGTCGACGGTGCTCGGCGCGGTGAGCGGCCTTGTGCCGCACTTCACCGGCGGCACCCTGCGCGGCCGGGTCACGGTGGCCGGGCGGGACACCCGTACGCACAAGCCGCGTGAACTCGCCGACGTGGTCGGCACGGTGGGGCAGGACCCGTTGTCGCACTTCGTGACGGACACCGTCGAGGACGAACTCGCCTACGGGATGGAGTCGTTGGGGCTCGCGCCGGATGTCATGCGGCGCCGGGTGGAGGAGACGCTGGACCTGCTGGGCCTCGCCGGGCTCCGCGACCGTCCCATCGCCACGCTCTCCGGCGGCCAGCAGCAGCGTGTCGCCATCGGGTCCGTCCTCACCCCGCACCCGCGCGTGCTCGTCCTCGACGAACCGACCTCCGCGCTGGACCCGGCCGCCGCCGAGGAGGTCCTGGCCGTGCTCCAGCGACTCGTCCACGACCTCGGCACGACCGTCCTCATGGCCGAACACCGCCTGGAACGCGTCGTCCAGTACGCCGACCAGGTCGCCCTCCTCCCGGCCCCCGGTGCCCCCCTGACCCTCGGCCCCCCGACCGAGGTGATGGCCGTCTCCCCGGTGTATCCGCCGGTGGTGGACCTCGGGCGGCTGGCGGGCTGGTCCCCCCTGCCGCTGACGGTGCGGGACGCACGCCGCCGGGCGGGGCCACTGCGGGAACGCCTCGCGACTCGGACACCGGCCGACACCCGCGCCCCACAGGGGCGCGGGACTCGGACACCGGCCGACACCCGCGCCCCACAGGGGCGCGGGGAACTGCGCGATCAACCACGACCCACCCGCACCCCGCGACGCACAGAAGCCCCCGCCCTCCCCCCGGCCCGACCCTCCCGCCTCCTCCGGCGCCTCCTAGGCGGACACTCCATCCCTCCCACCCCCTCACCTCCCGCCGAACCGGCGGCGGCGGTCGCGGCCCTCGATGTCCACCGCGGCCACGTCCACGCCCTCACCCACATCGACCTCACCGTCACCCCCGGGGAGACGATCGCCCTCATGGGCCGCAACGGCGCCGGCAAGTCCACGCTGCTCTCCGCGCTGGTCGGACTGGTGGAACCGGCGGCCGGTTCGGTACGCGTGGGCGGGCTGACGCCGCACCGCACGGCGCCGAAGGATCTCGTACGCCGAGTCGGGCTCGTACCGCAGGAGCCCCGCGACCTGCTGTACACCGACACGGTCGCGGCGGAGTGCGCGGCTGCGGACCGGGACGCGGGCGCCGAGCCGGGCACATGCCGGGGGCTCGCCTCCGGGCTGCTGCCCGGGATCGGGGACGACACGCACCCCCGCGACCTGTCGGAGGGGCAGCGGCTGGCCCTCGCGCTCGCGGTCGTCCTCACGGCCCGCCCGCCGCTGCTCCTCCTCGACGAGCCGACCCGGGGCCTCGACTACGCGGCCAAGTCCCGCCTGGTCACAACCCTGCGCGGGCTCGCCGCCGACGGCCACGCCATCGTCCTGGCCACGCATGACGTGGAACTGGCCGCCGAGCTGGCCCACCGCGTCCTGATCCTCGCCGACGGCGAGATCGTCGCCGACGGGCCGACCCCCGAGGTCGTCGTCGGCTCCCCGTCCTTCGCCCCCCAGGTCACGAAGATCCTCGCGCCACAGAAGTGGCTGACCACCGCACAGGTACGACGCGCCCTGCGGGCGGCGGGCGGGCCGGAGGAACGGGGCGAGGCCGAGCCGGAAGGGCAGCAGCCATGAGCGACCCCTCCCCCACCGAAGCCGAACCCCTCACCCCCAGCCCCGCTCGCCCGAGCCGCCGCCCCGTACCCCTCTCCCCCCGCACCATCGCCGCCCTCCTCCTCGTCAGCCTCATCGGTGCGGCGGCCTTCAGCTGGCCCTTCTTCGCGGACCCCGGCTCGCAGGTGACCGCGCACGCGAAGGACGCGCCCTGGCTGTTCGCGGGGCTGCTCGTGCTGCTGGTCGGGGTCGTAGGCGCGACGCTCTCCGAGGCCGGGCTGGGGGCGAAGGCGGTGGCGATGCTCGGGGTGCTCGCGGCGACGGGGGCGGCGCTGCGGCCGATCGGGGCGGGCACGGCCGGCATCGAGCCGATGTTCTTCCTCATGGTGCTCAGCGGCCGCGTCCTCGGCCCCGGCTTCGGCTTCACCCTGGGCGCGGTGACGATGTTCTCGTCCGCGCTGCTCACGGGCGGTGTGGGGCCGTGGATGCCGTTCCAGATGCTGTCGATGGGATGGTTCGCGATGGGCGCCGGACTGCTGCCGGGCGCGCACCGCCTGCGCGGCCGTGCCGAGCTGGCCCTGCTCGCCGCCTACGGCTTCGTCGCCGCCTTCGCGTACGGCACGGTCATGAACCTCTACGGCTGGCCCTTCATCGACACGCTCGCCTCGAACATCGCCTTCGACGCGTCGGCGGCCCCGGCGGCGAACCTCGCCCGTTTCGTCGCGTACTGCCTGGCCACGTCCCTCGGCTGGGACCTGGGCCGCGCGGTCGTCACCGTCGCCCTGACCCTCACCCTCGGCACCCCGGTCCTGAAGGCGCTGCGCCGGGCCACCCGCAGGGCCGCCTTCGAGAGCGCGGTCACATTCACCCCGCCCACCCGGTGACCTCGGCGTGAGACCGCGCCCACCGTCCGTTACGTGAGCCGTGAACCACCCCATAGGGCCCACGTCACATACGAACCGGACTCGTAGATCGAAGTGCATGGCATGCACATGACTTCATACCCTCTGACCTGCGCATTGAGAGCCACGTCACAGAAGCAACCTTCGGCGCACATACGACCACAACTAGCAAAAGGGGTCATTGCGGACGACCGCTCCGGCTGTTTCTCTGGATGAGTCGCAACGGCGCCGACGAGCCCACCCGGGCCCCGGCGCCGACGTACGCCCCCACCGCACAGCACGTGGTGAAGGCATGCCCGCGACGGCCTTGTCCCCGAAGAAAAGGACCCCCGTGACCGTCTCCGTTCTCCGCCGCATCGCCTCCCCGAAGAAGGCCCTCGCCGGTGTCACCCTGGCCGCTGCCGCCACCGGTGCCCTGTTCGCCGCCGCGCCCGCCCAGGCCGCGTCGGAGGCCTCTCAGGCGCAGGCTGTCGCGAAGAAGATGATCGCGGACTCGGGCCAGTACAAGTGCTTCTCCAACATCGTCGACCACGAGAGCGACTGGAACATCAAGGCGACGAACTCGTCCTCCGGCGCCTACGGCCTGGTCCAGGCCCTGCCCGGCTCGAAGATGTCCTCCGCGGGCTCCGACTGGAAGACCAACGCCGCCACCCAGATCAAGTGGGGCGTGGACTACATGAAGGACCGCTACGGCAGCCCCTGTGGCGCGTGGAACTTCTGGCAGGCCAACAACTGGTACTGATCCAGCACGACCCGCACCACCAGCGCGAGCTGCACGGCTGACACGGTCGAAACAACCGACACGGCCGACCCAGACCGAAGGCGGCGGCCCCCGATCCCCGGGGCCGCCGCCTTCGCCGTCCGCACGACACGTTCCCGCCGCGGCGAACGGCGACCGTTTCAGTCGGCGCCGACCCGGCACTCGAACCACACGGTCTCGCCTCCGCCACCCCTCGGCCCCACCCCCCCCACTTGTCGGACACCGCGCCCAACAGCGTGAGGCCGCGCCCGCGTTCCGAGTCCGGCGGCACGTCGTCCCGCACGACGGGAAGCTGAGCCGACCCGTCCCCCACCTCCACCCGCACCCCGGCCGCCGCCCGCAGCAACAGCAGCGTGCACCGCCGGTCCGGAACGTGCCGTACGACGTTGGCGAGCAGCTCCGTCACGCCCAGCTCGACGGCGTCGGTCAGCTCCGCCAGCTCCCACTCGCCGAGATACGAGCGGACGATACGGCGGACGTGATGCGCCGAGTGGTCACCGACGGTGAGGCTGATCCGATACTGGGCGGGTGGGGCACCCAGGAGGAAGGGGTGAAAGTATGCGTTCACACCACAAGACCGGCCCGGCATGGCTACTGTCAGCCACATAGCGAACACAACCTGTTGAAGAGTGGGTTCAAGCTCGACGGAGGGCACCGCACGTGACCCAGATCCACACCCTCGATCCCGGCGCCTCACCACTGGACTACTACGGCTACGAGTTGCGGCGCTGCCGCGAGGCCGCGAGCCTGACGCAGAAGCAGTTGGGGGACATCCTCGGGTACACCGCGTCGCTGGTGGGGCAGATCGAGACCGCGAGAAAGTGCCCGACGCTGGAGTTCAGCGAGCGGGTGGATGTGGCGCTGGAGACGGGCGGGTTGCTGTCCCGGCTCGCCGTGCTGGTGATGCGCCATCAACTTCCGTCCTGGTTCCAGCAGGTGGCGGAGATCGAGGTTCGAGCCGCCGAGATCTACACGTTCCACACGCACATGGTCCAGGGCCTGCTCCAGACCGAGGCTTACGTCCGTGCCGTACTCGGCGCCCTGGACGGAACGGACCTTGATGACCGGACCGCCGTACGACTGGCTCGGCAACGCGTCTTCGACAAGGAGGAGCCACCCGTCCTCTGGGCCGTCCTCAGCGAAGCCGCGCTCTACCAGAAGATCGGAGGCCCAGACGTCATGCGGGGCCAAATGCTGAAACTGTTGGCCTTCGAGAGCAACCCCCGGATCAACGTCCAGATTTTGCCCTTCGAGGCCGGGGCTCACGCGGGACTGACAGGCTCATTCAACCTCTACCGCTTCGACCGCGACCCGGACATCGTCTACATGGAGGGCTACGGGAGTGGGCATCCGACCGCCAACCCAGACACCGTCAAGAATTGCTCGCTCCGTTACGATCATCTTCAAGCCGCCGCCCTCTCCCTCCGGGATTCGGCGGAGCTGATCCGACGCGTGATGGAGGAGCGTTATGGAGAGCAACGCGATCCCGACGGGGACTCGGTGGCGTAAATCGAGCTACAGCAGCGACCAGGGCGGCGATTGCATCGAATGCGCGCCGCTCGGCCCCCTGACCTGGCGCAAGTCGTCGCACAGCAGCGACCAGGGCGGTGAGTGCGTAGAGATCACCGAAACCCCCTGCCCCATCATCGCCATCCGCGATTCCAAGAACCCGACGGGCCCCCAACTCACCCTGGCCCCCGCCGCGTTCGACACCTTCGTCGGTTGGGCGGCGTCAGCAGACGCCGCCTGACTCCTGGTCCGGGAGATACAGGGCCCGCTCCTGCTGGGTGAGGTCGCGGTGGACCGCTCGGCAGATGCCGGTGATCGCCTCGGCCGGGAGGGGCAGGTCCACGTTCCACAGGCTCAGGCGGCTGCGGTAGTCGCCGACCGCCAGGGTGCGGCCGTCGGGGCTGAACGCGAGCCTCGGCGCGCCCCCGCCGGGGAAGGTCGCGCGCTCGTATCGCGTGGTGGTGTCCCACAGCCGTACCGCGCTGCCGCCGGCCGTGGCGAGCGTACGGCCGTCGGGACTGAACGCCAGCTCGACCGGACCCTCCGTGAGGCTCACGGTGAGCGTGCCGTCGAGTTCTCCCGTGTCGGTGTTCCACAGCCGTACCCTGCCGTCGGATTCGGCGGAGGCGAGGGTGCGGCCGTCCGGGCTGAAGGCCATCGACTGCACCTGTCGGAACATCATGAACGGGCCGCCCTCCGCCCCCTTGGGCGAGGCGCTGCCCGCGGGTTCGGTGAGCGTGGACCGGACGCGTCCGGTGGCGGGGTCACGGAGCCGGATCTCCGAGTCCCGGCCTCCGGTGGTGGCGAAGACGTCACCAGTGGGGCTGAAGGCCAGCGGCGAGCCCTCTTCGGCTTTGGGGAGTTCGACGCGCGGGCGCCCGGTCCGGGCGTCCCACAGCACCAGGCCGTCGCCCACCGTGACCAGTGTCTTTCCGTCGGGGCTGAACGCCATCCCGTTGATGAACCGGTCGGGCAGAGTGGTCCGCAGCCGTCGGGTGGCCACGTCCCACAACTGCCCCCGGGCGCTGTCCATGACGGCCAGGGTCCTGCCGTCGGGGCTGAAGAGAACCGGCCCCCCTTCGGTCGGCCCGTCGGCGAGGGTGGCTCGCGTACGGCGGGTGGCCGTGTCCCACAGCCGGACCACACCTACGGGCTTCCAGTCGTCGGCGGTCGTCCGGACGCTGCTGGTGGCGATGGTGTCGCCGTCGGGGCTGAACGCCACCGACTGCAGGTCGCCGCCCGGCACCTTCAGCGTGGCGCGGGGGCGGTTCCTGCCCACGTTCCACAGCCGGACCCCGACGTCACCGCCGCCGAAGCTGTCGGCCTCGTTGCCCGTCGCCAGTTCGTCCCCGTCGGGGCTGAACGCCACCGACATCACAGGGCTGGTGTGGCCGGTGAGGGTGGCGTCCGCGCGTCCGGTGGCGAGGTCCCACAGGCGTACCGTGCCGTCGTAGCTGCCTGCGGCCAGGGTCTTGCCGTCCGGGTCGAACGCCATGGACTCGACGCGGCTGCTGGCACTGGTGAGGGTGGTCCGCTGCTTGCCGTCGGCCACGTCCCACAGATGTACGGTGCCGTCCTCGGTGCCGGTGGCCAGGATCTTCCCACCGGGGCCGAACGCCAGTGAACTGACCACTCCCGTACTGCTTTTGAGGGTGGACAACACTCTTCCCGTGTCCAGGTCCCACAGTTGCGCGGTGTGGTCCCGGGTGCTGGTGGCGAGGGTGCGCCCGTCGGGGCTGAACGCCACCGCCATCTCCAGACCGGTGGGGCCCCTGAGGGTGGTCGCGACGCGGCCGGTGGCCACGTCCAGCACCCGCCCGCTCTCCGTGACGGCCAGCGCGTGGCCGTCACCGTCGAAGCCGACCGCCGCCAGGTTGTCCTCGTCGGGATCACGGACGGCGACCGACGCACGTACGCGCCCGGTGTCCAGGTCCCGCAGCCGTGCGTCGTCATTGTGACTGGTGGCGAGGGTTCTGCCGTCGGGGCCGAAGGCCACGTTGCGTACGACGTCGGGGTTGTCCGCGATCTTGCGTCCGGCCAGCACCTTCCGGGTACGACCGGTCGCCGTGTCCCACAGCCGTACCGTGCCGTCATAGCTACCGCTGGCGAGGGTCTTCCCGTCGGGGCTGTAGGCCAGGGTGGACACGGTTCCGGTATGTCCGGTCAGCCGGCGTTCCAGCGGAACGGCCGCCGCGGCGTACAGGCTCCGCGTGGCCTCGCGGGTCGGACTCGTCCGGTACGCCTTGACGGCCAGCAACGAGGCGAGGTCGGTGTCGCTCTCCAACAGCGCGGCGGACTGGGCCGCCAACTGCCTTGACAGACCATCACGTTGGGCGTTCACGGCGCTCTGGCGCTGCCAGTAGGCGACGGCCGTGGCGGTCAGGGCGAGGGCGAGGAGGCAGGCCAGGGAGGTGACGAGGACGCGCAGGCGTCGCGTGGTGCGGGCCCTGGCCCGTTCCTCCTGGTCGAGGGCGGTGAGACTCGCGGTGAGGAAGGCGGCTTCCTGGTCGGTCAGGTCGTCGGTGTGACGCGGACCCCCGAAGTACTCCCGCGCCGTGACGAGCCGGCTGCCCCGGTACAGCGCACCCGCGTCACGGCCCAGCTCCTCCCAGGACCGGGCCGCGTCGGTCAGTTGCCGGTGGGCGCGCAGGCGGTCGCGGTCCTCCTCGATCCAGCCGCGCAGCCGGGGCCAGGCGGTGATGAGCGCCTCGTGCGCGACTTCGACGGTCGGGCCGTCCAGGGTGAGGAGGCGGGCCCGGGTGAGGGCCTCCAGGACCTGGGCGACCTCCGCCCGACCGGTGCCCGTGGTCTCCAGCTCGGCCCTGGCGGCGGGCCGGCGCGTGTCGGGCGTGCCGTCACCCGGGGAGATCAGCCGCAGCAGCACCCGGCGGGCCGTGGCCGCCTCGCCGTCGGTGAACCGGCCGTACATGTCCTCGGCGGTCTTGGCGATGGCTCCGTCCAGGCCGCCGGCCGCGTCGTACCCGGCGAGGGTCAGCGTCTTGCCCCGGCGCCGGCGCCAGGTCTCCAGCAGGACGTGCGACAGCAACGGCAGACCGCCGGGCGCGTCGGTGATCTCCTCGACCAGCCGCGTGGTCAGCGCCCGTTCCACGGTCAGCCCGGCGGCCGCGGCCGGCTTGACGACGACCTCGCGCAGCTCCGCCGAACTCATCGGCCCCGCCAGCAGATTGGCGTCCCCCAGCGCCTCGGCCAGCTCACGGTGCTCGGCGCACCGGCCGTAGAAGTCCGCGCGCACGGCCAACAGCACCCGCAACCGGCTCTCCGGCTCGCGCGCGGTCAGCAACAGGTCGATGAACCGGGCCCGTTCGGCCGCGTCGTGGCAGAGGGTGAAGACCTCCTCGAACTGGTCGACGACCACGAGTGTGTCGCCGGGGCCAGGGCCGGAGCTGGGGCCTGCGCCAGGGCCGGGGCCGGTGCCGTTCGCCTCCAGCAGCAGCTCATGGGTGCGGGCCAGTTGCTCGCCGGGGGTCAGGATCCGGATCGCGGACGGTCGCAGCCCCTGCTCCTCGGACTCGCGCAGGACGGGGATCAGACCGGCGCGCAGGAGTGAGGACTTGCCGATCCCCGACGGGCCGAAGACCGCCGCGAACCGTCGGCGGCGCATCAGGTCCACGAGTTCCGCGGTGAGCCGGTCCCGGCCGAAGTAGAGCCCGCTGTCGTCGGTCTCGAACCGGGCCAGCCCCCGGTACGGCGGCTCCGCGTCCACCCCGTCGTTGTCCGGGTCGAACGCGGCGGCTTCCTCGACCGCCTGGTGCCACCGGATCTCCCACTCCCCCGGATCGCCCCCGCAGGCCCGTACGAAGGCCAGGGCCACCGGCAGCGTGGGCAACTGCTCTCCGCCCGCCGCCTGGGAGAGCGTGGTGATCGAGTAACCCGCCTGCCCGGCCATCGCCCGGTAGGTGAGGCCACCCGCCTCGGTCCGCAGTTTCCGCAACTCGAACGCGAACCGCTGCACCGGCCCGGCCCCCGGATCGACCGGCACCTCACGACGACCCGCCACCGTGCTGTTCCCCTCCCGCCACACCCACACCGTCCCGGACAACCAACGTACGCATCCGGCCACCTAAGCGGAGAGATCGCGTCCGGCCATTGTTTGGCAGGCTCGACACCCCTGCCTAACAATGCGCGATCCGGTGGAATCAGTGGTGTGGGCGGGACGGGGGACGTGCCGCCCACGGGGGATCGAGCGGCACGGCCACGGGGGACCTGTCGCTCACGGGGGAAAAGGGCGGCACGACCAGCCGCCACGGGGGAACGAGGCGGCACGGGGGACTTGCCGCCACGGGGGAAGGGCCCTGCTGGCCGCGGGACGACCAGCAGGGCCACTTCCGTCTCGGGACGAGGCAACCGGCAGCCGCCCAACAGCCGTCAGCCTGACGGCCGTCGGCCGGACAGCCACCAGCCACTCGCCACTCGCCACTCGCCACTCTCCGTCAGCCGGACAGCCACCGGCCGCTCACCACCGGCCGGACAGCCATCAGCGACAGCCGACAGCCCTCACCGTCAGCCGAAGTCACAGCCGCTGGATGATCGTCCCGGTTGCCAGCCCGCCACCCGCGCACATCGTCACCAGCGCGAACTCCTTGTCGGTCCGCTCCAGTTCGTGCAGCGCGGTCGTGATGAGCCGCGCCCCCGTCGCACCCACGGGATGTCCGAGGGCGATCGCGCCGCCGTTGACGTTCACCTTCGCCAGGTCCTGGTCGAAGACCTTCGCCCAGCTCAGCACCACCGACGCGAAGGCCTCGTTGATCTCGACCAGGTCGATGTCCTTGAGCGACATCCCGGCCTTCCCCAGGACGGCCTTGGTCGCGTCGATCGGCCCGTCGAGGTGGAAGTGGGGGTCGGAGCCCACCAGCGCCTGGGCGACGATCCGCGCGCGGGGCCGCAGCTTCAGCGCGCGGGCCATCCGCTTCGACGCCCACATGATCGCCGCCGCGCCGTCGCTGATCTGGGACGAGTTGCCCGCCGTATGGACCGCCGACGGCATGATCGGTTTCAGCCGGGCCAGCGCCTCCGACGACGTGTCGCGCAGCCCCTCGTCGTGGTCGACGAGCCGCCACATGCCCTGCCCGGCGCTCTGCTCCGCCTCGGTCGTCGGCACCTGGACGGCGAACGTCTCCTTCTTGAACCGCTCCTCGGCCCACGCGGCGGCGGCCCGCTCCTGGGAGAGCAGCCCCAGCGCGTCCGTGTCCTCCCGGGTGAGCCCCCGGTGCCGGGCGATCCGCTCCGCCGCCTCGAACTGGTTCGGCAGGTCGACGTTCCACTCCTCCGGGAACGGCTTCCCGGGCCCGTGCTTGGACCCCGACCCGAGCGGCACCCGGGACATGGCCTCGACGCCGCAGCTGATCCCGACGTCGATGACGCCCGCCGAGACCATGTTGGCCACCATGTGCGAGGCCTGCTGCGAGGAGCCGCACTGACAGTCGACGGTCGTCGCGGCCGTCTCGTAGGGCAGGCCCATGGTCAGCCAGGCCGTGCGCGCGGGGTTCATGGACTGTTCGCCGGCGTGGGTCACCGTGCCGCCGACGATCTGCTCGACGCAGTCGGCGGGAATGCCGGTGCGGCCGAGGAGTTCACGGTAGGTCTCGCCCAGCAGATAGGCGGGGTGCAGATTGGCGAGCGCGCCACCGCGCCTGCCGATGGGGGTGCGTACGGCTTCGACGATCACGGGTTCCGCGGCCATGGGGGATTCCTCTCAACGGTTACCCGCGCGGCGCGGGGCGTCCCGGCCCGGCCCGCCACGCAGAACTAGTACGCGTTCTAGTTCTCTTGAGCAGTCTGCTGAGCGTGACCGCGCGACCGCAAGGGGCGTGCGGCAATTGAAAAGCCCGTACCCCTTGCCAGTTGTAGAACCCGTTACTACGGTCACCGCAATTCCCTCCATCTGATGGTCCGTCAGGAGTGGCCGATGCCCTGTCCAGCGCTGCCCGACGGGTTCGACTTCACCGACCCCGACCTGCTGCACCACCGTGTCCCCCTCCCGGAGTTCGCCGAACTGCGCCGCACGGAACCGGTCCACTGGATCCCGCAGGCACCCGGCATCGCGGGCTTCGCGGACGAGGGCTACTGGGCCGTCACCCGGCACGCGGACGTCAAGTACGTCTCGACGCACCCGGAGTTGTTCTCCTCGACGGTCAACACCGCGATCATCCGCTTCAACGAGCACATCGAGCGCGACGCGATCGACGCCCAGCGGCTGATCCTGTTGAACATGGACCCGCCGGAGCACACCAGGGTCCGCCAGATCGTGCAGCGCGTCTTCACCCCGCGGGCGATCCGCGCGCTGGAGGACAACCTGCGTCACCGCGCCCTCAGCATCGCCCGGGAGGCCGTCGCCCACGCCGGCCCCTTCGACTTCGTCACCGAGGTCGCCTGCGAACTCCCCCTCCAGGCCATAGCCGAGCTGATCGGCATCCCGCAGGAGGACCGCATCCGGATCTTCGAGTGGTCGAACCGGATGATCTCGTACGACGATCCGGAGTACGCCATCACCGAGGAGGTCGGCCAGCAGTCGGCGATGGAACTCATCGCCTACGCCATGAACATGGCCGCCGACCGCAAGCAGTGCCCGGCCAAGGACATCGTCACCACGCTGGTGGCCGCCGAGGACGAGGGAAACCTCGCCTCCGACGAGTTCGGCTTCTTCGTGCTGATGCTGGCGGTCGCGGGCAACGAGACGACCCGCAACGCCATCACCCACGGCATGCACGCCTTCCTCACCCACCCCGACCAGTGGGACCTCTACAAACGTGAGCGCCCGGCGACGGCGGCCGAGGAGATCGTCCGCTGGGCCGCCCCGGTCAACTCCTTCCAGCGCACCGCCACCCAGGACGTCGAACTCGGCGGCAAACTGATCAAGCAGGGGGACCGCGTCGGTATCTTCTACGCCTCCGCCAACCACGACCCGGACGTCTTCGACAACCCGGACACCTTCGACATCACCCGGGACCCGAACCCCCACCTCGGCTTCGGCGGCGGAGGCCCGCACTTCTGCCTCGGCAAGTCCCTGGCCGTCCTGGAGATCAACCTGATCTTCAACGCGATCGCCGACGCGCTGCCGAACCTCAGGCTCGCCGGCGAACCGAGCCGGTTGCGCTCCGCCTGGATCAACGGGGTCAAGCACCTCCAGGTGACCACGGTCTGAGCCGGGCACCACCCCGTCACACTCGGGCCGACGGCCTCCCGGCGCCGTCGGCCCGTCCCGCCGGAGGCAGGGGCCGCACCCCTACGCCCCGCCCCTGCCTCCTACGCCCCGCCGCTGCCTCCGCCGTCCGCGTCCGCTCCGCCGCCGTTGCGCCGGGCGGCCGTGGCGAGTCGCCCGGCCGTCGGTGGGTGTTCGCGCTGTTCCCCGCGCCCCATACGAGCCTCGGTGGTGCGGGGCCCTGTCAGGAGGTACGTCAGGCCGAAGCCCGCGCCCACCACAGCCGCGCCGCCGACCGCGTCGAGGATCCAGTGGTTGCCGGTCGCGACGATCGCCAGGACCGTGAGGAAGGGGTGCAGCAGG
>NZ_LRTR01000719.1 GCF_001550375.1 Streptomyces europaeiscabiei | reverse complement strand
CACCGCCGGGGACACGGTGGTCGCGGCCCACCTCGTCGCCGAACGGGCGGGCGCGGCCGATCTCCTGACGTCCGCGAACGCCTCGTACGTCCACGGCATGGGCCTCGTCCTGCTGGTGTGCGGCGGCGCGGCTCTGGGCGCGGCGCTGCTGGCGGCGGCTTTCCTGCCGAGCGCGCCGACGGTCCGGGGCGCCGGGAGCGGGCGGAGCACCGGCCCTGACCTGGCCGCGCCGAAGGCCGATGCCCGACAATGACGGCATGACGGCCGCACGCCCCACCGACCCCGCCACCTCCACGGCTTCCGCCGACCGCCCGCAGGTCGGACTCCGTGAACGGAAGAAGATCAAGACCCGCGAGGCGATCCGCGCCGCGACCTACGCACTGGTCGAGGAGCAGGGCTACGACGCCACGACGATCGAGCAGATCGCCGACCGGGCGGAGGTGTCACCGTCGACCGTCTTCCGCTACTTCCCCACCAAGGAGGACATCGTCCTCACCGACGAGTACGACCCGATCCTCCTGGAGGAACTGCGGACCCGGCCGGCGGACGAACCCTGGCCGGACAGCATCCGTCACGTGATGCGGGAGGCGGTCCGCACGGGCATCGAGGAGGACATGGAGGTCGCGCGGCTACGCACCCATCTGATGGTCCAGGTTCCCGCGGTGCGCT
The DNA here is from genome assembly GCF_001550375.1 of Streptomyces europaeiscabiei. Classification (GTDB taxonomy): domain Bacteria; phylum Actinomycetota; class Actinomycetes; order Streptomycetales; family Streptomycetaceae; genus Streptomyces; species Streptomyces europaeiscabiei. Next base: position 6,477 of record NZ_LRTR01000719.1, on the reverse strand, counting down.
CCCGCATGATGGAGAGCATGTCGGTCACCGGCCGCATGCTCTGCACCGCCATCGGCGAACGCTCCGGCCGTGACCCGGACAGCCTGGAGGTACGGGTCTGGGCGATGTCCCTCATCGGCGGCCTGATGGAGACGACCCTCTACTGGGCCGAGAACGGCCACCGTGACGACTTCGCCGAACTCGTCGACCGCACCCTGATCACCCTCCAACACGGCCTCCAGACGGAAAAACCCTGAGGCCACCCCCTTCCCCCATGCCATCCTGACCAGGTGAAAGCAGCCGAGATCCACGTCGAAGTCGCCCCCGAGCTGGCCCTGTTCGTCCCGCACGCCCGCCGCGAGGGCAGCACCCCGCTGGCCACCGACGGCGTCTCGACGCTGGGCCACGTCATCGAGTCCCTCGGCGTACCGCTGACCGAGGTGGGCGCGCTGGTGGTCAACGGCCGCGAGGTGCCGGTCTCGCACATCCCGGCGGACGGCGAGTCGGTGACCGTACGTCCGGTCCCCCGCCCTCAGGAGGTCCCGGGCGCCCCTCTCCGCTTCCTCCTCGACGTCCACCTCGGCACGCTCGCCCGGCGGCTGCGGCTGCTGGGCGTCGACGCGGCGTACGAGTCGACGGACATCGGCGACCCGGCGCTGGCCACGCGGTCCGCCGCCGAACAGCGGGTGCTGCTCAGCCGCGACCGGGGGCTGCTGCGGCGGCGTGAGCTGTGGGCCGGGGCGTACATCTACAGCACGCAGCCGGAGGAGCAACTCCGCGACGTGCTCGACCGGTTCGCGCCCGAGCTGCACCCGTGGACGCGGTGCACCGCCTGCAACGGGCTCCTGAAGCCGGCGACGAAGGAGGAGGTCGCGGACCGGTTGGAGGGTGGGACGCAGAAGTCGTACGACGTGTTCGCGCAGTGCGAGGCGTGCGGGCGGGCCTATTGGAAGGGCGCGCACCACGAGCAGTTGGAGGCGATCGTCCGGGAGGCGTTGAGGACGCGCACAGGCTGATTCGGGAGCCGACACCCAGGATTCCTGCCAGAGCGGGCCCGGCCCACAGCGCGATCGCGACAGGCACTGTCAGCGACAACTCCCGGCTCAGCACGGCGCCGAGCGCGGCGCACAGCCACAACACCTCCCACGCAGTCCTCGGACGAGGCACCGCTCCCAGCACCACCGCTCCCCGTGGCCGGCTGGTCTCTCCTTCTGATTCCTGCGACCGCCGCTCACGACCGTGTGGCAGTCCCGCACCTCGCATCGCCGGCCTCCCGCATGCGCGCCTCCATCGACGTGCTCCGGTCGTACGGGTCGACCTCGGGGCCGTCCGCCGGGGACGATGTCGCGCGCTCCGCGCCGAACGTGGGGGTGAAGTAGCCGGTGAAGGAATCGCAGCCGCCGTTGGTGCTGTCCGCCTTGTAGGAGACGAGGGAGAACGTACCCGGCTCGATGACGATCTTCGACGGGTCGTCCCAGCTCATCACGACCTCGCGGCGCACGATCGTGCGTGCGACTTCGTCGCTTCCCGCCGCAGCGCGTACGGCCGGATACACGTATGTGACATCCGTGGTCACCTCGACCGCACCGCGCTCACCTTCTCGGTACGTGATCCGCCCCCGGGTCTTGACCACATCCCCGACAAGCCGGACCTTTGTCGCCCTGAACCGGCTGAACAGCAGCAGAGGATCGTCTTCCCGGCTGGGCGCACGGAAGGCGGTCGCCAGGTAGTCCTGCACATCCTGCTGATGCGGATTGATCAACGCGATCGCCTTTTTCGGCCGGTCCCCACGCAGCACACCAGGATCCAGACTGGACTCGGCGAGGAAGTCCCGGGTCTTCTTGAGCGCCTGCGCGACCTGCCCCTTGCTCATCCAGCCGGTCGCCCGTGCCTCAGGCAGACCGATCCCAGCCGTCCCGTCACCCCACTGGGCCGCGGGCGACCCCCTGAACGGCTGCTCCACGGTCGGACCGTACGCTGCCGCTTCCGTCGGCGGCGCTTCATTGGGACGTTTCGACTCCACGGCGAGCGGTGCGCTCTCACCGCCTCCGCCTCCGAACCATCCAGCCACCCGCCCTGGATCCAGCGCCACGACCAGCAGGGCGACCGCAGCCAGCAGACCGACCACGTACCAGCCCTTGCCTCCTCGCCGCCGGGCCGGTTGGTGACTCCGCCACGGCTCCGGGCTGCCGGTCTCCTCCTGCAGCCGCCGCGCCACCATCCGGGCCCGCGCCGACGGCTCCTCGGGCGCGCCCTTGGTCCCCGCTTCGGCTTCACGAAGGAAGCGCTCCCACTCTTCGTCCGGTATGGACTCCCCGCCCATGTCCCCCATGGCCCCACCCTTCTCAGGTACCCGACCCCTCCCCAGGGCCGGTCATCTTTTGCGCATCATCACACAACTCAACTTGGCTCCCTGATCGCCACCGACGGCTCCCTGGGGGCTCCGTGCCGTTGCGCCGAGCCGAGCACCGCTTGAGGAGTTCGAGCCGAGCACCGCTTGAGGAGTTCGATCCGAAGCCCCGCACGGAATCAAGCTCCCAGTGTCGGAACGCCGCTTGCGGCCACTCAAGATTGCTTGTGTCCGCCGTCGTTGATGTCAGCTGGTGATGTCAGGAGCTGGGGCGCTCCTGACGTGCGCCCGCATCGCGATACGCAGGGCTTCGAGTTCGGTTCGAAAGCGCGGACGGCCGACCGGGCCAGTGCCGCAACCGTGTGGCAACCGGACCGGAGAACCGTTCCCGAACTGCCGGGCGCCCGGTCGTCATCGGCTACGACGAGTCGGATGTGGACCTCCGATCCGTCCCGATGGAAGAACTTGACCGCGGGCTTGCACGCAGCAGGCCAGGCAGCCGAGCCGACATCGTTCTTGGCACGGTGGTACGCGCGCCGAGCACTCAAGTCGGGGATCGCCAACCCAACCGTCCGGCGGTTATGGGGCCGTCGAACGGGGCTGGGTCTTCGGGATCCGTGAAGTGAAGAACATCGCGAGGAGAGCGGTGAAGGCGAGGATGGCGAGTGCGGCGCGCAGACCGTCGATCCTGGCGTCGGCGTTCGCGTCGAGTGCCGCTTGCGTCACGTCCGTGCTCGTGCCCGCTTCGTCGAGGGCGGACTTGAGCTGGGCGTCCGACAAGAACGGTGCGCCGCTTTGGAGTTCGACAGTCGCCTGGCTCTTGACCTCGGCCGGGATCGCCGGATTCTGGTCCACGCTGGTGAGGAAGGACGTCGTCAGCGAGGCGATCATGATCGACCCGGCGAGTGCCGTACCGACCGAGGCGCCGAGGTTGGTGACAGCGTTCTGGACGCCGCCGACTTCCGCGCTCTGCGCTTCAGGCACCGCGGACACGGTGACCGACCCGAGCTGGGACGCCAGCGCGCCCATGCCGAGCCCGATCAGCAGGAGGGGAATGGTGACGATCTCCGCGCCGGCGTCCGCGTCGAGCGCGGCCATCAGGACCACTGCGCCCGCGAGCAGCGCGAGGGTCCCGAGCCGCACGACCCGCCGCGGTGAGACGTCCGGGAAGAAGCGGGGGATCAGGATGGCGGCCGCCAGCAGTGTCACGGAGAGCGGCAGGATGCGGGCGCCGGTCTTGAGCGCGGACAGGCCCAGCGCGACGGACAGATAGAGCGGTACGACGAAGAAGACGCCCATCTGAACGAGGTACTGGAAGAAGAACATCGTCAGTCCGCCGGTGAGCTGCTTGTTGTGCAGCATGCCCGGGTCGACGAGTGGCTCCCTGCGCCGCTTGACCATGCGGGCCTCCCAACGGAGGAAGAGCCAGACCAGAAGCAGACCGGCCAGCATCAGCCACACGACCAGCGAAACCCCGAGCCACGAGGGCGCGTCGGGCTTCGGCTGGAACCATCCCCATTCGTCCGAGCGGAGTACGCCGTAGACGAAGATTCCGAGCCCGAGCGCGGAGAGCACGGCGCCGACGAGATCGATGCGCGGGCGTTCGCCGACCGGCGCGTCAGCGATGCGGCCGGCGAGCACCAGGATGCCGAGCACCACCACGACCTCGCCGGCGAAGACCCACCGCCAGGAGAAGTACGTCGTCGCGACACCCCCGATGAGCGGCCCGACCGCGATCGCCACGGCTCCTGCGGCCGCGACGAGGCCGTAGGCGGCGGGACGGCGTTCGGCGGCGAAGTTGCTTGCCACGAGCGCCACGATCGCGGGCAGGATGAGTGCCGCACCGATCCCCTCGAGGAACGACCAGCCGAGCAGCAGCACGGGCAGGTTCGGTGCGAGCGCCGTGGTGAGGGAGCCGCAGCCGTAGATGACGCAGCCGATCATGAACGCGCGTTTGCGGCCGATCAGCTCCCCCGCTTTGCCGCCGGGGATCATGAACATCGCCATCACGAGGGTGTAGGCCGTGATGGCGCCCTGCACTCCCGTCACCGTCGTGCCCACGTCCTCGGCCACCGTCGCGATCGAGACGTTCATGACCGAACTGTCGAGCGCCATCAGAAACTGACCGGCCGCGAGTGCCAGCAGGACGATTCGCGCCGTTGTCGAACTCTCGGCGGTGCCTGCTGTGGGTGCCATGCGCGCATCGTCCCAGCCGCCCCGGAGGGCGATCCGCGACCCGCCCCGGAGGTCAACCGGTTGGCGGACCACCGGGCACTTCACGCCTGACCGGCGAAGCGGCGTCAATGGCGTCCGGGAGGACGGCGGCTTCTCAGCTCAGCGCCAGCTTCCGTAGCCGTCGCCAGTCCATGGGGGCCCTCGTCCGGGGCACGCCAGGGCGGTGGCGCGGTACCCGCACGCGCAGGGCCCGGGGATGGATCGTGCATCGTACGGGCGTCGGCAGGGTCAGTGCCTCACCGTCGACCCCGGCTTCGATCTCGGGCGCGTCCGCATCGACGACGACCTCCTGGGTGGTCAGGGTGGTGAGGCCGGGCGCGTGCCTCCCCGTGAGCAGCTCGGCCGCCTGCGCGGCGTTGTCGACGTTGACTCCCAGGACGCCGAGGGCACCTGAATCCAGGACCTCACGGCGTCCGAGGCCGGCCAGGTCGCCCATCCGGTAGGGGTTGTTGCTGACGAGCACGGCCTGGGGTCCGTCGAGGACCGTGTCCGCAGCGCGGACGGCCAGCCGGGGACCGCGTCGGTGGGTCAGCAGGTCGGGAAGCGTCTGGAGGACGGTGCGGACCTTGTCGTCGCGGTAGGCGGGACTTTGTACCACGGCTGCGTAGGTACCGAAGGACGCGTTGTTGACGAAGGCTCGCTCACCGATGAAACCGATGTCGACGCGGAGTTCGACGCCGTCTGCGAGCGCGTCCAGGCAGGTCGACGGGTCGTCCCGGTCCAGGCCGAGGTCCAGGGCGAAGTGGTTGCGGGTTCCGGCCGAGATCACCATGAAGGGAATGCCGTGCCTGGCGGCGACTCCGGCGACCAGGGCCTGTGTGCCGTCACCGCCTGCGACTCCGAGGAGATCGGCGCCGTCTTCGACCGCCTTGTCGGCGAGCGCGACCACGTCCTGGTGATGAGCTGTGTCCAGCAGGAGGACGTCGGCGTCGAGCGCCTCGGCCTTTTCCTTGAGGTGGAACTTCCCCACTTTTCCACCGCCTGATCGTGGATTCATGATGAGGAAGGGGCGCTGGGGAGGAGCGGTCCGCATTTCCAAAGGCCCGGCCGGCTTGATGTCCCTGCTGAGTGTCGCTACGCCGACGGAGACCCCGAGGGCCCACAGGGCAAGGGAGACGAGTACGACCCACAGCAGCTCCGCCCATGCGTAGAGCGCCAGCACCGCGAGCGGGGCGACGGCGGCCAGGGTGAAAGCGAGCAGTCTGCCGATTCCACGCCGGGTCAGTGCCCACCACAGGCTCGCTGCCGATATGGCCAACCCGGCCAGCCCGGCGCCCAGGAGCGCGATGCTCTTGAATCCGGCGACCACGAGCAGGATCACTACCGCAGCGAGCCCAGCGATGAGGGCAAGCCGGGCCGACCAACGCTGTACGAGGCGACCGCGTCCCCCCAAGTCCCTGCGCATGGATCCTCCTGCCGGTCGGAGCACGGCCGACGCGACGGTGCGTGGCACCGCGTCCAGTGGCGATCCCCACCGTTGCCCGAGCGTGTACGAGCGGAGCGGGTCAAGGGCGACCGGCCCGACATCCGTGCCTGTCCGGGGCCCGTGATGCGGGCGTCCGCCTCGTTCACCACCCCATGGGAAGCACCTTGGCGGCAGTACGGTCCGCCGACGGCCGCGACCCGGTACGGCCGGGACGAGGCCAAACTCGCTGCGGTGCGGTTCCCCGCGAGGGCGCTCCCGCCACCATGCCCATTGCACCACCCGGCGGTGTGCGCCGCATGTTCACCACCGCGGGCGCGGCACAGCGGTGATCCCCCGCCCGCATCGACCGACATGCCGACGCGGCGGGGACTTGAGCGCTGCCGAGCCGTCATGCCGCCTGCAGGCCGGCGCGCCACCACTTCGGGCGGTTGGCCGCGCCTCGCGCGTACGGCCCACCTGGGCGGGCTCGCACGAGCCGTCCGAGCCC
>NZ_LRTR01000072.1 GCF_001550375.1 Streptomyces europaeiscabiei | reverse complement strand
CCCTCGCCGTGAGGCGCGCGGCCCGCGTCTGGCCGCCCCTGGACCGGCTCTCCGAGCAGGACGTCCCCGACGTCCTCGCCCTCTCCGAGGACGAGCTGTCCGACCTGCTCGGCGTCGCCGCGACCCGGCTCGGCGCGGCAGGCGTCGCCGTGCACTGGCCCCGGGACCTGGCCCACGATCTGAGCGCCCGTGCCGAGGTGAGCACCGCGCCCGGCTCCGCCACGGACGGCACCGGTTTCTTCGAGAGCGAGGAACTGCTGCGGTTCCGCTGGCAGTTGGCCCTCGGCGGCGACCCGCTCACCGAGGCCGAGATGGACACCCTCGCCGAGGCCCACCGCCCGATCGTGCGCCTGCGCGACCAGTGGGTCCTCGTCGACCCGGCCCTCGTCCGCAAGGCCCGCAAACGCGAACTGGGCCTGCTCGACCCGGTGGACGCCCTGTCCGCGGCCCTCTCCGGCACCGCCGAGATCGACGGCGAGACGGTGGAGGCCGTGCCGGTGGGCGCGCTCGCCGCCCTCCGTGACCGTCTGACAGCGGGGATCGGTACGGCGGAACCGCCACCCGGCCTCGCGGCCACCCTCCGCGACTACCAACTCCGGGGCCTGGCCTGGCTGGACCTCATGACCTCCCTCGGTCTCGGCGGCTGCCTCGCCGACGACATGGGTCTCGGCAAGACGATCACGGTCATCGCCCTCCACCTGCGCCGGGCCCGCCCCGAACCCACGCTGGTCGTCTGCCCCGCCTCCCTGCTGGGCAACTGGCAGCGCGAGATCACCCGCTTCGCCCCCGGCGTGCCCGTCCACCGCTTCCACGGCCCCGACCGCACCCTGGACGACCACGCCGACGGCTTCGTCCTCACCACCTACGGCACCATGCGCTCGACGGCCCCACGCCTGGCCCAGCAGGAGTGGGGCATGGTCGTCGCCGACGAGGCCCAGCACGTCAAGAACCCCTACTCGGCGACGGCGAAGGCCCTGCGCACGATTCCGACACCCGCCCGCGTGGCCCTCACCGGCACCCCGGTCGAGAACAACCTCTCCGAGCTCTGGGCCCTCCTCGACTGGACGACCCCAGGGCTCCTCGGCCCGCTGAAGTCCTTCCGCGCCCGCCACGCCCGCGCCGTGGAGAACGGCGAGGACGGCGAGGCCGTGACCCGCCTCGCCCGCCTGGTCCGCCCCTTCCTCCTGCGCCGCAAGAAGTCCGACCCGGGCATCGTCCCCGAACTCCCGCCCAAGACCGAGACCGACCACCCCGTCCCCCTCACCCGCGAACAGGCCGCCCTGTACGAGGCGGTGGTCCGCGAGTCGCTGCTCGCCATCGAGACGGCGGAGGGCATCGCCCGGCGGGGCCTGGTCCTGAAACTCCTCGGCGCCCTCAAGCAGATCTGCGACCACCCGGCGCTGTATCTGAAGGAGGAGGCGGGCGTTGCCGCCGGAGACCGGTTCGCCGCCCGCTCCGGCAAACTGGCCCTGCTGGACGAGCTGTTGGACACGCTGCTCTCCGAGGACGGCTCCGCGCTGGTCTTCACCCAGTACGTCGGCATGGCCCGCCTGATCACCGCGCACCTCGCCGCCCGCGCCGTCCCGGTCGAGCTGCTGCACGGCGGCACACCGGTCAAGGAGCGCGAGCACATGGTGGACCGTTTCCAGAGCGGGGCGACGCCGGTCCTGGTCCTGTCCCTGAAGGCGGCCGGCACCGGCTTGAACCTCACCCGCGCCGGCCATGTCGTCCACTTCGACCGCTGGTGGAACCCCGCCGTCGAGGAACAGGCCACCGACCGCGCCTACCGCATCGGACAGACCCAGCCCGTCCAAGTGCACCGCCTCATCACCGAGGGCACCGTCGAGGACCGCATCGCCGAGATGCTGGAATCAAAGCGGGCCCTCTCCGACGCCGTCCTCGGCTCGGGCGAGGCGGCTCTCACGGAGCTGGGTGACCGGGAGCTGACCGACCTGGTGTCGTTGCGGAGGCTCGCGTGAGTGGGGGAGCGGGGACGCCGGAGGGTGCGCAGAGGCGTGCCGGGGAGGACGTGCGGGCCGGGGACGAGGCCGCTGGGTTCGCGCCCGGGGTGTCGCCTTCGGTGGGGGACGCGGAGGAGCTGGGGAGTCTTCGGAAGGAGAGCGAAGAGGTCTCGCCGTCCGACGGGGCGGATGCCGACGCGGCTGCGATTGCGGCAGGTCGCGAGGGCGCGGGCGGACCGGATCACGGCACCGGGCCCCGTCCCGCCGACGCGGCCCGCCGGGCGTTGCGGGCGGCGCGGGAACGCGACAGGCACGGGGCCGAGGCCGAGGCCGGGGATCAGCGAGGCTCGGGTTCTGCTCCGGGTGCGGGTACAACAAGGCCCGGGGAGCCGTCCGGGGCTCGGACAGCCCCACAGGCCGCCGCTCGGCCGGGTGACGTGGCCCGGGAGGCGTTGCGGAAGGCTGCGCAGTCCAGGGCGGCCGGCGCTGAGGAGCCGAGGGGGGAACGCGGCGCGGCTGAGCCGGTCGGAGGGCAGAGCGCGGTCGGGTCGGTGGTGGAGCCGGATGTGCCCGGGCCGGTGACGCGGAGCGCTCCGGACAGTCGGGCGAGGGAGCGTGCTTGTGCCGAGGCCGGGGACTCCCGGTTCGGTGAGGGGACTGGTACCGCTGCTCGGACCCACGAGACGACCGGGCACGGTGACCGCCCCGGCGGGGAGCCGCAGCCCGGTTCCCGGGCCGATGACGGAACCATGCCCGACGGAACCATGCCCGGTGGGCGGCCCGGTGAGAGGACCGCGCCCGCAGCTCGCCCCGGTGCGGGAACCATGTCCGGCGCTCGCCCCGGTACGGCCGCGAAGCCCGCTGCTCGCCCCGGCGACGTCGCCCGGGAAGCCTTGCGGGCCGCACGCGATGCCGCCGAGCGGGCCCGGGAAGAGGCGGAGGGTGCTCGGGCCGGGGCTGTGGGCAAGGGGGGCAGGACTTCGCTGGGGGCCGCGGGCCCGCCGCCGACCCGGTTGCGGGAGGGACGGAGCCATGGAGGCGATGTCGGAGCAGGCCGGGCATCTGGAATTCAGGGCCCGGGGGACGCCCCGAGTGGTAGGCCCTCGGGAGGCGTTCCGGTAGGCAGCGCCTCGGCGGGGAGACTGCCTGGAGATCAGGCTCCGGGTGGAGGGCCGGGAGGTCCGGCCCCAGGCGAAGATCGGGCTCCAGGCGGGACGTCGGGAGACCGGGCTGAGGAAAATCGGGTTCGGGACGTACGCGAACTGCTCGCCGACGCCTTCAAATTGCCCTCCGATGAGCCGGAACCCGAGCCGGAACCCCGGCCGGAACCCGAGCCGGAACTCGACGAGATCTCCGTCGTGGGCACGGACAGCGAGTGGGACGGTGGCGGTTCGGCGGAGGGTGAGTTCCGTGCGTCGCCGCCACCTCGCGAGGGCGTAGGGCGGGACCGTGCGTCCCATGGCCCCGCCGTTCCCGGCCACGCCACGCACGACCCGTCCCCGGCGTCCCCAGACACAGGCGGCTCCTCCCCGCGGCGGGAGCACTCCTCAGCCGTACCCGACCCGCAGTCGGCCCCCGGCCGGCCCACCACCCCCCGGCCGGACACCGCCCTCCCGGCAGCTCCCCGCGTCCCCCGCACCATGGCCGCCCCCTCCCGGGACGGCGAACTGCGGCGTACCTTCCACCCGTTCCCGCCGCGCCCCTCGGTCGGGGAGGCGTTCGCGGAGAGTTGGTGGGGCAACGCGTGGGTGACGGCTCTGGAAGAGGGCGCGTTGGACGCGGCGCGGTTGGCGCGGGGGCGGTCCTACGCCGACAAGGGACAGGTGGACGCGATCACCGTCACCCCGGGGCTGGTGCTGGCGTATGTGCACGGGAGCAGGGCTCGGCCGTACCGGGTGCAACTCCGCCTGCGGACGCTGGACGACGACGAATGGGACCGCTTCCTGGACGCGGCGGCGGAGCAACCGGGCCACATCGCCGCACTGTTGGACAAGGAGCTGCCGCAGGCGCTCGCCGGACCCGAGACCGGCTCCGAAGCCGGACCGGGACCTGAAGTCGGCTCCGAAGCCGGAGTCGAAGTAGGCGGCGAACCCGGACGCCGAGCAGCCCGTGGCACCGGAGCCGGGCGTGGCGTGCGTCTGTTGCCCGGCGCGGGGGAGCTCGAGCCCCGTTGCAGTTGCCCCGACTTCGGGCACCCCTGCAAACACGCGGCCGCGCTCTGCTATCAGACGGCGCGGTTGCTGGACGAGGACCCGTTCGTGCTGTTGCTGCTGCGGGGCCGGGGCGAGCGGGAGTTGCTCGACGCGTTGTCGCGGCGGAACGCGGCCCGTGCGGCGCGTGCCGCGCAGGAGCAGGAGCCCGCACCGCTTGCGGGGGTAC
>NZ_LRTR01000718.1 GCF_001550375.1 Streptomyces europaeiscabiei | reverse complement strand
GCTGGCTGGCCGAACAGGGCGCCGAGCGCCTGGTGCTGACCAGCCGTCGCGGCCCGGACGCGCCGGGCGCCGGTCAACTCGTCGAAGAGCTGAGGGCGCTGGGTGCCGACGCGGTCGTGGAGGCCTGCGACGTGGCGGACCTCGAAGCGCTGCGCGCCGTCCTGGACCGCGCGGCCGCGCACGGACCGCTCACGGCGGTGCTGCACACGGCGGCCGTCCTGGACGACGCCACGGTCGACACGCTCGGCCCCGGCCAGGTCGAGCGGGTCCTGCGCGTCAAGGCCCAGGGCGCCTGGAACCTGCACGAGCTGACCCGTGCGCAGGACCTGTCGGCGTTCGTGCTGTTCTCGTCGTACGGGGCGACCGTCGGTATCCCCGGACAGGGCAACTACGCGCCCGCCAACGCCTACCTCGACGCGCTCGCCGAGCTGCGTCACCTGCGGGGACTGCCCGCCACCTGTGTGTCGTGGGGTGCCTGGGGCGGCGGCGGGCTGGCCCGCGGCGCCGTCCGGGGCGTCCTGGAGCGGCACGGGGTGCCCGAGATGGACCCGGATCTCGCCCTGCTCGCCCTGCAGCAGGCCATCGACGGCGGGCGGCCCTGCCAGACCGTGGCCGACGTGCGCTGGCCCCGGTTCCTGACGGCGTTCACGGCGGCCCGGCCGAGCCCCCTGCTCGCCGATCTGCCCGACGTCGTGGAACTGGCCCGGACCGGCTCCGCGCGCGCCGCGGCGGC
>NZ_LRTR01000717.1 GCF_001550375.1 Streptomyces europaeiscabiei | reverse complement strand
GGCGGGCCGGGGATCACCGCAGCGGCAGCAGGACTCCCGGTGCTGCCCGGGGCGCTCCCCGTCCGGCCGCCGGTGCCCCGCCGAGGAACGCCCCGGCGGTGTGGACGGATCGCCGCACCGGATACGCCTGCCGGGGCCGGCCGGGGTGAGCTCGACCTCCAGTCCCGCGGGCACCATCAGCCAGCGGGGCGTTGGAACCTCGTCCTCGAAACGCATACCGTCTCCTCACTCGGGTCCCGCCGCACGAGGCGGGACCACGCCCGTGACGGCCCGTCCGTGCGGCCGTCACGGCCAGCGTCGGCCTGGGCGATCCAGGCCGGGTGAAGTCATGTCCAAGGTGCTGGCCGGCCGGCGCGCGCGCCGGGCCCCGGGCCCGATTCCGTCAGCCCGCCGCGGTCAGCACCCCGGAGACGGAACGGTTGCCCAGGCCGCCGCGGTCGCCGCCGGGCAGAACACGCAGTTCGGCGTTGTCGGCGGACGGCAGGGACAGCCGGATCAGATCCGGCACCCGCAAGGTGAGAGCCGCAGAACCGGACTGCTCCGCCCTGACCACCACGTGATGGTCGAGGAGCTGGCCCACCAGGGAGTCGCCGTCCCAGGAACTGCCGCCCAGGAGCTGCCTGGCCCGTGCCATGTCGAAGGGGGCCGCCCCGGCCGCCGCCAGCAGTGCCAGCGCCCGCCGCAGGGAGCCGGGCAGCCGGGCGATCGCCCCGGCCGCCCGGGCCAGCACATCGCAGGCCTCGTCATGCAGTTCCGCCGCCAGACGGCCCTCGTCCACCAGCCCCAAGGCCAGGTCGCCAAGCGTCCACATCGGCCGCGCCGCGAACTTCTCGCCCACCGCCCGCAGGGAGAGCGGGAAGTTGCCCATCAGATGCGTGACTTCCCCCAGGACGTCACCGGCACCGACGCGTTCCGCCCCGGCCACCCTGGTGAAGAACGCGGCGGCGTCCTCGGCCGACAGCGCCCCCAGAGCCATCGACCGGGCGCCGGGCAGACCGGGCAGCCGGACCCGGGAGGTCACCAGCGCCAGGCTGCCGCCGTCCGCCGGCAGCAGCGGGAGCACCTGGTCGGTGCCGGCCGCGTCGTCCAGCAGTACCAGCAGCGACCGCTCGGCACTGAAGGACCGGAACATGCCCGCCAGGTCGTCGGCGTTGTCGGGCAGCGCGGCCGGATCCATTCCGCAGTCCCGCAACAGGGTGCGCAGGACGGCGTCCGCCCGTCTGGGGCGGTCCGCGCCGTCGTGCAGCCGGGCGTGGAGCGCACCGTCGGGGAACCGGTCGGCCATACGGTGCGCGGCGCGCACGGCGAGGGCACTCTTGCCCACACCGGCCGCGCCCAGGACCACCACCACCCGGGGCCCCACGGACCACGCCCCCCCGGCCGTGTCCCCGCCACCCGCACCCGCACCCGCGTCCAGGCCGGCGAGCGAGGAGAGCCGCGCCAGTTCCGCGACGCGTCCGGTGAAGTCCGGGGTGTCCAGCGGCAG
>NZ_LRTR01000716.1 GCF_001550375.1 Streptomyces europaeiscabiei | reverse complement strand
GGCGAGGGCGGTGACGCCGACCCGCGCGAGCGGGGTGCCGCTGCGTCCACCCGTGCCGCCTCGGCGGCACGACTGCCCGCAGCGCGGGCGGAGGAGACGACGAGCCCCGAGTCGGGCGCCGAGGCCCAGGCCGACGCCACTGCCGATGCCGATGCCGGTGCTCAGGCCGACACAGCCCCCGAGGCCGAGGCCGATGTCGAAGCCCGGCCCGACGTAGCCCCCGAGACCGATGCCGAAAGTCCGGCCGACGCAGCCCCCGAGGCCGTTCAAGCCGACGACGAGCCGGAGGCCGCCACGGCTTCGGCATCCGGCGCCGAGGCGCGGCCGGGGTCGGAGGGCGATGGCGGAGCCGGGGCGGGACGGTCTGTGGACCATCCGACCGCGATCTTCCGGGCTCCCCGGCCGCCCGCCGTGGATCACCCCACCACCATGCTCAAGCTGGGCGGCGGTGCCACCAAGGCCACCGAGCCCGCCGCCCCCGCCGAGGACGCCGGGGTCCCCGACAAGCCCAAGGACGCCGACAAGCCCAAGGGCGCCGACAGGTCCGGGATCTCCGACAAGGCCGAGGTCTCCGACAGCTCCGAGGTCGACGACAAGCCCAGGGCCGACGACAAGCCCGCAGCCACCGACGCCCGCGCCACCGACGCCCGCGCCACCGACGCCGCCGCCAAGGGCGACATCGCGGATTCCCCGCCCCCAGCGGAGCGCACCAGCAAATTCGTCGCGTTGAAGCAGCTGGACGAGCACGCCCCGCCCAAGCCCCCGGCGGCTGCCCCCGGCAGCCCCGCCACCAGCCCGGCGGAGGCGACGCGGGCCATCCCGCAGGTGGGCCCGGAGCGGACGACGCAGCAGCCGCTGCCGCCCAAGCCGCCGCTGGATCTGCTGGCGGAGCTGACCAACACGCCACCCCCGCGCCAGACCCCCGTGCGGACGATCATCCGCCGGGTCAAGATCTGGACGCCCCTGGCCATCCTGCTGGTGATTGTGTTTGCGGTCGCACAGTCGGTCCGCTCGCTCCCCACCCCCACGCTCGCCCTGACCGCCGACGAGTCGTACGCGTTCAAGGGCGGCAAGGTCGACCTGCCGTGGCCCGCCGAGGGCCAGGGCTGGATGGACGTCAACGGCATCGGCACGGTGGACAGCTTCGGCGAGCAGAAGCCCGTGGCCATCGGCTCCGTCGCCAAGGCGATGACCGCGTACGTCATCCTCAAGGAACACCCGATGAAGGCCGGCGAGAAGGGCGCGGCGATCCCGGTCGACGCGAAGGCGGAGACCGAGGGCGGCTACGACAAGGACGGCGAGTCCACGCTCAACACCGTCAAGGAGGGCGACGAACTCTCCCAGTACGACGCGATCGCGGCCATCATGATTCCGTCCGCGAACAACGTCGCACGGCTGCTCGCCCGTTGGGACAGCAACGGTTCCGAGGAGGAGTTCGTCAAGAAGATGAACGCCGCCGCCAAGGACCTCGGCATGACCGACACCACGTACACCGACCCGTCCGGGCTGAAGGAGACGACCGTCTCCACCGCCGAGGACCAGGTCAAGCTCGGCAACGCGCTGGTGAAGATGAAGGCACTGACGGACATCACCAGGCTGCCCGAGTGGAAGGACCCCTCAGGCCTGAAGCATCGGAACTACAACACCCTCGTCCCGTACGACAACGCCATCGGCATCAAGACCGGCTCCACCACGGCCGCCGGCGGCAACCTGCTCTTCGCGGCCACGAAGGAGGTCGGCGGTGAGACGGTGATCGTCGTCGGCGCGGTCCTCGGCCAGCACACACCGCCGATCATCGACACGGTCAACGCGGTCAGCAAGACCGCGATGCTCGCCGCCCAGGACGCGTTGATCTCCGACACGATCCTGAAGAAGGGCGACGTCGTCGGTTACGTCGACGACGGGCTCGGCGGACAGACCCCGGTCGTGGTCACCAAGAACGTCTCGGCGGTCGGCTGGGCAGGCAAGACGGTCAAGCTCGAACTCGACCCGAGCGCCACCATCCCGCACGAGGCGAAGTCGGGCACCGAGGTCGGCTCACTGATCGTCGGCGACGGCGCCGGTGACGGCGTCGAGGTACCGGTCGCCCTCCAGAAGGACCTCACCGAGCCCGGCTTCCTCGCCAAGCTGACCCGCGTCGGCTGACCCGCGGTCCCCTGCCCCGAGCGCCCTGACCGGGCCGGAGCGGACCGCCGGACCAATACCGAAGCGCTCCTTGCGACCACATGGTCGCAAGGAGCGCTTCGGTGCTGTACGGCCCGGCGTGTGACGCGCACCCGCCCTACGCGCCCTACGCGCCCTACGCGCCCTACGCGCCCTACGCGCCCTACGCGCCCTACCCGTCTACCCTTCCTCCCCGTCCCCCTGCTCCGCCTTCTCGTCCGCTTCCTTCTCGCACTCCAGGGCCGTCGTCCGTGACGGTCCGCCGTACTGGGAGCTGATCCGCACATTCCCCGGCTCATGCACCGTCAGGCGGGTGAACTCGGTGAGGTCGCCGTCGGACTCGCGGTCGGCGGTGAGGCAGCCGTTGTCGGCCCAGAGCCAGGGGGAGTAGGCGACGCGGACGGTGATCTCGCCGGCCTTCGGCATGTGGACGACGAGGTTGGCGCCGTCCGCGCTGACGACGGAGGCCGGCCTGTCGACCAGGGGGGTCGCGTTCTTCACCCGGTAGATCTTCCAGTTGGCGTCCTGCCAGACCGGCTCCAGATAGCCCGGTCCGCTGGTCACCAGCGCGTGTTCGAGCTCGGCGGGCCCGTCCGGCTCGCCGTTGACGAGGACCACGAACCCGACGGCCCACTGCGAGAGCCACGCCTTGTACGCGGTCGGCGTGAAGGCCCCCTCGGGCACCTCGGTCCCGCCGTGGCCCTCGTAGAAGAGGCGGCCGCGCTCGACGTCGGCCTGCCGGTTCCAGCCGCGTGCCATGTTGATGTACGGGGCGAGGATGGCGGCCTCGCGGTGGTCGCGGGCCGGCACCACCTCGACGCGGGTCTTCCAGGCGCCGAGCCGTTTCAGCTCCTTCACCACACCGTCGGTCTTCACCGCCCACTCGGGCACCTTGGTGTTGGTGACGATGTCGGCGGTCGTCTTGCCGGTCAGCCAGGTCACCGAGAGCACCAGGGCCACCACTCCGGCGATCTGCCGACGCCGGGGCGTGAACCAGGACAGCGGCAGCCGGGCGTCGGCCGTGCGCGCCTCGCCCCGGTACAGGCAGATCGCCAGGGCCGCCGCCGGGCCCGCCAGCTCCAGGAGGCGTTCGACGTTGGTGCCGATGGGGGTGGGGATCAGATAGCAGAGGACCACGCCGAGCGCGTAGATCGCGGCGCTCAGGCGCAGCACCCGCCAGGCGCTCGGCGCGACCAGCACGACCACCACGCACAGCACGACCGGGGGCCAGATCCGGCTGAAGGCCATGGGCTGCTCGCCGTCGAAGGGGAACAGCAGCGTGGTCACGGCGACGACGGTCACCGGCGGCGCGATCAGCGCCGCCGCCCTGCCCCACTCGCGGCACAGCAGATACGCGGCGCCGACCACGAGGAGGAACAGCCCGGAGACGGGGCTCCCCAGCGTGGACAGCGTCGCGCACACCGCCGCCACCGCGAGCTGCCGCCCGCCGCGCCCGCTCAGCACCGCCAGCAGGGCCCCCATCGCGAAGGCCGTGCCCAGCATGAACGTGGACCGCCCCGACACCACCTGGCACCACAGCGAGAACGTCGCCGCCAGCGCGACCGGCACCGGCGCACGTACACCCGTACGAGTGACGACCGCACCGGCCAGCCAGGAGGCCGAGAGCCCCGACACCAGCGTGACGGGGACGACTCCGCACGCCGCCATCAGATACGGCGAGAGCACGCTGTAGTTCGCCGCGTGCAGCCCGCCGTACCAGAACAGGTTGACCGCGGAGTCCGGGTACATCTTCGCGAACTCCGCCCACGCCACCTGGGCCGCCAGATCGCCGCCGCCGGTGGCGAAGACCGCCCACCACACGAAGTACAGCGGCAGGGCGCACAGGGCGGCCGTGAGGGGCACCCGGTGGCGTTCCCGCCACGGCTCGCGCGACGGTTTGTCGGCGCGCGAGACGGGCCGTCGTGGGGTCAGCTCGGCAAAGGCCACTGCGGGTCTTCCGTTCCGTTTCGACTCGTGCGGGCGGGTGCGGTCTTCACAAACGTCTTCTCGAACTCTTCTTGAACGCCTTCACAGACGCCTTCACAGACGCCTTCCCAGCCGTACTCCGTGCCTTCTCCGTGCCTTCTCCGTACGTTCTCCGTGCGTGGGGACAGACGTGTGTTGAGGTAGACGCTAATCACTCGCCGACAGTTGGCCGACAGGACGTGTGCGATCCGCTACGGCCGTAGGGAAAGCCCTACGGCCGTGCCCCGTGCCCCACGGGTCAGGATGCGACCGGGAACGCCACGTCGCACACCAGGTCTTCGGGGCCCGCCGCGTCCCAGTCCGCGAAGTAGATCTCACGGCACGGGCCGGTGACCTCCAGGCCGCGCGCGGCGATCCACCGTTCGACCGCCTCGAAGGCCGCGAGGATCTGTGGATGGGCCACCTGGGCCTTGCTGATCCGGGTGTACACGAGCCGTCCCGCCGGTTCCACCCGGACCTTCGTCTCCCAGGCCCGCCCGTGCTCGGCCGCCCATGCCCGCGCCGCGCTCTCGTCGGCGACCGGCACACACGACTCCGCGGGCCCGTCACTCTCCATGGACACCTCGGAGTGGTACACGACGAACGGCGCGCCGGTGGTCCCGCCGCACACCGCCGCGCCCTCCTCCAGCCGCCCCAGCGACGCCCCGATCCACGTCGGCAACTCGTCCGCGAGCGTGTGCCGCGACTGGGTCAGCAGCACCTGTGGGGCCGTATCGACCGTCTCGACCGTGAACTTCCCGTACGTCTCGTCCATGCCTGACTCCGTTCCCGACAAACGTCCACGGAGGTAGGCGGCAAGGGTCCGCTGTGACGCGAACCGTTCCTCGGCCTCGGCCCAGTACGCGGCGAGCAGGTCGGCGGCCCGAGTGCCGGCCGGTTCGACGCCGTCCACGATCTCCGCGATCCGCGAGAGCGGCATGTCGAGCTGGCGCAGCAGGGCCACCAGACGGGCACGTTCGGCCTGGCCGGCCCGGTAGTACCGGTAGCCGTTCACCTCGTCGACGTACGCCGGCGGGAGCAGCCCCAGCCGGTCGTACAGCCGCAGCGCCTTCGCCGACAGCCGCGCGCGGGCGGCGAAGGCACCGATGGTGAGCAGGTCGTCCGCATCGTCGATGTGCACTGGGTCATCCTCCGTCGCCGGGCGCCCTCCGCCCGACGAGAGAGACGGTGCCCCTTGCCCCAGGGGCAAGGTCAACGAACGACCCCGCGGGGCGTCAGCCGATGGCCTTCTCCACGGCGGCGACCAGCTCCGCCGCCTCGGGCTCGGTCTGCGGCGAGAAGCGGGCGACGACCGAGCCGTCACGGCCGATCAGGAACTTCTCGAAGTTCCAGCGGATGTCACCGGTGTGCCCCTCGGCGTCCGCGTGGTCCACCAGCCGCTGGTACAGCGCGTGCCGGCCCTCCCCGTTGACCTCGACCTTCTCGGTCATCGGGAAGGTCACGCCGTACGTCGCCGAGCAGAACTCCGCGATCTCGTCGGCCGACCCCGGCTCCTGCCCGAGGAACTGGTTGCACGGCACCCCGAGCACGGTGAAGCCCTGCGCGGCGTAGCGCGCCTGCAGTGCCTCCAGGCCCGTGTACTGGGGGGTGAGACCGCACTTGGAGGCGACGTTCACGACGAGGACGGCCTGTCCGGCGTACTGCGAGAGGTCCGCGGAACCGCCCTTGAGGGCGTCGATCTGTACGTCCAGGACGGAGGGGGTGGCGTTGTTCGTAGTCATAAACGGATGCTATCTCCGGAAGGACGTTCGCCTCAGCGTGGGTGTGGTGCGGCACGCAGCAGCACCTCGCCCTCCGCCGTGCGCGCGTACAGCACCGACCGTCCGGCCCGCCCGCGCCGGACCAGCCCGGCGTCCAGCAGCACCTTCAGGTGGCGGCCGACGGAGCCGAGGGTCTGGCCGGTCACCGCGCACAGTTGGGTCGTGCTCATGGGGGCGTCGAGGAGGACGAGGACCCGGGCGCGGGCGTCGCCGAGGAGGGGGCCGAGGGCCGGGGGCACGGCGGTGGTGCCGCTTTTGCCGGCGAGGACGCCCGAGCACGGATACACGACGGCGTACCGTTCCCGCTCCTCCCACGCCACCCACCCCGTCCGCTGTGGTGTGACCGGCACGAAGACCAGCCGTGCCCCGGAGATCTCGCGCGGCGGGTATTCGTGCGCGTTGACCTGCAGCCGGTTCTCGCCGAGCCAGCGCATCCCCGGTCGCATCGCGTCCAGCACGGCCGCCCAGCCGCCCTGCCCCAACAGCGCGGTCCGGGCGAGCACATCGGCCTCCAGCACCCGCCGACGCCGCTCCCAGTACGGCCGTACGGTCTCCTCCCACACGTACGTCAGGAGGTCGGCCGCACGGTCGGGCAGGTCGTCGCGGTGCAGGGCGGCGGGCAGCGGGCCGCGCAGGGAGAGGGCGAGGTGGGCGCGGGCGGCGGCGGGGTCGGCGCCCCGGACACGGGCGATCCCGTCCGCGAAGGTCTCGTCCTCGCGCGGTGTGGGGGTGAGGAAGTCGGCGATCCACTCCTTGCCGAGCCCCGAGCGGATCAGCAGGGCGGTGACGGGATCCCCGGCCGACTCGGCCCGGTACGCGGGCAGGTGGGCCCGCAGCCAGGCCCGCTCCCCGGGGTGTGTCCCCGCCCCGGCGTGCAGCATCTTCAGGCTCGCGAACGTCTCCGCGAGCGGCGAGACGACGAACCGGCTCCCGGCGAGTGTGTCGGCGTTGACCTGCCACCAGCCCACGTGGACACCTCCGGGGTTCGGCGCGAGCCCGTCCCGGCGCGCGCCTCGGCTTCGGCGGAGCTGTCGCGGTTGCGGCTTTCGTGGGTGCAGCCGTCGCCGGTGCAGCTTTCGCGTGTGCGCGAAACATTACGGCGGGCGGCCGGAGGGGGCGAGGGTCATTTCCCATGCGCAGCTATCAAGACCTCTTCCGCACCAGGGAGTTCACCCCTCTCTTCGTCGCCTCCTCCCTCCAGGTCGCCGCCTCCACGATCGGCGGCCTCGCCCTCGCCACCTCCGTCTACGCGGCGACCGGCTCCCCGCTCCTGTCCGCGCTCAGCATGTTCGGCCCGTCCCTCGCCCAGGTGATCGGTGCGACGACGCTGCTCTCGGCCGCGGACCGGCTGCCGCCGCGGGCGACGACGACCGGCCTGGCGGTGGTCCTCGCGGCGAGCACGGCGTCCCTTGCCCTGCCCGGCCTGCCCCTGTGGACGGTCTTCGCGGTGATCGCCGCCCAGGGCCTGGTCGCGTCCCTCGGCGGCGGAGTCCGCTGGGGCCTGCTGAACGAGATCCTCCCGAAGGACGGCTATCTGCTCGGCCGCTCGGTGTTCAACATGCTGCACGGGGTCACACAGATCGTCGGCTACGCGACCGGCGGCGCCCTGGTGGCGTTGCTGTCCCCGGCGGTCACGCTGCTGGTGGCGGCGGCCCTGTACGCGGCAGGGGCCCTCTGTTCCGTCCTGGGCCTGAACCGCCGCGCCCCGCGCGCCTCCGGCCGCCCGTCCGTCGCCGAGACCTGGCGCACGAACGCCCGCCTGTGGTCGTCCGCCCCGCGCCGCCGCCTCTATCTGGGCCTGTGGATCCCCAACGGCCTGGTCGTCGGCTGCGAGTCCCTGTTCGTCGCGTACGCCCCCGACCGCGCGGGCCTCCTCTTCGCCTGCGCGGCGCTCGGCATGCTGGCGGGCGACGTGACGGTCGGCCGTCTCCTCCCACCCCGGGTACGCGACCGCCTGGCCACGCCCCTCCTCCTGCTCCTGGCCACCCCGTACCTGCTCTTCGCCCTCCACCCGCCGACCCCCGCCGCCGCGGCCTGCGCGACCCTTGCCTCCCTCGGTTTCGGCGCGAGCCTGGTCCAGCAACAGCGCCTGCTGGCCCTGACCCCGCCCGAACTCACGGGCCACGCGCTGGGGTTGCACTCGGCGGGCATGCTCACGTTGCAGGGCGTGAGCGCGGGCCTGGCGGGCGGGGTGGCCCAACTGACCTCACCGGGCGCGGCGATGGCGGTCATGGCGGGGGCGTCGGTGACGGTGACGCTGGTGTTGTGGGCGGCGGGTCGAGACGAGCGGGCGGACCTCACGTCACCGGCGCGTGCGTCCTGACGGCCTGTGGTCGGCTGGGACCGGACGGGCAGGTGGTGGGGGCACTGTGCAGCACCCAAGGCATGGCCGAGCTGATGGACGCTAGAGTGGTGCGCCATGGGTACGGTTACGTACCCGTACCCCGCCCGTACCCTGGTCGTGAGTGAAAGGGAGTCTGTGTCATGCCCGACGCCAACGTCCGTATCCCCGCCGATGCCCGCGACCGGCTTGCCGAGATAGCTGCTGAGGAAGGACTGTCCCTGCGTTCCTACCTGGCCCGGCTCGCCGAGACTCTGCTCACCCCGGCGGAGCGGGCCGAGCGTGCGGAGAAGGCGCGGGTGGTGCTGCGGGAGTGGAACGGCTACGACCCCGACCAGCATGAGCAGGCCGAGTTGGACGCCGAGCTGGACCGCCGTATGACCGAGGCGGGTGCCGCGTGACCCGTGACGTTCATGTGTTCCTCGACGAGAGCGCGATGGTGGCCGCTGGGCGGGGCAACGCCCTGACTTCCCGGCTGATCCATCGCGCTCACGCCGAGCCGGGCTGGCTTCTGTACGCCACCGTGTGTGCCCTGGTCGAGGCCGATCGGGCCCGGCCAGGCATCGCGGAGCACATCGCAGCCCTGCCCGGCATCGCGATCGTCGACCTTGATCTGCCGGCCGCCCTGTCGGTGGCCCGCGCGACCACGTGGGCCGACGCACACACCCTCTACGCCGCCCAGCCCAGTCCCGACCGGCCGGACGGTGCGGTGATCGCGACCACCCGGCCGCACACGTGGAAGGAACAGCCGGTGCGCATCCTGGACGTCAGCCCCTGAACTTTCCCACCTGTGGGTGGACCGCACACCCACCCACCGGTCAGCCGGCCGCACGAAGGTGGTCCGCGGACCTGCAGTCCCGGCAGCGGCTGTGTTCCGCGGAGCGGAAGCCCCGTTCGCAACCGTCGCAGTTCCGCATGGCCGCGACTGCCTGACGTACGGGGGGTTCTGCGCTTCCGGCCGGTGCGGGCAGGGGAAGAGGAGTCTCCTTGAGGCGGTGGCCGAGGATGCCGGCCGGGCGGACCAGAAGGCGGTCCGGGAGTCCTGTGGTGAGGTGGTCCGTGATCTGGGTGGGCAGGAAGCCTGCCGTGAGCCACCGGGTGACGGCCGGGGCGAGGCGGGCGGCTTCCTGCACGGACACGACGAGGCGGGGATCGACCCGGCGCAGGGCGGCGAGTACGGCGATGGCGCGCGGGTCGGCGTCGGCGGCGGCGAGCGGGACCGGTGCCTCCGCCTCCGCCTGCACGGGCGCGGCCACGGCTTCCTCCACGGCCCCCTCCGCGGCCACGGACGCGGACGCGGGCGTCGGCATGACCGCCGCGGTGGCGGGCTGCTTCCGGGGCCGACGGGGCCTGGGCGACTCAGGAGGTCCGTCCGGATCCGGATTCAGGGCCGGATCGCCGCCGGGGATGTCGTAGAAGTACGTCCGGGTACGGATCTTCCCGGCGGGTGTTCGCTCGCGGCGGCGCTCCAGGTATCCGGCCGCTTCGAGTTCCCTGAGCGCCCGCGAGATCAGGATCTCGCCCTCGTCGAAGTGCTCGCACAGGGCGGTGATGCTCACGAGGGTGCCGGTGGGCAGGGAGGAGATGTACGTCGCGACGCCGACCGTGACCGCGCTGCCGCGCCGCTGGGCAAGGGCGTTCGAGATCACGGTGAAGTCGGCCGTGAGGCGGGCGCGTACGTGGATCACGCCGGAGGTCGGCGCTCCGGCGTCGGCGCGCAGGCGCGCGTTAGACTGCGAGTCAGCCATCGGGAAGCTACTACTTCCTGGTTGGTCAGGCCCTCGTTCGGGATTGCAGTCCCGGCCGGGGGCCGTATCTGTTTGCGGTTGTCGCGGCGAACGTAACCGCCCGCATCCCACGCCTGCAAGCCGGTCACTCGGACGGGTGACGCGGGCTTCGCGACCGGGGAGGGTGGGTGGGCGGGTAGTTCTTTCCCCCGGTTCTTTGGGGAGGTCAGTGGCCCGCCGGACCCTCGCGGACAAGGGCCCGGTGAGCCCGTAGGACGGACGGCGGCCGGGGCCCGGCGGCCTCAGGGTCGGTGGTGCCCGGCCTTCAACTCGCCTATGAAGGCGGCCCAGGAGGCGGCTTCGAAGCACAGCGCCGGACCGTGCGGGACCTTGCTGTCACGGACGGGGACGACGGTCCGGAACCCGTCGGCCACTTCCACGCAGTTGCCGCCCTCCTGATTGCTGTAGCTGCTCTTGCGCCAGGCGACGCCGTTCGGATCGGGACGGGACCTTCGCTCCACGGTGGTTGCCCTCCATCACGGATCGGATCATGTCGAGCGACATGAGCGGCGGCAGAGCTGCCGCCCGCAGCCGATCGTAAGTCAGCGCAAAACTCCTGACTTCGTCCGGATCCTCGATGAGTTGGCCGTAGTGCGCGCCTTCCGTGTAGGCGATCTCCGAGCCGTCCGGCATGGTGAGCACCGTGAGCGATCCGCCCAGGGCATCGTGCTCACCTTGGTCGAACGGCAGTACCTGCACGGTGATGTGAGGTTCCGCCGCGGTCCCGAGCAGCCGTGCCAACTGCTCACCCATCACCTCCCGGCCACCGACCGGACGCCTGAGCACCGCCTCGTCGAGGACCACCCACAGTTCGGGACGATCGGGCGTACCGAGGCGCTCCTGTCGTCCCATACGAAGGGCGACCCGCTCTTCCAACTGCTCCTTGCTGCCGAGCGTTCGACCGACACTCAGCACTGCCCGCGCGTAGTCCTCCGTCTGCAACAAGCCAGGCACCACATGAGCCGCGTATTCGCGGACGGCCACCGCCCGCGCCGAGCACTCCATGAACTTCCGTGACCAGTCCGGGAACGCCTCCCGGTACACGTACGGCCACAGGTCCACCAACAGGTCGTCCGCGCCTAGGGCCGCGTCCAGCGCGCGTGCCAGCTCCAGCGTCGGCTTCGCCCCGGACGCCCGCTCGATCTGCGTGATCCGTGTGCTCACCACGTGCGTCCGGTCGCCGAGCTCGGCCTGGGTCAGTCCGGCTGCCGTACGGAGTCTGCGTACCCGGGCGCCGAACAGGGCCGCCATCGACGTGCTGGGGTCAATTCCGTTGGCCAAAGCATCACTTCCGTTCCTTACGGGCTGAAAAGTAAGGCTGTGTCACCTGTCGAGCGTAGGTCGATCGGACGATTCTTGGGTACGGAACGTGATGACTCGTGCACGTCGCGAAACGCCTCGGCTCGACAGACAAGGACGGACCAACCGTGCGGACAGGAACGACCACCCCGGGAGACGGGCCACGACGGAGCGCCGCGGCCCCTGCGGCGAAAACCGTCGCGCCCGCCGACGCGGCACGCGAACTCCCCGCATTCGCGGAGCAGTTCGTCTCCTCACCGCGAGGTGTGCGGCTCGCCCGACGCTTCACCGTCCGGCGCATGCAGGAGTGGGGCTATCTGTCGGTGTCCGACACGTCGTGCGCGGTCGCGATCGTCGTCGGCGAACTCGCCGCGAACGCCGTACAGCACGGCCGGGTTCCCGGACACGACTTCGGCCTCCGGCTCGCCCTCGACGCGGCTGCGGGCCTGGTGCGCATCGAGGTCGCGGACGCCGCCTCCGCGAAGTGGCCGCCCACGACCCCGCCCTTGTCGTATCCCGAGGGCGAGTCCGGCCGAGGACTGCTCCTGGTGGACGTCCTGGCCGTGCGCTGGGGGTCGGCGCCTCGTCGGCCCGTGGGGAAGACGGTGTGGGCGGAGGTATCCATCGAAACAGACGGGCGGGCCGCCGGAGGGGGAGATCCGGTGGCCCGCCCGTCGGGAGCGGTCGGTCAGGTAGGAGTGAGTGTCAGCTGACGTCGGACGCGTCCAGGCGGTACAGGCCGCTGTAGTCGCTCACGGCGCTGCCGTTCTCCTTGACCCACTCGGCGATCTCGGAGGCGGCGCTGCTGCTGCCGCCCTGGCCGCCGCTGTCGCTGACGACGATGTAGTGGAGTTTGCCGGTGCTCACCAGCTCCTTGAGCTTGGCGAGGGTCATGGCCTCGTCGCTGCCGGACCAGCCGCCCATGGAGATCACGGGCTGACCGGACTCCAGGATGATCGAGGAGGCCGTCTGGTCGGTGGCCACCGCCACCAGCCAGGTCGCGCCGTCCTGGTTCTTCTTCAGGTACGTGATCATCTCGGAGGAGACCTGGGAGCCACCGCCCATGCCGCCCCCACCGCCACCGTCGCCACCGGCCTGAGTGCCGGCGGAGGAGTCGGAGGAGTCGGTGGAGTTGCTGGGGGTGGAGCTCGATCCGGAGCTGCCGGAGCCGGAGCTGCCCGTACCGCTCGGGGCGTTCCCGTTCTGCGTGTTCCCGGTCGGCGCGTTCCCGCTGGGCCGCTGGCCGCCGCCCATGCCGCCGCCACCGCCCATGCCGCCCCCGGTGTTGGGGCCGGCCGTCGGGTTGGTGCCGTTGGAGCTCGCGGTGGTGGCCGCCGACACCGAGTACGCGGCGGGCCCGGCCAGCAGCGCGACGATCGCCGCGAGGGAGGCCAGCGCGACCAGCTTCCGGCGCCGCGTGAACCGTCCGACGAGCAGCCCGATCACGGCGACCGCACCGGCGACACCGGCCACGACCTGGGCGACCGTGTAGATCGTCCCGGAGCCGGAGACCCGCTGCAGCAGCACGACCGCCCAGACCGCGCTCACCGCGACCGCCAGCGGCAGCACCCAGCTCCACCTGGCGACCGAGCCCTCCTTGAAGGCGCCGTACAGCATGACCCCGCCCGCACCGGCGAGCGCCGCGATACCGGGGGCCATGGCGGTGACGTAGTACGGGTGGAAGGTGCCCTCGGCGAGGGCGAAGGTCAGGTAGTGCAGGACGAACCAGCCGCCCCAGAGCAGCAGCGCGGCCCGCCTGGCGTCCGTACGAGGGGCACCGCCCCGCAGCACCAGACCGCCCACCAGGGCGATCAGCGCGAACGGGATCAGCCAGGAGATCTGGCCGCCCATGATCTCGTTGAACATCCGGTAGACGCTCGCGTCGCCGCCGAAGCTCGCCCCGTTGCCCTGCGAGCCCACCGACGAACTGGCGCCGAAGATCCGGCCGAAGCCGTTGTAGCCGATGACGAGGTCCCAGACCGTGTTGTCGGTGGAGCCGCCGATGTACGGGCGGGAGGAGGCGGGGATCAGATCCACGACCACCATCCACCAGGCGCTCGACACGATCAGCGCGACCGTGCCGACGGCGAGGTTGCGGATCCGGCGGCCGAGCGAGGCGTTCGCCGTCCAGAGGTAGACCAGGAAGAAGACCGGCAGGACGACGTACGCCTGCATCATCTTCGTGTTGAACGCGAACCCGATCGCGACGCCGGACCAGACGAGGGGCATCACGCGTCCGGTGCGTACGGCCTTCATGAGCGCCGCCGCGCCGAGCAGCATCAGGAAGACGAGGACCGGGTCGGGGTTGGTGTCCCGGGTGATGGCGACCGTGATCGGCGTGAGGGTGAGGGCGAGCGCGGCGATCGTGCCCGCCACCGCCCCGAAGTCGCGCTTGACCATCCGGTACAGCAGGGCCACCGAGCCGACGCCGACCGCGACCATCGGCAGCATCATCTGCCAGGTGCCGTAGCCGAACACCCGGGCCGACAGGCCCATGACCCACAGCGCGAACGGCGGCTTGTCGACGGTGATGAAGCTGCCCGCGTCCAGCGCGCCGAAGAAGAACGCCTTCCAGCTCTGCGTGCCGCTGTAGACGGCCGCGTTGTAGAAGGTGTTGCCGGTGATGGAGGACAGGTTCCAGGCGTACAGCGCCGTGGCCAGGACGAGGATCGCCCACAGGGCCGGGCGTGCCCAGCGTGGGTCCTCCGGCGCTCCGGTGAACATCCGGCGGGCGCGGGCGGCGAGACCGCCCCCGGCTCCGGCGGCTCCGGCGGCTCCGGCGGGAGGAGCTTCGGCCCGATGCCTCGGGCCGCTGTCCCGCCCGGTGGTGGGCGGCGGGGCGAGGGTCGTCATGACGCGTACTCCATGTCCTTGAGGCCCCGGGAGAGCTGGGGAAGGGGTGCGGCGGTGGTGTCGGGAGCGGTCGTACGGCAGGTCGTACGGGAGGTCGTACGGGAAGCGAGGGGCGGGGCCGGGACCCAGGAACGATGCGCCCGGCGCGGTACGCCGGCCACGACGACCCGGCGTTCGACCGTCGCCCGGAGCATGCGGCCCATGCCCTTGAGGTCGTCGAGGGCGGTGCGGAC
Source organism: Streptomyces europaeiscabiei (assembly GCF_001550375.1). Classification (GTDB taxonomy): domain Bacteria; phylum Actinomycetota; class Actinomycetes; order Streptomycetales; family Streptomycetaceae; genus Streptomyces; species Streptomyces europaeiscabiei. Next base: position 13,629 of record NZ_LRTR01000716.1, on the reverse strand, counting down.
GATGTCGACGCGGCTGTCGGGGTCGTCGACCCAGTCGACGGGGACCTCGTGGACGCGGAGCCCGTTGCGCTGGGCCAGCACGAGGAGTTCGGTGTCGAAGAACCAGGCGGTGTCCTCGATGTGCGGGGCGAGCGCGCGGAAGACGTCGGCGCGTACCGCCTTGAAGCCGCACTGGGCGTCGGAGAAGCGGGCGGCGAGGCCCAGCTTCAGCAGCAGGTTGTAGGAGCGGGAGACGAACTCACGCTTGCGGCCGCGGACGACATCGGCCTGCCGGTGCAGCCGGCTGCCGATCGCGAGGTCGCTGTGGCCGGAGAGCAGGGGCGCGACCAGCGGCAGGAAGCCTTCGAGGCCGGTCGAGAGGTCGACGTCCATGTAGGCGACGACGTCCGCGGTGGACCGGCTCCACACGTGCTTGAGCGCCCGCCCCCGCCCCTTCCGGTCCAGATGGACGGCGTGCACGTGCGGGAGCCCGTCGGCCAGGGCGAGGGCCGCCTCCCAGGTGGCGTCCGTGCTCGCGTTGTCCGCGATCGTGATCCGGAACGGGAACGGGAAGGACGCTTCGAGGTATGCGTGGAGACGGCCGACACTGCCGGCGAGGACGTGCGCCTCGTTGTACACCGGCACCACGATCTCGACCGAGCGCTGCCGGACGCCTCCCGCGTTCATTTCGTTCATGGCAGCGACTGTCGGGGCCGCTTCTGGGGCGACGCTGAGCGAGTACTGAGGGAAGAATGAGAATCAGTGAACTCACAGCTTCCCCACAGCGGGCGTGCTCAGCCCGTTCTCACCGCGCTCATGACTGGTACGGCTGCTGCTGCGGCTGACCGGTGGACCGGGCGCCGTGACCGCCCGCGTTCTGCGCCTGGAGCTGTTCGGCCTGCTCGGCGCTCACCTTCTGCTCGGCACCGCAGAAGGTGCACTGCGTCTGGTACTTCGTCGAGACCGGGAACAGCGGCACGAAGAACAGCGTGAACTTCGTGACCCGCTTCCTGAGCGTGTGCGCGGAGGGGTTCCCGCACTGCCCGCACACCAGCGTCAGTATCGCGAGCTGGTAGAGGTATCCCTTGGTGCCAAAGATGATCAACATCTGGGTCCTTCCCGGAGGTGCTTGTCGACGCACCGCACGCACTGCACGCGCCGCACGCACTGCCATCAAGTGTGCCCGTCCCTCACTTCTTCACATTGCCGGTGAAGACAGCTTCCTCGGAGTCGTAGTCGGGGGAGACCTCGACCTGGAGGAACGTCTCGCTCCTGGGGAGTTCGCAGGCCCATGGAACGGTGAGAGAGCGTCCGGCGAGGATACGGGTGTCGGGGAGCCCGTCCAGCCCTTCGTCGTAGATGCCCTTGCCCTCCTTGCCCTCGTCGCCGTAGGCACAGTCGACGGTCATCTCGTTGGCGTCGACCGTGACGTCGGACCCGTTGACGATCTTGATCGTGAACTTCGCGTACGGCGCGGACGCGGCGACCTTCCTGCGCGAGGTCGCGGGCACGGCCGCCGACGCCCGGACGACGGACGCCCCGTACTGGAAGGCGCGCCGGACGATGACGGGTGCCGGGGGCACCACGACCACGGGGACGGTCTGGGTCGGCCGATCGGGGATCGTCTCCCGCGCGTCGAACGGGAAGTACACGCTGTTCCCGCCGGGAGGCGAGGCCGACGAGCAGATGGTGTGGCCGGTCGCGGGTCTTGAGGTCGACTGGGACGAACTGCGCGAGCTGCCGACCGAGCCACGTGCCCTCAAGGCGCTGCTCCACAGCGGCACCCCGGACGCGCCCGAGCAGGAGGCGGTCTTCAACGGCATCGTCACCCTGCTGTCGGCCCCGGTGAGCCCGCAACTGCGCGCAGCGCTCTACGACGTTCTCGCCGGGTTGCCGTATCTGCGGCTCGTCGGTCCGGTGCACGATCGCGCCGGGCGGGCCGGGGTGGCGATCGAGTACGACGGCGAGGACGTACGCAGCCGGGTCGTCATCGACCCCGAGTCCGCCCTGCCCCTGGAGGAGAGCAACACCACCCTGGGGCCCCGAGGACGGGGATCTCGTCAGCTCGGTGACGTACCTGTCCCTGCGGGCCGTGCGGAACGCCCCTGAGGCCGTTCCGGTCGAGCCGCTCCCGCGCGCCGAGGTCGAGCGGCTGCGTACGGTGCCCTTCCGGGAGAAGTGAGACCGGGGACGTTCCGCCGCACGTCCGGTGACGCGTGTGTCGGCGTCCCGGGGTCGGTGACCGGCGGGACGGCGTTCCGGGGTGTCGGTGACCAGGGGGTCGGAGATCCGTGCACCGGGGTGTACAGGGGGTGTGCGGCCCGAGGTCGGAGGCCTTGGCCTTGCCGCGGCAGCACTCCTGCCCCGGGAGGGCGAGGGGCCGGAACACATGTGCCCCTCGGACCCCGGCCCCGGCCACCAGCGTCAGGCAGCAGCGGGCAGTTCCTCCGAGGGGAGCCGGCCCGCGCGTACCGCGTCGACCAGTGCCTGGTGGTCGCGCTCGTTCTGGTCGGCGTATGCCTCGGCGAAGGTGGCGAGTGCCCGGTCGAACGAACTGCCTTTGCCCAGGTACGAGGCGATCGCGATGCGGTCGCCGGACCGCGCGTGCGCACGAGCCAGGGTGAACCCGCACAGTTGGCCGAACGCCCGCATGCCCTCCGGCCGCATCGTCTCCGGCACGGCGATGCCCTTCCAGTCGCGCAGCTGGCGGACGTAGAAGTCGCGCTGCTTGCCGTCGATCCCGTCCACCCGTTCCCAGCCGAGGAAGATGTCGCTCGCGGCCTGCATCAGCCGCTGGCCCGAGACCACCCGCTCGCCCTGGTTGCGGTACCGGCTCGCGCCGACGTGTTCGGCGAGTACGGAGGTGTCGGCCTCCTTGGCCTGGAGGAAGAGCGGGTCCTGGCCGTCCCGGCCGAGCAGGAGGAAGATCCAGCATCGGGTGCCGACGCTGCCGACGCCGACCACCTTGCGGGCGACGTCCGCCAGCCGGTAGTCCGCCAGGAGGGTGCGCCGGTCGGAGGCGAGGGTGCGGCCGTACCGTTCGACGAGACCGCGGAACTGGCGTTCCAGGGCGCTGCGTTCGACGTCCGGCAGCAGGTCGGCGGCCGGCATGAGCAGCGGGGGGTCCGGCGCGATCCTCGGCCGGCCGTCGACCGTTACGGTGAGCTTGTCGAAGGCCTGCAGGCTGTCACGGGTGCGCGCCTTCGCCATGGCGCGGGCCAGTCTTTTCTGACCGTGCTTGTGGAGCCGGCCCGGTGCCAGGGACTCGAGGAGGTCCTGGTCGACCTTCGCGTACCAGACGTCGAGGTTGCCTGTCTCCGCGAAGCGGATCATCGCCTCTCGGTACGAACGGACCGTGGTGCTCACGATGCCGGCGCGCTCGGCGTCGTCGAAGCCGTTCGCCCGGCCCGCGATGACGAGACTCGCCGAGAGCCGCTTGACGTCCCACTCCCAGGGGCCCGGCAGCGTCTCGTCGAAGTCGTTGATGTCGAACATCAACTGTCTCTCCGGCGAGGCGAGCAGACGGAAGTTCAGCAGGTGCGCGTCTCCGCACAGCTGGGCCGTGAGCCCCGAGACCGGGGTGCCGGCCAGGTCGGACGCCATGATCGCGGCGGCGCCCCGGTAGAAGCGGAACGGGGACTCCGTCATCCGGCCGTAGCGGATCGGGACCAGTTCGGGCACTCGCGACGCGGACTGCGCCTCCAGGATCGACAGCGGATCCGGCCGGTCAGGAGACGGCTTGTACACGGCGTGGCCCGACCGTGGTGTGCGGCGCCGCGCCTCCTTGCCGAGGGCGGCGCGCTCCTCGGGTGTGGTGTGCGGTGCCATGCGCATCGCCGTGGTCGCGTTCTGGGACATCGAAGACCCTCCTGCCTGGCCCTGTGGCTCTCTGGCCCCTGCGGCTCTGGGGACACCCGGCACAGGGCACGTCGGACAGAGGGATCCCATGGCCCTCTCGGCCGTCGGCCGCGCGGATATCGATGCCGGGGGCGTCTGCTCTCAGCCCTGGGACCCGATCTCGGCATCGGCGACGGCGATGGCGATGCCGAGTGCCGTGGCGATGTTGCCCGCCGCCGTCATGACGCGGGCGGTGCCCACGATGGGCGCGATGGCGACCAGGACGTCCTGCAGTTGTTCGGCGGTCAGGCCGGTCTTGAGGGCGGGGTCGATATGGGCCGCGTAGGAGATGGGCGGGGCGTCCGAGGCGGCGAGTGCCGCGATGCGCGTGAGGATGAGCATGTCCGGGGGCAGCCCGCAGCGCTCCAGCGAGTCGACCGTCATGGCGGCGAGGGTGTCCAGGACAGGGGTGTCGGATGCAGTGGACATGGCGCATGCCCTTCTGGTGAGTTTCAAGCCCGAGGGATGTGCGAGGGGGAAGGAACCAGTTCCACGAACCCGGAGTTCTCCTCAACCGTAGAACCCATCCGGCATTCGCGCATGAGGTGCATGAGGCGCCATGAGGTGCATGAACGGGCGGGGGCGCCCTGGGACGTCTGGGGACGCCTAGGGCCACGCATGGTTCGCAGAGACCCCAGCCAGCCGCCTGACCGGACACCCCCTCGCCCGGCCATGAGGATGTCCGATCCCGCACATGGCGTCAGAATGAGCGCTATCTGCCCTTTGTGCCCGATCGGAGGCACCCATGAAAGACCTCAAGTTCGAGCAGAAGCGCTCGCTCTCACGCCTTGAGGCGGCCGACCAGCTCACGGCCCTCGCAGCCGCGCTGCGGGAGGGCGGGGAAGCCGAGGTGGACCTCGGCCCCGGAACACTGAGCCTGCGGATTCCCGACGACCTTCGCAGCGAGGTGGAGGTCGAGATCGGTGACGGCGAGATCGAACTGGAGATCGAGTTCAAGTGGTCGACCGCACCGACCCGGACCGCACCGACCCGGACCGCACCGACCCGGACCGCACCGTCGCGGACGGTCGCAGGCACGGAGAAGGCCACGAGGAGGAGGAAGGACACGGCCGCCAAGCCTGCCCGGAGCAGCACGGGCACCGGCAGGAGCAAAGGTACGAAGCGGTCCGCCACGAAGACGCCCTGACCTGTGCCGGAGACCTCGGGCCGACCACCGCGCGCCGTGACCTGCGGCATGTCGTGGTGGGCGTCGGCCGGGGGTGGGTGGACCTCGCCGGTGACGCGCTCAGGCCGGCCGCCGTAGATCCTCCAGGTAGTGCAGGACCGCGGCGACCCGCCGGTCCACACGGTCCGTCGGCGACAGGTCGAGCTTGGCGAAGATGCTGCGGATGTGCTTGTGGACGGCGCCCTCGGTGACGACGAGCCGTTCGGCGATGGCGGTGTTGCCGAGTCCCTCGGCCATGAGGGCGAGTACGTCCCGCTCGCGGGGGCTGAGCCGGTCGAGGCGGGTGTCCTGGTGGGAGCGGGTGAAGAGCTGGGCGACGACCTCGGGGTCGATGGCGGTGCCGCCGTCCGCCACGCGCCGCAGCGCGTCCAGGAACTCCTCCACCCGGCCGACGCGTTCCTTGAGCAGATAGCCGAGGCCGCTCACACCGCCGGTGAGCAGCTCGGTGGCGAAGGACTGCTCGACGTACGCCGACAGCACGAGGACGGCCAGGTCGGGCCGTCGGCGCCGGGCCGCGACGGCCGCGACGATTCCCTCGTCGGTGTGGGTCGGCGGCATCCGTACGTCGAGGATGGCGACGTCCGGATGGTGTTCGTCGATGGCGGCCAGCGCCTCGTCGGGGGTGCCCGCGGTGGCCACCACGTCGAGGCCCTCGGCGCGCAGCAGCAGGGCGAGGCCCTCGCGCAGCAGTGCATCGTCCTCGGCGATCACTATCCGCATGTCACGATCCGTACGTCGATCCGTATGTCGATCCGCAGGTCACAGTCCACAGGGGAGTTCCACCTTCAGGGTTGTCGGGCCGCCGGGCGGGCTGGCCAGGGAGAGGGTGCCGTCGTGCGCCGCGATCCGGCGGCGGATGCCGGCGAGGCCGGAGCCGCCGTCCTCGTCCGCCCCGCCCCGGCCGTCGTCCTCGACGCACAGGTGTAGACGTCCGCCGCGGCTGCGTGCCGTGACGGTGGCGTGTGCGGCGTCGCTGTGCTTGGCGATGTTGGTCAGGGCCTCGGCCACGACGAAGTAGGCGGTCGCCTCGACGGAGGCGGCACACCGTTCGGGTACCGCCACGTCGATCCGGCAGGGCACCGCGCAGTTCGCGGCGAGTCCTGAGAGCGCGCCGGCCAGCCCCCGGTCGTCCAGCACCGGGGGGAGGATGCTCCGGGAGACCGTGCGCAGTTCCGCGAGGGCCTGTTCGGCGGCGGACTGGGCGCGTTCGAGGAGCTCGTCGGCGCCCGCCGGGTCGCGGGCCACCATGCGGCGGGCGGCGCCGAGCAGGACGGTGACGGAGACGATCCGGTTCTGGGTGCCGTCGTGCAGGGAGCGCTCGATGCGGCGCAGCTCGGTGGCGTGGGCGTCCAGGGCGGCGGCACGGGTGGCGGTGAGTTCGGCGATGCGCAGCGAGAGGTCCGTTTCCGGCCCGGCCGCGAGGAGCAGGCGTCCGGGTCGGCCCTGCCAACGGGCGACGCCGGGGCCGAGCCCCACGACGATGGCGATCCAGCCCACGCCCAGCATGGCCACGGCGAGGGCGTCCGGCCAGGACTGCGCGTTGCCGATGCCCACGGACGTGGCGGTCGTGTTCCCGGGCAGGAGCTTCCAGTACAGCGGAAAGAGGCTGTCGCGCACGGCGATGAGCGGCAGGAAGACGCCGAGCAGCCCCAGAAGGAACCCCAGGGTGCCGTGCCGGGCCAGCCAGCGCAGCTCCCGCCGGGTGGTGGGGTCGACGAGGGCGAGCCGCAGTCGCGTCGGCGGAGGTTGCGGGGCGATGACCTCGGGACCCCGGCGGCCGAGCCGCTCGCGTTCCCGGCCGGCCAGGGCGTGCAGCGCGCGCAGCACGCCGGGGGCCATGAGCAGCCCCACCCCGACCGGGCTCGTCACGGCGGCGACGGCCAGCCAGAGCAGCACGAGCAGCGCCGGGAAGGCCGTACCGAGTCCGGAGACGAGTTGGGCGATCGCGGCGCCGGCCGCACGCGTGGTCCGTACGACGGTGGCCCTGATGCTCACCCGCCGCCGGTCACCGGCCGTCGCGTCCTGCTGGACCGCCATCCGCCTTCCTCCTCCCCCCGGCCGCTGGAACGCTCCGCTTGCGTGCCCACGTTGCGCTTGCGTCGCCAACGTTCCGCTTGCGTCGCCATGTTGCGCTTGCGTCGCGAACGACCTTATGACGCCCGCCAGTTCCCCGTCGGCCGGGACCGGAGTACAGCCTGCTGTACCTCGGACCGGGCGGGCTGCGGGATCGGCCGGGAGGGGTGTCGATCCGTAGCGTCGGTGACGTCACCCGGACCCCCGGACCCCCGGACCCCCGGACCCACCACTCGGCACCACGGGAGAAGCCCCATGACGACCACCGACCCCTACCGCCTCACCACCCCCGCCGACGGCAGGCACGAAGCGTCGTCACCCGCCGTCACCGGCGGGGAGGTCGTCCGAACGCTGCTCTGGATCCTGGTCGTGGTCAGCGCGGTCGCCAACTCGGCGGCCACCTACGCCGAAGCGGACACCTGGGTGCACCTGGCCTGCGGCGTGGTCACCCTCCTCGGCGCGGGCACCCTCGCCGTGCGCCACCTGCGGGGCCGTCGATGAACGCCGCTTCCGCCCGGACCCGCAGCACGGAGACCACCGCCCACGGCGCGGCGGCAACCGCCCACGGCGCGTCGACCGCCGCCCACGGCGCGGTGCGGCCCGCCATCGCCCTGGACCGGGTCAGCAAGGACTACCCGGGCGGCATACGGGCCCTCGACGAGGTGTCACTGACCGTGGAACGTGGCACGTTCCTCGCCGTGATGGGCCCGTCGGGCTCGGGCAAGAGCACCCTGATGCACTGCGCCGCAGGGCTGGACTCCCCGAGCTCGGGCAGCGTCCGCATCGACGGTCACGAGATCGCGGGCCTGAACGAGACCCGCCGCACCGAACTGCGCAGGGAACGCGTCGGGTTCGTGTTCCAGGCGTACAACCTGATCCCCTCGCTCAGCATCCAGGACAACATCACGCTGCCCCTGCGACTTGCGGGCCGGACCCCGGACCACGACTGGCTGCGGACGCTGGTGGAGCGGGTCGGGCTGTCCGACCGGCTCACCCACCGCCCGGCCGAGCTCTCCGGCGGCCAGCAGCAACGAGCGGCGGTGGTACGGGCGTTGGTGGCCAGGCCGGCTGTCGTGTTCGCCGACGAGCCGACCGGCGCGCTCGATCTGCGCAGCGCCCACGAGGTCCTCGACCTGCTGCGGGACCTCGTGAACGACCTGCGCCAGACGGTCGTGATGGTCACCCACGACCCGGCCGCCGCGGCCCGCGCGCACCACGTGCTGGTGATGGCCGACGGCAGGGTGGTCGAGGCCCTCGAAGCACCGACCGCCCCCGAACTGGCCCGCCGTCTCGTCGCGTTGGGAGAGGTCTGAGCCATGCTGGGTCTCGCGACACAGATGATCCGCCACCGGGTCACCGCACCGATCGCCGTGGCCTGCGCGGTCCTCGGCGGAGCGGCTCTGATCACCGGCACCGGCGTCCTGGCCGAGTCCGGCCTGCGCTCCCACCTGCCCGCCGGCCGTCTCGCCGGCGCGGACGTCGTCGTCGCCGCCGACCAGGAGCTCCATCCAGCCGGTGACCTGCCGATCGCACTCCCGGAACGCCGTACGGTCCCGGCCCGGCTGGTCGGCGAACTGGCCGGGTTGCCGGGTGTCACCGAAGCGGTCGGCGACCTCGGCTTCCCCGTCGCCCTCGTCGACGCGCACGGACGGGTCGTACCGGCCGGAGATCACGAGACCTCGGGGCACGGCTGGTCCTCGGTGAAGCTGCTGGAACGTGCGCGGGCCGACGGCAGCGGGCCGGCCGGTTCGGGCGAGATCGCCGTGGACAGCGTCACCGCCGCCGCGGCCGGAGTGAAGGTGGGCGACCGGGTCAAGGTCGTCGCGAACGCCCGGCCCGCCGCCCCTTACCGCGTGTCGGCGGTCGTCGACGCGCCGGGCGCCGGTGTCTTCTTCGCGGACACGACGGCCGTACGACTGTCGGGGCGGGCCGAGGGTGACGGCTCAGGCGGCGGCTCGCGCGCCGGAACCGTCGACCTGATCGCCCTCCGCACCGCACCCGGCGCCGAGGAACAGGTCGCCGACGAAGTCCGTACGAAGCTGAAGGGCACCGGGCTCGAAACGGTCACCGGCGCGGACCGCGGGGACCTGGTGTCGCCCGGAGCGGGCGCGTCCCGCTCCCTCCTGATCCTCCTCGCCGGCTCGCTCGCCGGGATCATCCTGCTGATCACCGGGTTCGTGACGGCGAGCGCGCTGGCCGTGTCGCTCGCCGGGCAGCGCCGGGACCTGGCGCTGATGCGGGCCGTCGGCGCGACTCCCCGGCAGATCAGACGACTTGCCGCCGCGCAGTCGACCGTCGTCGCCGCCGTGGCCCTCGTACCCGGTGTGGCGCTCGGCCATCTGCTGGCGGACCGGTTCCGGGGACTGCTGGCGGACCGGGGTCTCCTCCCGCCCGAACTCCCCCTGACCATCAGCCCGTTGCCCGCCCTCGCGACGATCATCCTCATGGCCCTGACCGTGCAGATCTCGGCCCGGAGCTCGGCGTGGCGCACCTCGCGGATGCCGGCCACCGAGGCGGTCGCCGAATCGCGCAGCGAGCCGCGCGATCCGTCGCGCACCCGGACACGCATCGGACTCCTGGTCATCGTCGCCGCGACCACCATGTCGGTCGTACCGCTCTTCTCCCGTACGGTCCTCGGCGCGGCGGCCACGTCCATGGCGGGCATCCTCGGGGCGATCGGTCTGGCCCTGTCCGGCCCGGCCCTCGTCCGAGGCATCGGGAACGCGGCGGTCCGGCGCGCACGCTCCGGCGTCTCCGCGCCGACCTGGCTGGCGATGGCCAACGTCCGCGCCTACGCCCTGCGCAACGCGGGGATCGTCAGCACCCTGGCCATGGCGGTCGTGTTCGTCCTGACGTACACCCTCACCCAGACCACCGTGCTGGCCGCGACGGCGGACGAAACCCGCACCGGCACCCTCGCCCAGCAGCGGCTGAGCGCGCCGGTCCTGGGCGGACTGCCCGCCGCCACGCTCGCGGACGTACGGGACACGACCGGCGTGCGGGCGGCGGCCCCGGTGAGCACGACCACCGTGGTGTGGCCGTACAAGATGTTCGACGACACGGTGACCGAGGCCGACTCCGCGATGATCCTCACCCCGGACGCGTCCGACGTCCTGAACCTCGACGTACGGGACGGCAGCCTGAAGGGCCTCACCGGTGCCACCATCGCCGTCAGCAGCGACGTCGCCCGTTCGCGCTCCGCGCCGGTGGGCCGACGGGTGGGTCTCGTCCTCGGCGACGGGTCGAGGGTCGACGCCGAGGTGGTCGCCGTCTACGCCCGGAACCTCGGCTTCGGCACGGTGGTCCTGTCCCGCGACCTGGCGGCCGGCCACACCACGACGGGGCTCGACCAGAGCATCCTGATCCGCACGGACGGCACGGCGACCGCCCGCCAGGCGCTGACGGCCCTCGCCGCGTCCCACCCGGGCCTGGCACTCACGGACACGCGTCCCACGTCCGGCGACGGCCTCAAGGACGCCCCGCCCGAGGTGTGGATCAACCTGGCCGTCATCGTGATCCTGCTCGTCTACCTCTTGCTGAGCATCGCCAACAAGCTCGTCGCCGCCACCGCCCAGCGCCGTGTCGAACTCGGCGCTCTCCGCCTGGGCGGCACCACACCCCGCCAGATCCGCGCGATGATGCGGCGCGAGGCGGCGGTGACCGCCGCCACCGCGCTCACCACGGCCCTGCTGCTGTCCGCCGTGCCCCTCGCCCTCCTGGGCCAGGGCTTCCTCGGCCGCCCCTGGCCCGCGGGCCCCGCCTGGCTGCTGCCCGCCCTCGCGCTCACCGTCACCGTCACGGCCTTCCTCACCATCGAACTCCCCACCCGCCAGGCACTGCGCACCCCACCGGCCGACGCCATCCGCGCCCAGTGACGCAGTGCGCGTCAAGGGCGACTCGCCCACCCGCGCACCTCGGCGGAGCAGCGGCGGAGCGCAGCGGTGGGGCAGAGACGGAGCGCCGCTGATAAGTGCCGCAAGCACAGGAGCCCTCCCGCCCCCTGGGCGGAAGGGCTGACTGTGCGCCCTTGTCGATGTCAGCCGTGGATGTCAGGAGTGCTCAGGGTTGGGCTCGATGACGTCGGCTCAAACTCGCGTGACCCGCATTCCCTTGGACTCACGGCAGTGCCGCAACGACGGCGTCGAGGAAGCGTGCCCGAGCAATCTCGATCGGCAGCGACTACCGGCTGGGGTTTCGCGCTTGCGTGACAGTGACTCGGTCCAGGACGAGCAGGGGTGTGACGCCACAGCTCAGGGCGCGTTCAGCAGGAAGTTCTGGCGGCTGTTGTTGCTGGCACCGGGGCTGTTGATGTTGTCGTTGATGGTGATGTTGTTGAACATCGGGATGACACCGTTGAGGTTGATCGGCAGGATCGAGCCCCCACCGCCACCGCCTCCGTTGTCGCAGTCGCCTCCGGTGATCGTCGTCTGGTCGCTGTCCGAGACGGTTGCACCTCCCCCTTGGGTGACCGTGACGGTGTTGGTGACGGAACACGGTGCGTCGTCGGCGACGTTGACTGTGATCACGAATTCGGCGGAGGCAGGACCGGCAAGACCCCAACTACCATTGCAAATGACCGTCGTACCGCTGTTGGTGACGTCACAGGTAGACGCGAGGCTGCCTTGGATGTCCGCGACCGTGAGACCCGTGGGAAGGTTGTCCGTGAGGGTGAGCGGAGAGGCCGGCTCATCGCCGCTGTTGGTCACGGTGATGGTGTAGACACCCTGCCCTCCCCGTGCGAAGTCCCCTTCGTGACTCTTGTCGACGCTCAGGATCGGTTGAGCATGGGCGGGCGTGGCCGACAGGGCGAACGGCAGCGTGACGCCCAGCCCCACCACCGTGCCGAGGGCAGACATGCGCCGCCTCAATCCGTGTCTTGTCATCTACGGTTTCTCCTGTCGGTGAAGGTCCCTGCGGTCCGGCTCCGGGAGCGAGCGGAGGAGCCGACGTGGGGAATGTACTGACCGGAAATAACCGATTGGTCGATGAGTGAGGCAGAAGTTCACATTTCACCTGATCGCCCCGTCTGTTGACCTTGGCGTCATGGCCTCGGGGCGTTCGTCGGACCTCGTGACAGGGTCCGTCTTGACTGGTCGCCCGGAAGCGAGTGGTATCCAGACGGGGGCGGGCTGACCGCCGAGCAGCGCAGGCGCCGGGAAGAGGCACGCATGCGGGCCGCGGCGGGTTTCCCGCCGATACCGGCCTCGCTCCCGACAGACCGAACCGACCCCGAGACGCCGAAGTCAGTAGTCCGTGCCGGGGAGCCGCGACTGAAGGGTCGCCCCACCGCACTGTTGCGGTGGGTGCGCCCCCTTCAGCCGCGGCTCCTTTCGGGCGTCAGGTCGGCCGCGGGCGGCCATGGTCGGCGGCCTTCCAGTCGAGACGTCGACCTGTATCGCCGTACCCCCCACTCGCCTCACCGGCGGTTCCGATCGAGGTCCGTCACTTCGACATGATGAAATCCAGGGCGTAGCCGGGAGCAGTCGTCCAGTAGGTGACACGCTGGAAGTCGTTGGCGTACAACGTGGGGACGGGCATGGGGACATCGATCGGCTTGCCCGCGCTGCTGCCGGACTTGCGACCCTGGAGGCTGAGGGTGATGCTCTTCGCCTCGTACTCGTCCATGGGGCCGTTGACGAGCAGAGCGGCATAGCCTTCCTCACCCGGAGCGAGAGTGACGGGCTTCCCCGGGTGCGGGTCGCTCTCCTTGATCACGGGGGCCGTGGTCCGACCGTTACCGAGCCGTACCTGGGGGTAGCGGTAGAGGTTGCACTTCTTGTCGCCGGCGTTCTGGACGATGAGGAGGAGGTGCCTGGCGTCCTTGCTGTCCGCGGGCTCCGTCACGGCGGACACCCCGAGGACCTTCTGGGAGCAGGCGGCGATGGTGCCCTTGGCGCCGCTGCCGCCCGAGCGGCTCTTCACCGCGGCATTGGCCTTCTCGCTGACCGTCTGCGGCCCGGTGGCGGAGGCCTGTGCCGACACACCACACCCGAGAGCCAGGACGAGACCCGCGGCCACGGCCACACGGTTTGCCGTAAGGGACTTCATGCTCATATGCGTGTTCCTCTTCTGATCGGTATTCGGTATGAGGTCGCGTGCTCGGCCGGCGCCGCCACACCACCCGCCTCCTCCTCGGACCGCGGTGGCCGTGGCGGGGCGAAGGCGATCGGGCGCCCCCTTGGGCGTCCGCGCCCTGCACCCTGGTGCCCCAAGAAATGGGTGTCCCAGCGGACGGGTGAGTCGGGGGTCGTGGCGCTGCCGTGCGGTCGGCCGCTTCAGCCGGTGCGACACCCATAGCGTCGGATGCCCCGTGGGCTCGGCACAACGGCTGCCCCCGACTTGCAACGGTGGGACGATCCCACCCCCGACAACCTGCGGAGACAGGGAAGCCTGGGATGCCGGTCCGGGATGGGAATCCCCCTGAGGTCGGCGTCCGGGCATCCGGTGGCCTCGACCCGCGCCCGCCGCCTCGGCCCGCGCCCGCCGCCTCGGCC
>NZ_LRTR01000715.1 GCF_001550375.1 Streptomyces europaeiscabiei | reverse complement strand
GGCGGGCAGCCTGTGCGGCCGTGGCGGCCAGGTTCAGGGTGGCCGCGGTGCTCGGCGGGTGCAGTTCGCGCTTCTGCGCGTCGTCGGCGGGCATCAGGGGCAGGCCGGTCCACTGCTCGTCGTGGATCTTGTGGTGGACCATGCCGGCGAGGGGCTGCCCCTTCGGCACCTGCATCCTGAGCATGAAGTCGAGCTGCCAGCGGGCCTCGTCCAGCAGGTCCGGGACCTTGTTGCCGCTCTCCGGGATGTTCAGCGACCCGTCGCCGAGCTTTTCGGACTCCCCGGTGCGGGCGTACAGGGAGCGCTCGTACGTGCTCAGCACCTCCCAGGTGGAGATGCCGCCGTTGACGACGTACTTGCCGTGGTCACCGGCGTCGTACCAGCCGCCGGTGACGTCGAGCGTGTAGTCGCACACTCCGGGCTGGCAGGGCACGTCGCGGTCGCCCTGGTTGGGCGCCGCGTTCAGGTGACCGGCGGCGCGGCCGTAGCCGGGGCGCAGTTCGTCGCTGATCGGGGTGCCGCTGCGCTGGGTGTAGTAGTACTTCAGCGAGTCGAGCCGGAGGCGTTCGTAGGCGCTCGGGTCGATGTCGAAGGGCCGGCTGGTCTCGCCGTCGACGACCAGCGTGAAGCCGGTGCCGCGCTTGCGGTAGGCGCCGAAGTCGATCGAGTGGACGTTCTGCCCCGAGGAGGCGTCGAGCCCGCGCGGGACGCTCCGCCCGTGGGCGACCACGGCACCCGACGCGTTCTTCAGCTTCCAGGGCAGCTTGGCCGTGGCGTCGGTGACCAGGGTGGCGTTCTTGGGCCCGGCGGGCAGATAGGCGACCTGGTTGACGCGCACCCGGGGCCCGGTGTCGGGCTCGTACACCTCCGGCGGCACCCCGCCGAGCAGCGACACGTCGTCCATGCAGAAGGTGAACGGGGCGGCGTTGCCGCCCACTTGGAAGCCGACCTGGCCCTGCGCGGTGTCGACGGGCGAGGTGAAGGTGTACGAGTAGGAGTCGCCCGAGACGTTCAGCTGCGGGCTCACCTCGAAGTACGTGTCGTACGGTGCCGCCGACAGGCCGACGATCGCCCGCAGGACGTTGCCCTGGGGCGTGCCGGACGCGGAGAAACTGAACCGGTACGACTCGCCCTTGACGAGGGTGATGTCGTTCTGGCCGACGGCGGCGTCCCAGCGGTTGGTGGTGCCGCCGGGGATGTCGGCGCAGAGGTGACCGTCGGTGAGTCCGGCGGTGACGTTGCCGGTCGTCCACCAGGGGGCGGTGGTGGTGTCGAAGGCTCCGTTCTTGACCTGTTCGACCTCCTCGGCCTGGGCCGGGCCGGTGGGCAGCGCGGTGAGCGCCGCCGCGAGGAGGGCCGTCAGGGCGAGCAGGGTGGTTCTGCGTCGTTTCACGTCTGGGGCTCCTCGGGGGAGGTGGGGGCGCACAGCGGTGACGGGTGGTGGCGGATGGCGCAACTACGGAATGGCGCAAGTACGCAACGGCGCATGTTCGGAACGGCGCATGTACGCAACGGCACGCGCGACGGAGGGACAGAAATGGGAGCGCTCCCAAATGTGGTCGTTGGCCATGCTGTTAGAGACATGACAGCCCGTCAACGGTCCGGACGGGACTGGTTTCCCTCCTGCGTTCCCATCCGGACCGAAGCGGCTCTCCCGACGCGGTCAGACCGCGAGAACGTCCAGCCGGCTGATCCGCACCGCGCCGCGCGCCTCACCCGGATGGCGGCTCGTCAGCGTGAGCCGGACACGGGTGCCGCGCAGCGGGGCGAACGTGATCGCCGTGGGGGCGTCGGAGGTGGTGGCCCAGTCGGCCTTCGCGCCCTCGGCGGGAACGTACCGGCTGCCGTCCCACACCTCGACGCCGACGGCCTCGGGCAGCGTGTGCCCCGCGTCGACGGTGAACGAGACCTCGACCCGGTCGACCGTCCCGGGCCGTCCCCAGTCCACCGACACCCAGTCCACGGGCCGCGCCCCGGAGAACGCGGGCAGCAGGGCGGTGGCCGCCTTGAGGAACGCGTTGGACCAGCCGGTGGCGGGGTCGCCGTCGAGCATGGCGGCGGGCAGGGTGTCGGGGCGGCCGGAGTAACTGGCGTCGGCACGGGGGTGGTCCGGGGCGGCCGGGTGGTCCGGCTCGAACTCGGCGGCCGGGGTCGTCACCC
>NZ_LRTR01000714.1 GCF_001550375.1 Streptomyces europaeiscabiei | reverse complement strand
CGCTGCACGCGCCAGCCGCGGTCCTCCAGCCGGCCCGCCATGCCCGGCGCTGCGGCGGGCGCGACCATCAGTTCCACCAGGCCGCCCGGCCTGCCCGGCGGGTGGTCGACGGACAGGTCCTCGACGCTGATGCCGAACTCGCAGGCGGTGCCCAGCAGCCGGGCCAGCTCGCCCGGCCGGTCCGCGATGAGGACGCGGACGGGGACACGGGCGCGTCCGGGCAGGCCGTGCGTGCCCGCGAGGGTGTCGCGGCCGGCGAGCCCGCGGGTGAGCAGGTCGGCCAGCAGGGTCGTGCCCTGGGCGCGTTCGTCGGCGTCGACGGCGGCCAGGCCGCGCAGCGCCGCCACGGTGACCGCGAGATCCTCGGCGAGTTCGTCCAGGACGTCCGCGACCGCCGAGGCGTTGTTCTCCAGGATGTCGCCCCACAGCCGCACGTCGCCGTCGGCGGTCCGGGTGGCTTCGTGCACGCTCCGCCCGGCCAGCCGCACCGCGTCGGCGGACAGGTGCTCCAGGCGGGCCGCGACGAGCGCGGCGACGACGTGCGGGGCGTGGGAGACGACGGCGACCGCCCGGTCGTGCGCCTGACTGTCCATGAGGACGGGGGTGGCGCCGCACAGGGCCACCAGCTCCAGCGCCGTGTTGAGGGTGTCCCGGCCCGTGTGCGCGGACGGGCTGAGCACCCAGGGCCGCTCCTGGAACAGCTCGGCGCGGGCGGCCAGCGGGCCGGAGCGTTCCCGTTCGGCCAGGGGATGACCGCCGATGAACACCGCCGGGTCCACGCCGCTGGCGGCCACCTCGCGTCCCGGCCCGGCCTTGACGCTCGCGACGTCGGTGTAACCGCGGGCGAGCCCGCGGGCGCACTGCTCGGCGAGAACGGGGCGCAGGCGTCTGGGCGGAACGGCCAGCACCGCGATGTCGGCCGGGGCGGGCGGTGTGCCGACGAGCCCCGCGCCCAGTGCCGCGGCGGTGCGTGCCGCGCACCGGTCGGTGTCGCTCAGGTACACGCTCACCCCGTGCCGGGTGAGGGCCAGCGCGATGGAGGTGCCGATCACTCCCGTGCCCACCACCGCGGCGGTGCGGATCATCCGGCGCCCCCGCCGTGCGCGCCGGCGCCTCCCGGCTCCTCCTGGAGCAGGTCGGGCTGCTCGGCGACGATCTCGTCCCACAGCAGCTGGAAGCTGAACCGGCCCAGCTCCTCGTCCCCGAAGCCTTCGCGGGCGGCCAGGGCCTGTTCGTGGGTGAGGGGGCGCGGGGTGCCCGCGGCCCGGGCGAGGAGCTGCACCTGCGCGCAGCTGTCGTAGGTCAAAAACCAGTGCACGGCCTCGTCCAGGGAGGCGCCCACCGTGATCAGTCCGTGGTGGCGCAGCAGGACGGCCCGGTTGTCGCCGAGTGCCTCGGCGATGTCACGGCCCTGGGCCGGTGTCACGGAAGGCCCGTCGTAGCGGCCGTAGAGCACCTGGCGGCCGTAGAACGCCGCCGATTCCTGGTCGATCGGTTCGAGCAGCGTGCCCAGTGCGCCCAGCGCCCGGGAGTGCGGGGTGTGGCCGTGGGCGGCCGCGGTGGCGTCGGGGTGCAGCTCGTGGATCTGTGAGTGGATCACGAACGCGCTGGGGTTGACCGGGTGGTGGCCGGCCACCACGTCACCGGCCAGGTCGACGCAGATCAGGTCGGCGACGCGGACCTGCCGGAAGGAGACGCCGAAGGGATTGACCCAGAAGCGGTCCCGGTGTTCGGGGTCGCGTACGGAGATGTGGCCGGATATCCCTTCCGCGAAGCCGTACTTCCCGAACAGCCTGACGGCGGCGGCCAGCCGCTGCTTGCGATGGCGGCGGGTCTCCTCGTGCGTGGCGAAGCGCGGTTCGCCGGGGATCGGCAGCCGGGTGGCGGTGGCGGCCAGGTAGGCGGGGCGAGGATCGGTCGCGGTCGGGCTCATTGCGCGGGCGGTCCTTCCTGGGTGGCTGGGTGCGGGCGGGCGGGCCGGCGCGTCGTCAGGCGGCGACCGGTTCGGCCTCGCTGCGGGCGGCGTCGACGGTGGCCGAGTGCTGGAGGATCGCGGTGACGATGTCCTGGCTGCGGTCGACCAGGGAGGGGATGCCGAAGGTGAAGAACAGGGCTCCGGCGGCGATGTTGCCGAGCCCGTACAGCCGCGGGTCGGGCCGCCCGTTGCTGGTGAGCCGGCTGGTGGCGCGGGCCAGCTGCAGTCCGCCGTGCGGGTGGCGGCTGACCGCGCGGGCCTTGACCAGTGAGGTCACCAGGGGCAGCGCGCCGCAGGGGATGCGCCCCTCGGAGGCGTTGACGGCGCTGATCACCTTGTCGGCGCGGAAGGCGGTGCCGTCGGCGGCCAGGACGTCGAAGCCGCTCCCGTCGGCCGCGGTGATGTCGAGCAGGCCCGAGAACATCTCCAGCCGGCCCGCCTCCACCAGGCCGAGCAGGACGGTGGCGCTGGAGGGCGGCATGGGGCAGCACAGGCTCATGAGGGTGCGGTAGTGGGCGCGCAGGACCCGGACCTTGTCCTCCTCGCGCAGCAGGGGCCATACGTCGGGTCCGGTCTCCGGCACGGCGCGCTGCAGGATGCGCATGCCCACCTGCGGCGAGTCGACCTCGTCGAGCTGGCGGCGCAGCCGGTCGACCGGGTCCTCCAGGTCGACGCGGACGATCTCCTCGATGACGCCGTCGAGATCCGCTCCGGCGTCCCTGAACTCCGCCCGCAGTACCGCGGCCACGTCCTCGATGGTCAGCCGGGACCGCTCCCGGGCGGCGGTCCTCACCCGCACCGGCGTCAGGTGGCGCAGTTCGAGGGGGGTGGGCCGCTGCCGGACGCCCGGCAGCACGCCGCGCCGCGACATCAGGCTGATGGGGCCCCGGTGGCCCCGGGCGGCCAGCGACAGGACGATGTCGACGGCGGTCAGGCCGCTGCCGATGACGGCCACGTGGTCGTTCTCACCGAGTTCTGCCAGCGTGCCGGAGAGCGGGTAGGGCTCTGCGATGAAGCCGGGCGTGCCGGCGAGTCCGTAGACGTCCTTGGGGCTGTCGCCGCCGACGCACAGCACCGCGTAGTCGAAGGCCCGCGTCCGCCCCGGACCGGTGCCCAGGAGCACCTGGCCGGGCCTTCGGCCGGCGGCCTTCACGGCCTCGCCGACGATGTCGACGCGCCAGCCCCTGCCCCGCAGCCGGCCCAGGGCCGCGTACGCGGTCTCCTCCAGGTAGTCGCCGTAGACGGCGCGCGGCGCGAAGCGGGCTCCCGACAGCCGGTCGGCGCCCCGGACCACGCCGGTGACGCGGTCGTGGGCCTGCAGCCAGCGCTCGAAGTGCCCGGGGTCGCCCGCCCGTACGGACATGTCGTCGGGGGTGGCGTTCACGCGCAGGATCTCGGTGTCGATCTGGTAGGCGCGGCCGCGCCACAGATGGGGCGAGGGTTCGAACACGGTGAGGCTGCCGGGGTCGCCCTCGCTCCGGGCCAGGTTGTCGATCAGGCAGACGGCGGCCGCACCGCCGCCGACGACGCCGATCGAGATTCCAGAGGGCATGTGTCTGTCACCTATCGGTTGGCGGACGGCTCGCTCGCGGTGGCGGGAGACGAACACGGACGCCGGGACGTGCCCGGCGCCGGTTCGACGCACAGCGACTGTAGGAACGGACCGGGCGGTCCACTTGCCGTGCCGCGCACCGGGACTTGCCGAATCACGCCGGGACGTGCGCGCTCGCGCGCGCCGGTGAGCAGGACGTCCCGCTCCTGTGCCCCGGCGGTGCCGGGGACCGTGCCTCACCCGTGCCGGCGGCCCCGGCACGAAGACGGCCGGCCCCTGAGGAGGGACCGGCCGCGGCGGATGAG
>NZ_LRTR01000713.1 GCF_001550375.1 Streptomyces europaeiscabiei | reverse complement strand
CGTCGCCGAGGAGACGGCCCGCGCCTTCTACGACGCCCTGGACACCGCCCGCGACGAACCGGCCGTCGCGCTGGCCCGTACGGCGCGGCTGGTCCGCGTCCACTACGGCGACGCCCCGGCGGCGTGGGCGGCCCATCACCACGTCGGCGTCTGAGAACCCCCGGGGCCTGCGGGAGCGTCGGATGTAGGCTGACAGAACAGCCCTTGACCTGCAGCAAGCCGGCAGGGAGCCGTCTTCCGGGAGTTCAACATGCTGCGCACCATGTTCAAGTCCAAGATCTAGTACTTGGGTATCTGTGCAGGTCAGGAGCGCAATGGTGCCCCTCGGGTCAGCAAACGGTCAGCATTGGATGCGGAGGCGTCCCAGCTTGCTGACTTGCTGACTTGGTGACCGCCACGGCGGGGACCTGGGAGCAGGCGCCTGGCTCCTGTTCGGAAGGGTCCCTACGGGGCTCGCCCGCTGCTTGAGGGGCGTTCTCGAACTTCCGCGGAGCGACTGGTGGAGCTGAGCTATCCGAAGGGCACGTGCCCGACTCGGCTCATCAGGCGAGTGGTAGTGACGAGTTGGCGTAGCGGGCCCGGGCGGGAGTTGTCGGGCGAGTGCTGATCGGTGAGCCGCGCCGCGTGAGAATTTCCCGCGTGCGGTGTGGGTGATCACCGTGTGGGTGGCCGGGCGTGCATCCGGTGACGCTCTCCGATTCCGGCTTCCTCATCGGCGCTCATGGTGATGATGCGCAGATAACATCCAGCTTCCAGGGACGGGCGTGCCCCTTCGGCGCGTCCGGCCTTTCACGCTCTGCTGGTGAAGGAGAACGGAAGCCCTCGTGAGCAGTTCTCGCTCCGGCGAACGGGTGTTGCCCGCCCGCCCTGGTGACCCCAAGCGGGTTGGTCCCTACCGGATCATCGGCCGTCTCGGCTCGGGCGGTATGGGTACCGTTCACGCCGGCCTCGACGCCCTCGGCCTCCGCGTCGCGGTGAAGGTCGTTCATTCCGCGCAGGCCGAGGATCCCGAGTTTCGGGCCCGGTTCCGCCGCGAGGTTCAGCTCTCCGCACGTGTGCAGGGGCCGTTTCTCATACCTCTGCTCGCTGCCGACCCGGATGCCGATTCGCCGTGGCTGGCCATGGCATACGTCCCAGGGCCCACCCTCGACCGGCATCTCGCGACCCATGGACCGCTCGCCGAGAGCACCTTGTACGCCTTCGCGACAGGCACCGCCCAGGCTCTCGCGGCCATTCATGCTGCTGGCGTTGTCCATCGGGATGTCAAGCCGCAGAACGTCATACTCAGCCCCGCAGGCCCCCGCGTCCTGGACTTCGGCATTGCCCACGCCGCCGACGGTACGTCCGTGACCCGCACCGGCATCATGACCGGCACCCCCGGTTGGATCAGCCCCGAGTATTACCGCGCCGGCAGCGCCGGCCCCGAAGGCGACCTGTTCGCCTGGGGCGCGCTCGTTGCCTACGCTGCCACCGGACGCCTGCCTTTCGGCACGGGAGCCCCTGACGTGGTCGCCTACCGCGTCATGGCCGAGGAACCCGACCTCCAAGGCCTTCCTGACGAACTCCGCACCATCGTGGAGAGCGCCCTTTCCAAGCAGCCAGGCAGCCGAATCACCGCGAGTCAGGCCGCCGAGGAATGCGCCGTTCTTCTCGCGGCTCAGGCCACACAGGTCATCCCAGCCGGTGCGGAACCGACGCTGGTCGGCGACCTCGTCGCGGCCGAGTGGGACGTGCCCGCCGTGGACGACCCGGCCTGGCACCCTCACGCCCGTTCAAGTAGACGCATGGCAGGCATCGCCGTGGTCACAGGCGTCGTCATCGGCGGCCTGACGGGCGGAGCGCTCGCCCTTCAGCCCGGCAAGACGGAGACACTGCCCTCGAGTTCCCGCCACGACAGCGCGTCCTCCACGAGGATCACCGATGCATCCTCTCCCGCTTCACCGACGGCAAGTCCCGGGAGACCGGACACATCACCGTCCGTGGACGCCGACGAGGCGACGATCACCTCATGGCGTTCGGCCCGCCGCGCCAAGGGAGAGGCCGAGATCGAGACCGAGGCCGCGCTCGGCCACGATGTCGGCCTGGGAGTCGGCGAGGAGTACAACTACAGCGGCCAGTACGACGTAACCTACGCCCGGCCGAGGAAAGAGATCTACATCGCCGTCAGCGGCCCGACTGTCGAGTCACGCGTCATTCAGGGAACGGCCAAGGACGCCTGCCTCACCCTGCGCATGATGGCGGACCTCTATAAGGACCTTCCGTACGACGAGTACGTCCTGGTGGACAACACCACCCCCGCGGCACCCGCGATCGTGTGGGAAGACGACTTTCGCACCAACACTGGCTGTGTCACCCAGACGATCGAACGCAGCACCACCGACCAAGGGCAGGATCCGAACTGGGATCCCGCCGAAGCCGGCCTGACGGCCGCGCAGATCCCGAGCGTCGACAAGGACGAGATCCGGGTGGCGACCGATGCGGTCCACCAGCTTTTCGTGGAGTGGAACGGCAATTCCCGGCTGTTCCACGACCCCCGCTACATCAGCGACGAGAACACCAGCATCGGATTCGCCCCGGACGAAGGCGTGATGTACGTGTGGGCGACCAAGCCCGAGTGGGACCAGAGCACGCGGGAGGACTGGGGGCAGACTGCCGCCGGTGTGGCCTGCCGGACAATCCTCACCGAATCCCGTGCCCGGCTGGAATGGCGCTACGCCCAGTACGCGGTTGCGGTCCTCGACGGCGCTGGCGGTACGGACTTTCTTCGCTGGGGTTCCGTCGGCAATTGCGCAAGCTGACCCTCCTCGGATTTCGGTCCAGGCACCGGCCTTGATGCAGTGACCAAGTGTCAGGCGCACATAGGAAGCCTTCCTGCTGGCCGCCGTTCTTGGGATCCCACAGACCCAACAGTCACTGTGGGGGGCCTTCCTGCACACGCCTTGTCAGGGCTGCCGCGGTCCCGGATCTGGGGCAGCTCACGCCTTGCGGATCAGTGCCATGGTCCACGCCCGGAGTAATTGTCGAATCCTGTGGATCGGACGAGGTTGCGCGGTGTCGTGCCATACATGGAGTTACGGGCGCCCGGGGATCTGGCCGGTCGTGACTTGCGCTACGAAGCGTCTCAGTGCGCGCGGATTCCGAATTACGTGCAGGTTCGCAGCACCGGCGTGGGTCATGATCGCCGAGAGGAGGAGCGGTCGGCTCCGGCGTCGGTAGGACCATACCCACCGCCAGAAGTCGGCGCGTTCCCGCGAG
Organism: Streptomyces europaeiscabiei; assembly: GCF_001550375.1. Lineage (GTDB taxonomy): Bacteria > Actinomycetota > Actinomycetes > Streptomycetales > Streptomycetaceae > Streptomyces > Streptomyces europaeiscabiei. The sequence continues at coordinate 44,055 of NZ_LRTR01000713.1, read as the reverse complement.
CGTCGGATCGCTCGCCAGGCGCAGCGCGAGAACGAGAAGTCCAGCAGGATGACAGTGTCCGCCGCTCGGAGCCGGACGTCGGGGACGTCGTAGGGCCCGAGGTCGCCATCCATGAGCCAAGCCTCGTCTCGGACGAGTTCACGTTGGACCGCGGCCCACTGATCGGGAGGTGTCACTTCAAGGCCGGGTCGCCAGAAGTGCCTGTCCAGCTCGATGACGGGAAGCCCGGTGATTGCGCCCAGGCGGGCCGCGAGGGCTGACTTCCCTGAACCGCCACGCCCCAGGATCACGACTCGCTTCATAGCCGCCATAGTTCCAGGCCGGTTCTGGGACGCCTACTCGTTAAGCAGACCGGTGTCATGCGGCAGCGGCCTCGGGCCGTTCGACGAGGTGACCGTTCTCGAAGCGGGCGCCGGCGCGGACCAGGGCGACGAGGTGGGCGCCGGTGACCGCGCGCCAGCGGGCCTGGGCGGATTCGACGAGCTTGAACACCATCGCGAGGGCCGAGGCCGGGCTGCCGGCGCCGCGGGTGACCTTGGTGCGGTGCTTGACGGTGGAGAAGGTCGACTCGATCGGGTTCGTGGTCCGCAGGTGGATCCATTGCTCGGCCGGGAAGTGTTCACCGACGAGCTCGCGCAGGTCCGGATCGGCTGGATGTCGACCGGCCTCGGCGCGCAGCAGCGCGACCGTGACGCGGGCACCGGCTTCCCAGTCGACGGAGAAGTCGGCGGCGACGGGGTCGAGAAAGTGGAAACGGGCGAAGTCGGCATGGCCGAGCCGGGCGGTGGTGTCGCTGGCGAACAGCGGCGCGGGCACAGGCGGCTGCTCGTCGAACGAGCCGCGCCGGCTGCCCGGTTGCTCATGTCGCCGCCGAAATGGGCGTCTCCCGCGTCATGGCCCACAAGCGGATCCGCCGCCGCGAGCCGAGGGCGTCGCGTCGGTGTCTTACGAAGCGTGGGCTGCGGGGCGTCACCGGCGCGGGAAGCATCGTCGTCTATGTCCACCGCGGGGACGGAGACCGTCAAATCCTTCACCGTGAAGGCGGCCGAATAGGTGCCGGGGTCCCCGTCCCGGCCTGAAGGGGCCGCCATTCTGTGCGCGCGAGGAGACCGATCGCTCGGCGTGCTGCCCTGCGCTGATCAGAGCGGCAGTGGAGTAGTCGTGCGGCTCTGCGTCGCCGATGGCTTCGCCAGGTCATCACGTCGGGACATGCAGGGGCGACCCCGCTGGCCGGTCCCGAATCAGCTTGAAAGCGTGCGGTGTTGTGACGTGTAGGGGCTCTCCGGGCGGTCTCGCGCCGCCGGAGCGCTCAGCCCCTGAGGGTGGCGGCAACTCCCTCGGCCAGTGCGATCGACGGAACGAATCCGAGGTCGGTGCGGGCCCGTTCGGCCGAGCACGTCCATGCCGTGCAGCGTAGTTCGCGGGTCTTGTCCCGGTTGAGTGGTGGTACGAAGCCACCCAGCCGCCCCAGTGCTTCGGCGCACTCGGCGACGGCTCGCGTAACGGCGTGCGGGACGGGGAGCACCAGCGGAGGGCGGCGGCCCAGCGCGTTGGCCACTGTCCGGCAGATCCCGTGCCAGGTGTGTTCCGTGCCGTCCGAGACCGTGTAGACACCCGAGTCCGGGACGTCGGGGCACATCGTCCTGCCTCGAGTTGCGGCTGCGAGCAATGCAGTGCACAGGTCGTCGACGTGGATGACGGAGTAATGCCTCGGCCCGAAGCCGCTTTTGACGACGATCCCGCTGCGGATCATCGGCAGCAGCGACGGCAGAAACGCCGGGTCGCCCGGCCCGTACACGATGGGCGGCCGGATCGCGACCACTGCCAGGCGGTCGGCGAGTTCTCGGACGGCGAGTTCTCCGGCGAGCTTGCTGCGTCCGTAATGCGAGACGGGGGCAGGTGGTTCGTCCTCGGTTCGCGGCTGCCCCGGCCGTGCGGGACCGCCGGCGGCCAGTGAGGAGCACACGACCAGGCGCGGCGGGGAGGCAAGCGAGGCCAGCGCCTTGGCGAGTCGTCCGGAGCCTGCTGAGTTGCAGCGCCAATAGCCCTCGGCGGAGCGGGACTTGACTACTGCGGCGAGATGGAACACGCAGTCGGCAGCGGCGGCCGCCTCGCGCACCGCCTCGGCGCCCTCCGCGGTGGTGAGATCGCCCACGGTCAGTTTCGCGTCGGAGGGGAGGCCGTCTCGGACGGAGGTTTCTCGCACCAGGGCCGTGACCCGGGCGCCTTGTGCGGTGAGTCGGGCGCACAGGCGCCGGCCGACGAAGCCGGTGGCCCCGGTGATCAGAAACCGTTGTCCGGCGAGATCTTCGAAGCCGTGGCGGGTCACTGTACGACTTCCTGCTCGAAGTCCGCGCTGTGTCGGTGGTCGGCCTCGGCGCCTTGGTGCGCCTCGGTTCTGCGGAGGGTCGGGCTCCGTACCATGCCTGCCTTCGGGGTGGTTGTCACCAGGAACGGCACCGTATCACCGTAAGTACGCTATGTGTTCGGTCTGTTACTTTCAGTGTCTGATCTCGTTGAAGAGGAGGCAGTCCTGAAAGCGGTCGAGGAGGACCAGTTGCTGGCGTACGACGGGGACCCTGCGCAGCCGTGCGCGACGTTGACCGAGGTTCTTCGCGCGCACGCTCGTTCGGGGGTGTCGGCCACGGTGGGGGCGGCGGGGGACGCGGAGATGTCCTATCCCGAGTTCTGGGCACGGGTCGTGGAGCGCGCCGCATGGTTCACCGGCCACGGGGTGAAGCGGGGCGACGCTGTCGCACTCGAGATGGACAGCACCACGGTGGCGATGACGGCGTCCTTGGCGATCCCGCTCTGCGGGGCTGTCCTGGTGCCGACCGGTGTGCCCAGAGGGCTCGGCGTCAATACCCAGGAACGGCTCCGGGCCCTGGCCGCGCTGCGAGTCGGCGGAGCGCGCTGGTATGTGTCGGACGGCGCACCGATGATCGGCCCGGAAGAGACTCGCGCCGCCGGACTGAGGGTGACGCATCTGTCTCTGGCGGAGGTGCCGGGGCGGGGCGCCGCCCATGGAGTGGAACCGACGCCCGATCCGGACGATGTCGCAGTGGTCCAGTTCAGTTCGGGCAGTCTCGCCTCCCCCAGAGGAATCGTTCTCACCCACCGCAACCTGGCCGTGAATCTGCGCGCCATCACCGAACGCATCGGGCTCATGGCAGCCGGGCGCGCGGTGACGTGGCTCCCGCTCTCCCACGACATGGGCCTGATCGGCAGCTTCTGGGCCAGCCTCTACGCGGGATTCGCCTTCCGGGCGCTGCCGCCGGGTGCGTTCGTACGTGATCCGCTGCGCTGGATCGAGCAGTTGGGCGACTTTCGCGCCACGCACACCACCGGCCCTCCCTTCGCCTACGAGATGGCCGCTCGCGCCGCGGGGCGTGCGCCCGCCCGGCTGACCGGTATCGACCTGTCCGCGCTGAGCGTCGCCGTCATCGGCGCGGAGCGTGTCGCGCCGCGACTCTGCGAGCGGTTCGAGAAGACGTTCGCCGGACAGGGGATGCGCCGCCATGTGCTTCTGCCTGCTTACGGGTTGGCCGAGAACTGCGTCGCGGTCGCCTGCCGGGCACCGCTGGTCGGCTCGGTGGTGCGCCGCTTCGACACGGCCGCTCTGGAGCGCGGACGACTTGTCCCGCTGCCACAGCCTCGATCCTCAACGGAGTCAGCCGACGGCAGCGGTGGCGGTGGCGCGCGGGAACTCATCGGCCACGGCGCCCCGTTGCCCGGCACCGAGGTGCGGATCGTCGCCCCGGACGGGCGAGAACTGCCCCAGGGACGAGTCGGCGAGATCCGGATCGGCGGAGCGTCGGCGGCCCGCTGGACGATCGGCCCCGACGGCGTACGACGCCCGGCGGCCGGGGACGACGGCCTCGTCCCGACCGGGGACCTCGGTGCGCTGGCCGACGGCGAGCTCTTCGTGATCGGGCGTTCGAAGGAAGCCGTGAAGTACGCCGGACGGCTGCTGGCCCCCACGGACATCGAGCAGACGGTTCTCGACGCCTCGCCGGAGACACTCGCCGCGGTCGCCGCGGTCGCCGTGGTGCGGGAAACAGCGGCGACCGAGGACCTCGTACTGTTCCTGGAACTGGCGGATGCCCGGAGGACGGCCACCGGGGCGGCCGGCGAGGCCGCTCTGGTGAACAGTGCCCGGCTCACCGTACTTCGTGAGTTCCGGGTGCCGGTGAGCGATGTCTACATCGCACGGCGAGGCGCGCTCCCGCGGACGGCAAGCGGCAAGGTACGACGGCTCAGCCTGGGCGCCGCCGCCACGGCGGGAGAGCTTCCGCCCGGAGTACGACTGGCCGTCCCGGCGGAGTCCTGAACCCTCGGCGTCCTGGCCGCTCGGCCTGACACGCACGGATTCCCGCCCCCGCTACCACGCGCAGACCAGAACAAGGCAGAGAAGAGGACACCGTGGAAACAGTGCCGACGTCGGCCGAGGCAGTCCGTCAGGTCCCGGACCGGGAGGACCTCAAACAACGTCTCGCCGCTCGGCTGCGTATCGACGCGGCGGCGCTTTCCGAGAAAGCCACGCTTGATCAACTCGGGCTCGATTCACTGCTGTTGGCGGAGACGGTGGCCGACGTCGAGACCCGCTACCACGTGGAGTTCGACATGGCGGTGTTCGCCGAGAGCCTCGTACCCACTCTCCCTCTCGGCGCGTTCCTCGACCTGCTGGGCGAGGGGACGAGTCGGGGTTCCTCCCATGCCCGCTCCTGACCGGGGCAACGACGCGGGGCTGGGCGGGGCCGTGCTCACAACCGTCGCCCGACGACTGACCCTGGACCTGCTCGACCGTCTGGTACCGGACTCCTCGGCACGGCCGGACCGGGTCAGTACCGCACTGGGCCATGCGACCACCCACGGCCTGTTGGGCACCCACTGCGACATCGCATTGCACGGACCCCCGGGTCGCCTGGAGGCACACGGACACGCGGATCAGGTTCTCGGTCTGCCCGACGCCCGGGCAGTGCTCGCCGAGGGCATCCGCCGACATGACGACCGTCCCGTACTGCTTCTGCTGCCCCTCGACACGGCGCACACGCAGGTACGGGAACAGCGATTCGGCGCCTTGGCCGGCGTTCGGTTCGCCAGGCTGGAGGTGACCGCTCTTCCCGTGCCCGACCATGCGCTGCTGGGCACCGTGGAGCAGCATGCTCCGTTGCTCGGCGACGCCGTGGCGGCCACCCGGCTGGCCCTCGCACAGCTGCTGACCGACCTGGCCCAGCAGTCCGTCTCGGATGTTCTCCGATACGCGAGCCGCAGGCCGTTTCAGGACGGTGCCCTGGCGGACCGCCAGGCCTTCCTGCACGCTGTGGCCGAAGCCACCGCCGAGGTGCGCATGTGCCACGCGGTCACGCGTCGCGCAGCCACCGCGGGCGGGCCCGCCCAGTGGGACCGTGCTGTGCGGGCCGGGGTGTTCGTCTCCCGGGCCGTTCCCCGGGCGGTGGGTACCGCCTGTCGGCTCTTCGGTGGGCGGGGGTTCATGGACGGGCATCCGATCGCTGCGGCCTACCGCGCGGCGGTCTTCGCCCCGGTGCTGCTCGGCGGAGAGCAGCGGCTGGTGCACAGCATGCGCGAAAGGTTGGCGGGCGAGGCGTCCTTCCTGCAGCCGGTCGGGCGGCCCAGCCAGCCGGTGGCGGGGAGTCTTCGGTGAAGCGTGCCACGCCGTTGCGCGCTGCGACGATGCTCGATCCAAGCTGTCCCGCCGCGTTTCGCGAGTCGGCGCGCGCCTTGGTCGACGCGGAGATCATGCCCTATCTGGCGCGCTGGGAGCGGCAGGGGACCGTGACGCGTTCCCTGTTCGAAACCATGGGCCGAGCTGGGGTGTTCGGCATCGGCGTACCCGTGGACCAGGGCGGACTGGGGCTGGACCTCGCCCATGGCATCGCGTTCGGCCGCGCCGTGATGCGTGAGCCGGCCGCCGGAGTGTGCACCAGTCTGTCGGTGCTGACGCACTTGGTCGCCCCTCTGCTGGCCGGCCACGGCACCCCCGGACAACGGGACGGGTGGCTGCGCCCGATCCTCGCGGGCGAGGCCGTCGCCTCGGTCGCGTTGACCGAGCCCGGCGGCGGCTCCGATCTGGTCCGCTCCGTTGCCGCCACGGCTCGGTCCGAACCGGACGGGTGGGTCCTGCGGGGCGAGAAGACATTCATCACCAACGCGCCTCTCGCTGATGTCCTGGTCGTCCTGGCCCGCACCACCCCCGGAGCCTCCGCCCTGGGGCTGACCCTGTTCCTCGTACCCGCTGATCTGCCCGGGGTCGTTGTCACGCCGCTCACGACGGCCGGGCTGCACACCTCCCCGACCGGACGGGTGAGCCTTGAGGACTGCCGGCTGCCCCGCGAAGCGGTGCTCGGACGCCCTGGCCTGGCCCTGGCGCTCCTGGCGGGAATCCTCCCGCAGGAGCGTCTGGCGATCGCGGCGGGAGCCCTGGCCTGTGCTCGCTGGGCACTGGAACGAACGGCACGTCTGGTGGGTCCGACGGGCCAGGCGATGGCCGAACTCGCTTGGTGGGACGCCGAACTTGAGGCAGCCGAGGCTTTTGTCGACGTCATCGTGGAACAGATCGGATGCGCCGACGACCAGCTGGACGCCGCGTTGGCCAAGACAGCCAGTGCCCGGCTGGCCCAGCGGGTCGTAGAGGAATGCGCCCGGCTGTCCGGCCCCGACGCCTTCCGTGACGACGAGTCCGCCCCCGGCATGCTGACCGTGCTGCGTGATGTCCGCGTCTTCAGCGTGTACGGCGGCAGCTGCGAGACGGTCCGGGACATGGCCGCCACAGAGATTCTCCGAGGCGCACGCACCACCGGGTAAGGCCCGCACCACGCACAGGAGTGAGAAAGCGAGATGAGACCGCCGATGGATTTCGGTCCCGCACACAGCAGCACGCTCGACCTGGTGGACCGCTGGCAGCGGGAGGACACCTATCCGCTGTTTCCGCTGATCACGGAGGCGGCGACGACCCGGGCCCGGATCGGGGTGCCGCACGCCCGTCCCGGCTCGGGGAATGCCCAGGGCCAGTCGGTCACCGTCTTCGGGTCCGCCGACTATCTCGGGCTTGCCCGGCATCCGCAGGTGCTGGAAGGCGCGCTCGCGGCCACCCGCCGGTTCGGCACGGGCACGTACGGAACGCAGGCGGTCGGCGGATACACCCAGCTGCACCAGGAGTTGGAAGCTGCCGTGACCGCCTGGTCCGGGCGCCCGGCCGCGCTCCTCTTCCCGACCGGGATGCAGGCCAACCTGGGCGTACTCGGCACCCTGGCCGGACCTCGTGACCATGTCTTCGCCGATCGCTTCAACCATCAGTCGATCACCATGGGGGTCCGACTGTCCGGAGCCACCGCACACGTTTTCCGGCACAACGACCCTCGACATCTGGCGGAGTTGCTCCGTGCGGCGCCCCAGCCGCAAGGGTCGGGGCGGCGGCTGATCGTCGTGGACGGCCTGTTCAGCGCCGACGGCGATCTCGCCCCGCTGACGGAGATCGCCGATCTGGCCGAACAGTACGACGCCCTGCTGGTGGTGGACGAGGCGCACAGCGCGGGCACGCTCGGCCCTCAGGGGCGGGGCGTGGCCGAGTCGCTCGGTGTGCTGGACCGGGTCGATGTCATCACGGGTACGTTCAGCAAGGCGTTCGCCTCCACCGGAGGGTTCGTCTGTGCCGACGCCGACGTGGTGACGCTGCTCAGGCACTCGGCGGACGCCTATCTGTTGTCCCTGGGCCTGCCGCCCGGCACGGTCGGGGCAGCACTCGCGGCGTTCTCGGTGCTGGCGGAAGAAGGGGCTGAGCGGCGGCGCAGGCTCCATGACAACGCGCGTACGCTGCGCGCCCGGCTGCATGCCGTCGGCGTCACTACGGCCGGCTCCGCCGCCCATGTGGTGGTGGTGCCGGTGGGCACCATGGACCGCACCGCGCGTGTCACCCGGCGACTGGCCGAACGCGGCCTGCTGGTCTGCCCGTTGTTCCCGCCGGCCGTGCCGATCGGCGGAGCCCGGCTACGGCTCGGCGTCTGCTCGGAGCACACCGAGGAGGACATCGACCTCGCGGTCGGCCTGATCGCCGCAGCCCTCACCGAGGACGAGGATGCGCGCGCGGAACCGATCAAGGGGACGGTGTGACGACCATGTCACGCGCCCTGGCCGATCCGCCCCGTGTCACGGTGGTACGCAATTCCGCGCGGCGCCGGGAGTTCATCCGGCTGCCGTACCGGCTGTACCGGGGCGACCCTTGCTGGGTGCCGCCCCTGGAGAGCGAGCGCAAGGCGTTCCTCGACCCACGGAAGAACCCCTTCTTCGAGTTCGGCGACGCCGAACTGTTCCTCGCTCACCGGGGAGAGCAGGCCGTCGGACGCGTCGCCGCCGTCCACAACCCCCGACACAACACCCACCACGGGGGCAGCGCCGGATTCTTCGGGCTCTTCGAGTGCGCGGACGATCCCGATGCGGCCCAGGCGCTGTTCGAGGCCGTCGGGGACTGGCTGCGCGGGCGCGGGCTCACCTCGTCGGTGGGGCCGGTGAGCTTCTCGACCAACGCCGAATGCGGCACGCTCGTTGAGGGATTCTCCTCGTCGCCGACCGTCCTGATGCCGTACAACCCGCCCCATCACGACAAGTTGCTGCTGTCCTGCGGATTCACCAAGGCCAAGGACCTGTGGGCCTGGGAGTGGACCACGCAGGCGCCGGTGGACGGCGCCGTCACCCGGCTCGCGCAATGGGCGCAAGAGCGCGGTGGCGTCCGCGTACGACCGCTCGATCTCAGCGACTTCGACGCCGAGGAGCGACGGCTGCGGGACATCTACACGCACGCCTGGGAACGGAACTGGGGCTTCGTACCCCCCACGGAGCGCGAGTTCCGCCACCTCACGGCACAACTTCGGCGAATCGTCCGGCCCGAACTGGTGCTGGTCGCGGAGGTGGACGGGGACCCGGCGGCGTTCTGCCTGGCCGTCCCCGATGCCAACCAGGCGCTGAAGGCGGCCGGTGGCCGCCTGACCCGATACGGGCTGCCCATCGGCCTGATCAGGGCCGCCAGAGCCGCCCGCAGGATCGACCGGTGCCGACTGATCGCCCTGGGAGTGAAACCGGAATACCGGAACCGGGGCCTCGACGCGCTGCTGTACACGCGCCTCGTCCAGGCTGGACGCCAACTCGGCTACAAGGCCGGCGAGTTGTCATGGGTCCTGGAGGACAACTCCGTCATGAACCAGGCCATCGCGCGGATGGGAGCGCAGCGGTCCAAGACCTATCGGATCTATCGGCGGCCCCTGTGATCAGAGGGCTGAGACACACGAAGGTGATGCACGATGACAGCGAATGAGTCACTGCGGTGTGAGGAGAGCGCCGGGCGGGCGGACGGACTGCGCGCGTCTCCGCCCATGTTCCGCTCACGCTTCCTCGACCGCTTCACCCGTGTGCATCCCGCCGTACCCCCGTTGTTGCACGGCCCGGCCGTCCTGCTGCTGCTCGCCTGGGCGGCCCGGCACACAGGGGCGCTCCTGCTCCTGGCGTACTTTCTGCTCGGCTACGGAGTATGGACGCTGACCGAGTACTGGGTGCACCGGGCGCTGTTCCACTTCACCCCGCGCAGTGCGTGGGGACGCCGGGCACACTGGATGGTGCACGGGGTCCACCACGACCACCCCAACGATCCCCGGCGGCTGGTCATGCCCCCCTCGGTCAGCGTCCCCGGCGCATACGGCGCCTACGAGCTGTTTCACCTACTGGCCGGAGCGGGGCCGGGCGCCGCCCTGACCGGCGGATTCGTCGCGGGCTACGTGGTGTACGACGTCCTGCACTTCCACATGCACCACCACCGCCCGTCCACGACTCTGGGCCGACGCCTGCGCAACCGCCATCTGCGCCACCACTTCCAGGACGAACGGCGCGGATTCGGCGTGAGCTGCCCCTACTGGGACCACGTCTTCGGTACCGCCCCGCGCTGAAGGCTTCCCCGCCAGGTCGGCAGCCACCAGTTCACCCTGCCCGCGAGCTGCATCACAGCGGGTACGAGCAGTGCACGTACAACCGTGCAGTCCACCAGAACGGCCACCGCGAGGCCGACGCCCACCACACGCAGATGCAGCAGCCCGGACAGCGCCAAAGAGGACATGGACACGGCGAAGACCAGCGCGGCGGAGGTGAAGAGCCGCCCCGTCTGCTGGAGGCCGGTCGCCACGGCGAGTGGGGTGGGACTGCCGCGCCGGTGTTCCTCAAGGATCCGTGAGAGCAGGAAGACCTCGTAGTCCATGGAAAGACCGAACGCCACAGCGAACATCAAGGGGATGAGTACATCGGTGATTCCCGCAGGAGACACACCGGGAAACCAGCCCTCCTGGAAAACGGCGACCAGGACTCCGAAGGTGGCGGCCAGACTCAGCATGTTCAGCAGCACAGCCTTCACCGGCACGAGCAGACTGCGGGTGTAGAGCAGCAGCAGGAGGAAGGTCCCACCACAGGCGAGTACCGCGACAAGCGGCAGCCGGTCCGTCATCACCTTCTCGGTGTCCGCCAGCCGGGCACCCGGACCACCGACAAGAGCCGGAACCGGCGCGGGGACCCGGCGGAGCCGCTCCACCAGCCGGCTCCCCTCGGGAGTGAGGGGCGCGCGGGCGTACGCCTGAGGGGTCACGGACAGCCGACTGGCGGACGCGGCGGCGAACGACGCCGCCCGGGCCGCCGGCAGCGGAGAACGGTTCCCGTCCTGGTAGACCCCCGTGACGGTGTCCACCAGGGCCACTCCCGAGACGCGGGAGAGCCTGCGGGCGTATCCGTCGAGCGCTGCCCGTTCCCGTGAGTCCGCCTCCGCATTCAGGCCGGGCAGTACGACGGAGGGGGCGCCCGACGCGGCCGAGCCGAACTCGGTGCGAAGGGTCCGGGCGGTCGCGGCGACCGGCGAGGAACCCGGGAGCGTCGCATCGGCGTACACACCGAACCGCACCTGAAGCGCCGGTACGGCAAGAAGGACCAGGAACGCGAAGCCCGCGAGCGCGACGGCCGCCGGCCGCCTCACCACCCAGCGTGCAAGCCGGGCCCAGGAGTCGCTCTCCCGGCGCCCGCCGCGCGGTCGGCGCAGTCGGGCGAAGACGTCCCCGCGGTCGATACGGGCTCCGAGCACCACGAGCAGCGCGGGCACGACCGCCAACGCCCCCACGACGGAGGTGACGACGATCGCGGTGCCGCCGAAGGCGAGAGACCGCAGCAGCGGTAGCGGGACGACCAACAGCGTGCACAGAGCAGCCACCACGGTGGCGCCGGAGAACGCCACGGCGCGTCCGGCGGTGCGCAGCGTCACCTCCACCGCCGCGTCCGGGGTGTTGCCCGCGGCGACCTCCTCCCGGTAGCGCGAGACGAGGAGCAGGCTGTAGTCCACGGCCAGCCCGAATCCCAAGGCGGTGGTGACACTGACGCTGAAGGCCGACACCGGCACCACACCGTCCAGCAGCCGCAGGCATGCCCCGGCGACCACCACGGCGAACGCGCCCACCACCACCGGAAGCAGCGCGGCCACGGCACTGGCGAACACCCACAGCAGGATCAGGAGAATCGCGGGCGCCGCGATGAACTCGGCCAGTAGCAGCCCGCGTTCGCTGAGCCGTTCGCTCTCGGAGAGGACCGCGTCCTCGCCCCCGGCGGAGACCTTCAGCACTTCACCGGGCCCGGTCTTCCCGGTGTACCGGGTCATCACATGATTCGCCGCGGTGCGCACGGCCTGCTCGTCTCCCCGGAAACGCACCAGTACCAGCGCGCGCCGCCCGTCGGCCGTACGGAACTCGGGGAGCCGGAGCGGCCAGTACCCCCGGACCCACTCGGTGCGCGGATCGGCGGCGAGACCTTCGAGGAGTTTCTGGCCGGCCCGGGTGACGCGCGGGTCGTCGACCGATCCGGAAGACGTGGCCACCAGCGCCAGATGAGGCTCACCGGTCGTGAACCGGGAGGCCAGGAACTCGTCGGCGCGCAGGGACTCGGCGGAGGGCGGCGTCCAGCTCTCGGGGGAGGGACGACTGCCGACACCGAGGAGGACCCAGACCGCACAACAAGCGGCCAGGCAGGCGAGGACGAGCACCCCAGCCGCACGGCGTTTCGCAAGTTGTGCCGGGACCGTCTGTTCACCGGACTGCAGGACTGTCGTATGCCCCTCCTGAGGGGCGATCTTCACCATGCCCGGGGCAACGACGCCACGGTCCAGGCGTCACCGGCGGTCACAGTTCATGAGGCTGTTCTCGAGGGCTTCGGCGATGGGGGTGGGGTTGGTGGCGTCGATCGTGAAGCTGTCACGCCGACGCTGTTCGTGGGTCCCAGCAGCCGCAATCCCGTCGACAGTTGGCGGGCATCGTTGTATCGGTCCCACTGTTCTCGAACTGGAGAAGTTCGTGGGGTGGGTGCCGGAGCAGTGGCCTTCGTTCGGGAATGTGGCCTTCCTGGTCGGGTTCGCGGTGAGCGCGCGGGGCTGTATGCGGTGCTGCGGCGGGCCGACCGGGCCTGCGTCTAGGAAGCGGCTGTGAGCAGGTTCTTCTCCAGGATCACCGGCAGTGACAGGGTTCGGTAGCCGACCGAGGCGAACAGGACGGTGATCCGGTTCTCCTCCTCGCTGAGGACCTCGCCGTCACCCCACTGCGGGTGGTGGACCGCGGTGCCGGGCACAAACGGGTGGTCGTGGCGCGTGGGTGAGGCGGTCCGGGGGCGGGACAGGCCAGGGACGGCGCCGACTGCGGCTTCGGCGCCGGTGGGCCGCTGTTCGCATCGGTCGCAGTTGCCGCAGGGGGAGTTGAGGCGCTCGCCGAAGTAGCCGAGCAGGAAACGCCGTCGGCAGCCGGTGGTCTCGGCCAGGCCGCGCATCATGTCGACCCGGGAGCGTTCCATGCTCTCGTGCGCGGTGCCCAACTCCACGGCCCGCGCGGCGGTTTCCTCCGCATCGGCCCCGGGGACCGGGGCCACCTTTCCACGTTCCGTGGTGAGGGCTCCGGCACTCTCCAGGAGGTTGAGGACGGCGGTCAGCCGGCCGGCGGACAGGCCGGTCTCCTCCTGGAGTTCCGTCGGTGTCACCGGGGTCGCACAGTCCCGTACGAGGCGGGAGACGTCGGCGATGGTGTCCGCGTCCGGGCGGCCGGTGGAGAAGAACCTCTGCAGGCCCAGGTCCTCGACGCGGTAGTGCAGGATGGCCCGGGACGGCTCGCCGTCCCTGCCCGCCCGGCCTATCTCCTGGTAGTAGGCGTCGAGGGACCCGGGCACCGAGGCGTGCAGCACGAACCGTACGTCGGGCTTGTCGATGCCCATGCCGAATGCCGAGGTGGCCACCACCACGTCCAACTCGCCGCCGAGAAAGTTGTCGTGGACCGCGCTGCGGTCGGCCGACCGGCTGCCCGCGTGGTAGGCGGCGGCGCTCAGACCGAGTCCGCTCAGCTCGGCGGCGTACGCCTCGGCGTCCTTGCGGGTGGCGACGTAGACGATGTCCGGCTTGGGCTCGGCCGCAGCCCGCTCCACCACGGCGCGCCGCTTGGCCGCGTTGTCCAGGAAGCGGGTGACCTCCAGGCGGATGTTGGGCCGGTCGAACCCGGCCACCACCTCGTGGGCCTTGCGCATGCCGAGCTGCTCGACGATGTCGGCTCGCACCGGTGCGGCGGCGCTGGCGGTGAGGGCGAGGATGGGAGGGCGCCCGATGCTCTCGGCGGCCTGCCGGAGCCTGAGGTAGTCCGGCCGGAAGTCGTGGCCCCAGGAGGACACGCACTGCGCCTCGTCCACGACGAAGAGGGACGGTCTCAGCGCGGCCAGCCGCTCCAGCACGTCCTGCTTGGCGAGCTGTTCCGGGGCGAGGAAGAGAAACCGGGCCGTTTTGTCGCTCACGCTCTCCCATGCCTGCTCGTTCTGCGCCCTGGACATCGACGAGTTGACGGCGACGGCGGTCTGGCCGCTGCTTCGCAGCAGTCCGGCGATCTGGTCCCGCTGGAGAGCGATCAACGGTGACACGACGAGCGTCGGACCGGGGAGCAGCATGCCCGGCACCTGGTACACCGCCGACTTGCCCGAGCCGGTCGGCATCACCACCATGGCGTCCCTGCGGCGCATGACCGCTTTCATCGCGGTGAGCTGGCCGGGACGCAACTCGTCCCATCCGAAGGCCACCCGTGCGGCCCTGCGGAGACGGCGGGCGACGAACAGGCTGATCAGCAAAGGGACTCCCGAAGCGGTTGCGCGCGACCGGGGCGGAACCGGACGGGCGGTGGTGGGTCTAGTGCCCGCCCCGGCCCGAAGCAGTCCGATCGCCAGGCGCGGACTGCGACGGCACACTCGCGGCAGGCACTCGAGCGTCACGAAGGCCTTCAGGGGCTTTCGCCTCAACCCGTGTTGCCGGGCACGGCCAGCACATCCCTGCCCATCTGCGCGACGCAAGGAGCCCCGGCTGCGGCTTGCGGAGACCGCCCGGGAACGGCTTCTCGCCCTGGCGCGGGGCTGGTACGAGACGCGGGGCCCGTACGGGAGAGGCGCGGTCGAGGAGTCGCGGCGCAGGACTGGCGCGCCGGGCCCGGCGGTGCTACGTCTACCTGCACTCCGGCGGCGATGGTTTCTCACGGCTCGCCTACACAGAACCGCTGGGCGATGAGTTGGGCGCGACGGCTGCTGCTTTCCTTGCCCGGGCGAAGGTCTGGTTCGCCGCCCACGGCACCAACCACATACACCGGGTCGTCACGACAACGGCGCTTGCTACCGCTCCGGCGACTTCGCCCGCATCGTCGGGCAAGGCACCCGGCATCAGAGAACGAAACCATACACACCTCGGCACAACGGGAAGGTGGAGCGCTACCAGCGCATCATGGCCGAGGAAGTCCTCTACGCCCGCGAGTTCACCAGCGAGGACGCCGGGTCAGCCGCGATCACAGTGTGGAACATCCACGACAACTACCACCGGCCGCCGCATAGTGCTGCCGCCGGAAAGCCGCCAGCAGCACGCCTCCGCGAGAGCGTCACCAACGTCGAGCCCTCGTACATCTAGTCAGTCGTAGGTCTACTCGACCGCCTATTTGTTCCGGGACCGGATGAAGCCCCGGGCTGCCGGGCGCGTTGAACGACTTCCAGGTCGATGTGGGGAGTGGCTCCGTGCTCGACGAAGCACGTACCTGGCACATCGTCAGGTAAGTCAGCATCTGGTCAGCATGAGTTCCCGAACATCCTGAAAGAGCTGTCCGAACAAGCACTTGTTCGGTGGCGTCACAACAGCCTGGTCGGCGCGGAAGCCCAGGCAGGAGCCTTCTCCCCATAGAGAAGCGATGTTCCTCACAATCGTCGACTTCGACGCGTGCCTGTGTAGAGTGAATACCGCCCTTGACCTGCACAAAGCGGGCAGGGAGCAGACGATTCGGGAGTTCTCCGTGTTTCGTACCATGTTCAAGTCCAAGATCCACCGAGCCACGGTCACCCAGGCCGACCTGCACTACGTCGGGTCCGTGACCATCGACGCCGACCTGCTGGACGCCGCCGACCTGCTGCCGGGCGAGCTCGTGCACATCGTCGACATCACCAACGGCGCCCGTCTGGAGACGTACGTCATCGAGGGCGAGCGCGGGTCGGGGGTCGTCGGGATCAACGGTGCCGCGGCCCACCTCGTCCATCCCGGGGACCTGGTGATCATCATCAGTTACGCTCAGGTCTCCGACGCCGAGGCCCGTGCCCTGGAGCCCAGGATCGTGCACGTGGACCGCGACAACCGGATCGTGGCCCTGGGCTCGGACGCCTCCGAGCCCGTGCCGGGTTCGGACCAGCGGCGCAGCCCGCAGGCCGTCACCGTCTGAGGCCACGCGGCGGCCCGGCGTCACTGATCCGCACGCGAGGAGTGCCATGAGCGACGTACAGATTCGTGACGACCGGGCGGCCGGCCGACTGGAGGCCTTCGCCGGCGACGAACTGGCCGGTCATATCCAGTACTTCGTCCTCGAAGCCCCACAGGGCGCGCTGGTCCCGGTCCACACGATCGTCGAGCCCGCGCACGAGGGACACGGCATCGCGGGCTCACTGGCCCGGGAGTTGTACGGCATCGCGGCCCGCGAGGGCGTCGTCGTCGCGCCGCTGTGCCCTTACGTCGTCAAGTGGGCAGAACGCCACCCCGAGGAGGCCCCGGCCGTTGGTCCGGAGCTGCTGCGGGCCGCGAAGGACTGGCTGATCGCGCACCCCGAGGGCTTCTGAGGAATCCGTCGACGGGAGCGGTCAAGGCGGCTCCGCCGACCGGGTGACTGCCCGTGCGGGGGACGGGTACCCGTGGCACGAGTCCATCGCCGACGTACCCCATGGCTGGAGGACGCGATGACAGACCCAGACCCGGACCCCGTGCGCCCCGGCCCCACGCCTGGCCCGGGCCCCGACCGCCCGGAACCCTTCCCGCAGCCCCCGTTCCCCGACCCGGTCCCCACCCCCGACCCCCGTCCCACCCCCACGCCGGACCCGGTCCCGAACCCCCCGGGCCCGGACCCGGTGCCGGGGGAGCCGAGGCCGGGACCCCTGTCGTAGCAAGTGGTCAGGTGGCAGAAGAAAGGCCCGGCATGGACGTTTCCATGCCGGGCCACATCTCCACCTCAGGGGCGCGGGCAACTGCGCGACCAGCCACGAACAACTCGCGGCCGCCAATCGATCCGCACCCGCACTCCTTTAGGCTTCGACCTCACCGCGGCCCTGTCCCCACAGCGTGTGGAACGACCCCTCCCGGTCCACCCTCCGGTACGTGTGCGCCCCGAAGAAGTCCCGCTGCCCCTGCGTGAGCGCCGCAGGCAACCGCTCCGCACGCAGCGCGTCGTAGTACGCCAGCGCCGCCGCGAACCCGGGCGTCGGCACACCCTGACGCGTCGCGGCCACCAGCACCTCGCGCCAGTCGTCCTGCGCCGCCGCGATCTCCTGGGCGAACGCGTCGTCGGAGAGCAGGCTCGGCAGGTCGGGCCGGGCGTCGTACGCGGCACGGATCCGGTCGAGGAAGGCCGCGCGGATGATGCAGCCGCCCCGCCAGATCGAGGCCACCTTGCCGAGGTCGATGTTCCAGTCGTACTCGTCGCGGGCCGCGTCGATCTCGTGGAAGCCCTGGGTGTACGACACGATCTTGGAGGCGTACAGCGCCTGCTCGACCCGGTCGGCGAAGGCGCCCGCCTCGGCCGCGCTGAGCGGCGTGGCCTTGGGCCCGGCCAGCGAGCGGGAGGCGTCGCGCAGCGCGGCGTGGCCCGACAGGGAGCGGGCGAAGACGGCCTCGGCGATGCCGGAGACCGGAACGCCCAGGTCCAGCGCGATCTGGACGGTCCAGCGGCCGGTGCCCTTCTGCTCCGCCTGGTCGACGACCACGTCCACGAACGGCTTGCCGGTGGCGGCGTCCACGTGCGCCAGCACCTCGGCCGTGATCTCGATCAGATACGAGTCGAGCCGCCCGGTGTTCCAGGTGCGGAAGATCTCCGCGATCTGCGCGGGGCTGTATCCGGCCACATCGCGCAGCAGCTGGTACGCCTCGCCGATCAGCTGCATGTCGGCGTACTCGATGCCGTTGTGGACCATCTTCACGAAGTGCCCGGCGCCGTCCGGCCCCACGTGCGTGACGCACGGCGCGCCGTCGGAGGCCTTCGCGGAGATCTTCTCCAGCATCGGGCCGAGGGAGTCGTACGACTCGACCGGGCCGCCCGGCATGATGCTCGGCCCGTTCAGCGCGCCCTCCTCGCCGCCGGAGATGCCGGCGCCAACGAAGTGGATTCCCTGGTCGCGCAGCGCGGCCTCACGACGGCGGGTGTCGGCGAAGTGCGCGTTGCCGCCGTCGATGATCATGTCGCCGGGCTCCAGGAGCGGCGCGAACTCCTCGATCACCGCGTCCGTGGGCCCGCCCGCCTTCACCATGACGACCAGGCGCCGGGGCCTCTCCAGCGCCTGCACGAAGTCCTTGGCGGTCTCGGCCGCGATGAAGTCGCCCTCGTGCCCGTGCTCCTCGATCAGCGCGTGGGTCTTCGCCGCGGAGCGGTTGTGGACGGCGACCGTGTAGCCGTTGCGGGCGAAGTTGCGGGCGAGGTTGCTCCCCATGACCGCGAGGCCGGTGACGCCGATCTGGGCTGAAGTGCTCATACGGTTGGCTCCTATGGATCCTGATATCGGTGGTGCCGTTCCTACACGCCAGTATTGTCCTTCGGGCCATCCTGACGTGCACCGGCCCCGTCCGCACTGCGCGGCCTGCCGGGCTTGAGTACGCAGGAAGGGCCCTACCTGCCTCAATGGGGCGCGCAACCCGGTTGCTTGCGCGCCGTCCCTGGTCACTCGCGCGCCGGACGGGGGCACTTACGCGCCGGAGCAGGTCGCTTACTCGCCACTCGTGGGACCGGAGCGGCTGGTTTTTCGTCTTGTCATGGCCGGTTCGGGGCACTTACTTTTGCGGCTCATGGCATATGCGAGGGGGCTTCTCCATGGCCGTACGCGGTCGGCACCGCCGGTACCAGCCGAACAGGATCAACCGCGCCTCACTCACCGTCACGGCGGGCGGCGCGGGGATGGCGCTCCCGCTGATCGGCACCGGGGTCGCGGAAGCGGCCGATGTCGAGACCTGGGACAAGGTCGCGGCCTGTGAGTCCACCAACGACTGGAACATCAACACCGGGAACGGGTACTACGGCGGTCTCCAGTTCAGCCAGTCCACCTGGGAGGCCTTCGGCGGTACGGCCTACGCCGCCCGCGCGGACCTGGCCACCAAGGAACAGCAGATCGCGATCGCCGAGAAGGTCCTCGACGGGCAGGGCCCCGGGGCCTGGCCCACGTGTTCGGGCCGCGCCGGCCTCACGATCGGGGATGTGAAACCCCAGACCACGCCACAGTCACAGGCCGGCAGGGTCGAGATGTACACGGTGGTCCAGGGCGACACCCTCTCCGAGATCGCCGGCTCCCGTGAGGTCAGGGGTGGTTGGCGCAAGCTCTACGAGGCCAACCGCAGAACCATCGGCTCCGATCCGGACGTGATACTCCCCGGACAGCGGCTGAGCCTGAACACGACGGGCCAGAAGAGGGAACAGAAAAAGGAACAGCAGAAAGAGCAGAAGAAAGAACAGAAGAAGGTTCAGAAGGAGCAGACCTCCGAGAAGCGGCAGGAGTCGGCGTCCTTCGTCGCCCCGGTGAGTGCCTCCCTGGGCACGCCCTACCGGGCCTCGGGCTCTTCCTGGTCCAAGGGCTACCACACGGGCGTCGACTTCCCGGTGGCGACCGGCAGCTCCGTGAAGTCCGTGGCCGCCGGTGAGATCGTCACCTCGGGCTGGGGCGGCTCCTTCGGCTACCAGGTGGTGATCCGCCACGCCGACGGCCGCTACACGCAGTACGCCCATCTGTCGGCGATCTCCGTGAAGGCCGGCCAGAACGTGGGCGCGGGCCAGCGCATCGGCCGCTCCGGCTCCACCGGCAACAGCTCGGGCCCGCATCTGCACTTCGAGGTGCGGACGGGGCCCGGCTTCGGCAGCGACATCGATCCGATCGCCTACCTGCGTGCGGGAGGGGTGCGGATCTGACGCGGTGCGGGAGACCCGGACCCGGCGCGGGAGGCCCGGTCGGGGCCTCCCGCTCAGGATTTCACGCGGTCGCGGTGCCGGTCGAGAAGTGTCCTGGGCACGTACAGCTCGCCGTGGAACGGCTGTAGCAGCAGGCCGGGCGGAGCGTCGTCCTCGTCGGCCGCGCTCCTCCCCAGGAACGGGGCCGGTACGACCACGCGCTGGTCCAGGCCGATCGTGTCGTCGGCGGCCGGGACCTCCGCGGTGCGCCGCGGAAGCCCGGCGAGCAGCTCCTCCAGGGCCAGGGACTGCCGGTCGGCGGCCGTGGCCGGGACGTCCTCGTCGGTCCGCTCCGCCCGGACCTCGTCGCCGAGGCGCTCGGTGGTCAGCAGGATCAGACCGCCCGCCGCGACGATGCCGCAGCCCAGCGCGAGGAGGGTGCCGGCCGTGCCGTAGCGGAACGTCTCGCCGAACATCGTGATGCCGACCGCGGCCGCCACCACCGGGTTCACCACGGTGAGCGTGGCGAGCGGGGCCGCGAGGCCGCCGCCCCGGTAGGCGGCCTGGGACAGCAGCAGACCGGCCGTCGCGAAGACGCCTATGACCGCGAGGGTCGGCACGTCGGCGAGCGCGACGCCGTCCGTCCAGTCGACGGCGACCGTCTTCGTGAAGACCGAGGACATGCCGAACGCGACGCCGGAGGCGACCGCCAGCAGGATGCTGCGCACCGCCGGGTGTCGGTGCGCGGCGCGGCCCACCACCATCAGTGCGGCCACCGCGCCCCCGGTGACCACGGCCACCAGCACCCGCTGGGTGGTGTCCAGCGACTGCACGTCGGCCGAGCCGACCAGGGAGAGCAGGCCCGCGAGACCCACCGTCGCCATGATCGCGCCCCGCCACGCCGTCGCACCCGCCCTGCGGCCCACGAAGAGCGCCGCCATGGGCAGGGCGAAGACGATGGTCAGCGCACCGAGCGGCTGCACCACGCTCAGGGGGCCGTAGGCCAGGGCCACCACGTGCAGCAGCCCGCCGAGGCCGTTCAGCCCGACGGCGGCCCACCAGACCGGCCGGCGCAGCGGCGCGTAGGACCGGGCGGGGGAGGACACCGCGACACGCTCCTGGACGATCGCCCCGCCCGCATACGCGACGGCGGAGACGAACGACAACAGCACGGACAACGCGAGGGCACTCATGAGCTGCTCCTCAGCGAAGCGCGGGGGCTCCGGGCCCGGCGCGGTGAACGCTCGGCTTTCATGGTGACCACGATGCCTCGCGAAAGTGCTCGCGTCGTCGTACCTGAGCACTCAATGAGTCCTACTGCCGTTGGAGTACGACGGGCCCACCGTCATACCCAAGGTGGGTGACACGGAGTGCAAGCCCCCAGGTGGACACGCCCCCGGGCCCTGGTACTACTCGTCCTCGTGGATCACGACCCCGGTCTCGACGCTCTCTCGGCCCTCGGCGGTTTCTTCGTACTACGCACGGGCGAACCGCCGCACGGTCCCCTGCCCACCCTCGCGGAGGCCTATGCGGCACGGGATGCCCATGTGGAAAGGGAGGTTTACGCGAATCCCGTAATTTTCCGTGTCCGGAAGGTCGCGCGGAGTGTGCTGGCCCCCGAACCGCGCGTGGCCGCCTCCATCGCCCACCTCGGTTTCGCCGCCCGCCTGTGGTCGGTGGCCCTGGGCGCGGCAGCCGTCTACGGCCGCGTCCCCGACCTGGACCCGCGCCTCCTGCGCTGGGACGCGGACGCGAGCGCCCCGGACGAGCTGTGGCTGACCGAGGTGCGGAGCCTGCCCGCCGAGCGGATCGGCGAGGTCGTACGGGACGGCCACCTCGTACCGTTGGCGGCGGCTCTGCGCGCTCAACTGCCCGTCTCCGAGCGTCTGCTGTGGGGGAACGCGGCCTCCGCGCTGATGGGCGCCGTGCGCCAGATCGACCACTGGGCCGCCGCCAACGGCCGTACGGAGGAAGCGAGTCGAGCCCGCGCGCTCGCCGCCGACCTGTTCGCGCACCCCGCCCTGGCGGGCACGCTCGACCCGGTGACGTACCGCCGCCGCAGCTGCTGTCTCTACTACCGGCTGCCCGGCGGTGGCCTGTGCGGCGACTGCTGCTTCGACCGGCCGCCCGGCCCGCGGCCCCTCGGTGGCCGCCGCACCTGACCCCGGTGGCTGCCGCATCTGACCTCGGTCGCCGCCGTGACTGACCTCCGGAGCGCCACCGCGCGAAAATCGTGGTCTTCCCCAACCGACCCTTCTGGGTGACCATGTGGGAACCAGCCGCTGAGACAGGGGGTTCCGGGTGCGAGTCGGCCTGCTGACCCGGGAGTATCCGCCCGACGTCTACGGTGGCGCGGGCGTTCATGTCGAGTTCCTCGCCCACGAGTTGAGGTCCCTCGTCGACCTGGACGTGCACTGCTGGGGCGAGGGGGCGGGCGGCGGTGTCGTACGCCACCGGCCCTGGTCCGCGCTCGACGGCGCCAACGACGCGCTGCGCACCTTCTCCGTGGACCTCTCCATCGCTGCGGGTCTCGAAGGCCGCGACCTGGTCCACTCGCACACCTGGTACGCCAACCTCGCCGGCCACTTCGGCAAGCTGCTGCACGGCATCCCGCACGTCATGACCGCCCACTCGCTGGAGCCGCTGCGTCCCTGGAAGGCCGAGCAGCTGGGCGGCGGCTACGCCCTGTCCAGCTGGGCCGAGCGCACCGCCGTGGAGTCCGCCGACGCGGTGATCGCCGTGTCCGGCGCCATGCGCGACGACATCCTCGGCTGCTATCCCGCCCTGGACCCGGCGAAGCTCCACGTCGTGCACAACGGCATCGACACCTCCCTCTACCGGCCGGACCACGGCACGGACGTCCTCGGCCGCATCGGCATCGACACCGGCCGCCCGTACGTCCTGTTCGTCGGCCGCATCACCCGGCAGAAGGGCGTGCCCCACCTGCTGCGCGCCGTACGGGACATCGACCCGGCGGTGCAGGTGGTGCTCTGTGCGGGCGCGCCCGACACGCCGGAGACAGACCAGGAGTTCCGCGATCTCTTCGCGGAACTCGGCCGCGCGCGCGAGGGCCTGTTCTGGATCCCGCAGATGCTGCCGCGCCCGGATGTGATCCAGCTCCTCACGCACGCCGCCGTGTTCGTCTGCCCGTCGGTCTACGAGCCGCTGGGTATTGTCAACCTTGAGGCCATGGCCTGCGGCACGGCCGTGGTGGCCTCGCGGGTCGGCGGCATCCCGGAGGTCGTGGAGGACGGAGTCACGGGCCTCCTCGTGTCGGCCGAGGACGGTTTCGAGGACCGGCTGGCCCGCGCCCTCGACTCGGTGCTCGCCGATCCCCGGGCGGCCGCCCGTATGGGCGAGGCCGGACGGGAGCGGGCGGTGCGGGAGTTCGGCTGGGACGCGGTCGCCCGGCGGACGGTCCAGCTTTACGAGGAAGTCCTCAAACACGGCTAGTCGAGGAAGTCCTCGGACAGGGCTAGCCAAGGAACAGGGTTCGGCACGAGCGGGCGTAGAGGGGCGGCGGGATGCGGCGGGGTGGACCTTCGGTGCTGGGAATCGTACTGGCGGGCGGGGAGGGCAAGAGGCTGATGCCCCTGACCGCCGACCGCGCGAAACCAGCCGTGACTTTCGGCGGAACGTATCGCCTGGTGGATTTCGTGCTCTCCAATCTCGTCAACGCGGACATCCTGCGCATCTGCGTGCTCACGCAGTACAAGTCGCACTCGCTGGACCGGCACATCACCACGACCTGGCGGATGTCGAGCCTGCTGGGCAACTACGTCACCCCGGTCCCGGCGCAGCAGCGGCTGGGTCCGCGCTGGTACCTGGGCAGCGCGGACGCGCTGCTGCAGTCGCTGAACCTGGTGCACGACGAACAGCCGGAGTACGTCGCCGTGTTCGGCGCCGACCACGTCTACCGCATGGACCCCCGCCAGATGCTGGCGCAGCACATCGAGGGCGGCGCGGGCGTGACGGTGGCGGGCATCCGCGTGCCGCGCACGGAGTCGTCGTCCTTCGGCGTGATCACGCCCGGCTCCGACGGCCGGACCGTGGAGCGCTTCCTGGAGAAGCCGTCCGACCCGCCGGGCCTGGTCGACGATCCCGAATCCGTGTTCGCCTCGATGGGCAACTACGTCTTCACCACCAAGGCCCTGGTGGAGGCGCTCCAGCGCGACGCCGAGGACGAGAACTCCGTCCACGACATGGGCGGCTCGATCCTGCCCCAGCTCACCGACCGGGGCGAGGCGCAGCTGTACGACTTCAGCGCCAACCACGTGCCCGGCGAGACCACCCGCGACCAGGGCTACTGGAGGGACGTCGGCTCGCTCGACGCCTACTACGACGCCCATATGGACCTCATCGCCGAGCGTCCTGCCTTCAACCTCTTCAACCGCAGCTGGCCCATCTACACCAGCTCCGGCCAGCTCTCCCCGGCCCGCTTCAACGCGGGCGGCATCGCCAGCGAGTCGATCATCAGTTCGGGCTGCCTGATACGTGGCCAGGTGACCAGGTCCGTCCTGTCGCCGGGTGTCGTCGTCGACCCGGGTGCGGTCGTCCAGGGCTCGGTCCTGCACGACAACGTCCACATCGGGCGGGGTGCGGTCGTCCGGGGGGCCGTGCTCGACAAGAACGTCCAGGTGCCCCCGGGGGCCACGATCGGAGTCAACCCCGAGCGGGACGCCGAGCTGTACACCGTCTCCAGGGGTGGAGTGATAGCCCTGGGCAAGGGGCAGCGGGTGTCTTAGTCCGTCAGGGTGACCCCGGTGAACCCAGATGTCCCATGCGTCCCACCTTCGTCAGGAGGTGGGACGTAATCTGTTGTTAACTGTGCGTAGCTTGATCGTACTTGACCGTAATCGGCCAACAGCGATTGACTGCTGACTCACCCGTCGTCGACGCGAGGCAAGCCATTGACTTCTGACCTGCTCGCCCCACTCGACCTTGCGTTCTGGAACATCGAGTCCGCCGAACACCCCATGCACCTGGCCGCCCTGGGCGTCTTCACCGCGAACTCGCCCACCGCGGGAGCCCACGCCGCCGAGCTGCTCGCCACGCGGGCCGCCGCGGTACCGGGGCTGCGGATGCGGATCCGGGACGTATGGCTCCCGGACGTACGGCTGCCGCTGGCGTTCGGCGGCGCCACCCGGGAGCCCGTCACCGACTTCGAGCCCTTCGACCACGTACGGCTGCACGCGCCGGCCGCGGACTTCCACGAGGTGGCCGGGCGGCTGATGGAGCGCCCGCTGGAGCGCGGCCGCCCGCCGTGGGAGGCGCATGTGCTGCCCGGGGAGGACGGCACATCCTTCGCCGTGCTGTTCAAGTTCCACCACGCCCTGGCCGACGGACTGCGGGCGCTGACGCTCGCCGCCGCCGTCATGGACCCCATCGACATGCCCGCGCCCCGGCCGCGCCCCGCGGAACCGCCGCGCGGCCTCCTCGACGAGGTGCGCAGGCTGCCCGGCCTGATCCGCGGCACCTTCTCCGACCTCGGACGCGCGCTCGACATCGGCGCCTCCGTCGCCCGCACCACGCTCGACGCGACCCTCGGCGCCCGTTCCTCCGCCGCGCTGACCTCCGAGGCCAGCGGCACCCGCCGTACCGCCGGGGTGCTCGTGGACCTCGACGACGTGCACCGGATCCGCAAGACCGTCGGCGGCACCGTCAACGACGTCCTCATCGCCGTGGTGGCGGGGGCGCTGCGGCGGTGGCTGGACGAGCGCGGGGACGGCAGCCAGGGGGTCGCGCCCCGGGCCCTGATCCCCGTCTCCAGACGCCGCCCGCGGACGGCGCACCCGCAGGGCAACCGGCTCTCCGGGTATCTGATGAAACTGCCCGTGGACGACCCGGACCCGCTCGGGCGGCTGCGTACGGTGCGCGCGGCGATGGACCGCAACAAGGATGCCGGGCCCAACCGGGGCGCCGGCGCGGTCGCCCTCCTCGCGGATCATGTGCTGCCCCTCGGCCACCGGCTCGGCGGCCCGCTCGTCAGCCAGGCGGCCCGCCTCTGGTTCGACATCCTCGTCACCAGCGTCCCCCTGCCGAGCCTCGGCCTCCGCCTCGGCGGCTGCCCGCTCGCGGAGATCTACCCCCTGGCCCCGCTCGCCCACGGCCAGTCCCTCGCCGTGGCCGTCTCGACGTACCGGGGAAGCGTCCACTACGGCCTGGTCGCCGACGCGGAGGCCGTCCCGGATCTGGAGCTGCTGGGCAAGGCGGTGACCCGCGAGGTCGAGGAGCTGCTGGCGGCGTGTGAGCCGTGACACGTCGGGGGTGGGCGAGGGCTCTTCCTCGCCTGGTTTTTGGAGACCGGGGCCCGCGCTACGTAGAATTCCGCGTTCGGTGGCGGACGCGGACGGCGAGCCGCGGGTGATCAGGGAAACGGCAGCGCGATGACGGTGACAGAGGACGGTCCGGCGACCACGGACGAGGTCGTGCACGGCCCGGGCATCGATCCGGAGCGGCTCGCCGTGTGCCTGAGCGTGCTGGACGAGCTGGACGAGCTGGAGGTCGACCACCCCGACGCGATCGCGGTGCGCCGGGCGACGGCCGGTGTCTACCGCACGGTGAAGCAGCGCCGCCGCCAGGAACGCCGCGCCGCCAAGACCGCGCACGACAAGGCGGTCACGGAGTCCACCGCCACCGGCTCCGCCCAGCGGATCGACGACGAGACCGAGGGCATCCTCCCGTCGTCCGTGACCGAGGAGGGGAAGATCGCGGGGATACTCCAGCGCCCGCGCTCCTGCTACACCTGCAAGACCCGGTACGTCGAGGTCGACTACTTCTACCATCAGCTCTGCGCCGACTGCGCCGCCCTGAACCGAGGCAAGCGCGACGTCCGCGCCGACCTCACCGGCAAGCGCGCCCTGCTCACCGGCGGCCGCGCCAAGATCGGCATGTACATCGCGCTGCGGCTGCTGCGCGACGGCGCGCACACCACGATCAGCACGCGTTTCCCGAAGGACGCCATCCGCCGTTTCAAGGCCATGGACGACTCGGCGGACTGGATGCACCGCCTGGAGGTCGTCGGCATCGACCTGCGCGACCCGGCCCAGGCCGTCGCCCTCGCCGACCAGGTCGCCGAGGCGGGCCCCCTCGACATCCTCATCAACAACGCGACCCAGACCGTACGCCGCCTGCCCTCCGCCTACGCCGCCCTGGTCGAGGGGGAGAGCGCACCGCTGCCCGCCGGCGAGCTGCCCGCGCACCACGTCATCGGCGCCTTCAACTCCGGCGCCGTGGACGGCCTGACCGCGCTGCCCGTCGGCATCAGCGGCCTCGACGCGCAGCAGGTCGCCGACCTCGCCCTGGTCGCGGGCAACGCCAGCGTCGCCCGGCACCTCGACGGCACCGCCATCGACGCGGGCGGCCTCGTCCCCGACGTGGTCGACAGCAACACCTGGGTGCAGACCATCGAGCAGATCTCCCCGGTGGAACTGCTGGAGACCCAGCTGTGCAACTACACGGCGCCCTTCATCCTGATCAGCAAGCTCCGCCCCGCCATGGCCGAGGCCGCCAGGAAGGCGACCAGCAAGCGCGCGTACGTCGTGAACGTCTCGGCGATGGAAGGCGTCTTCGGCCGTGGCTACAAGGGTGCGGGCCACCCGAACACGAACGCCGCCAAGGCCGCGATGAACATGGTCACGCGGACCAGCGCCCAGGAGATGTTCCAGACCGACGGCATCCTCATGACCTCGGTCGACACCGGCTGGATCACCGACGAGCGCCCCCACTTCGACAAGCTGCGCCTCGCCGACGAGGGCTTCCACGCCCCGCTCGACCTCGTCGACGGCGCGGCCCGCGTCTACGACCCCGTCGTGCTCGGCGAGCAGGGCGAGGA
The DNA here is from genome assembly GCF_001550375.1 of Streptomyces europaeiscabiei. GTDB lineage: Bacteria > Actinomycetota > Actinomycetes > Streptomycetales > Streptomycetaceae > Streptomyces > Streptomyces europaeiscabiei. The sequence continues at coordinate 16,737 of NZ_LRTR01000713.1, read as the reverse complement.
CGTGTACGGCGTCTTCCTGAAGGACTACGCGCCCGGCAAGTGGTGAGCCGACGCCCCGACCCGGCCGGCCCGGTCCGCCACCAGTTCCAGCACGGTGCGCCAGTCCTCCAGGACCCCGGCGTCCACCCCGGCCGACCGGCCCGCCTCGTCCGCCTGGCGTAGCGTCAGCACGTCCTCGACGAGACCGGCGTCCACCCAGCCGCCCGCATGGAGTCGTACGAGGTGGTCGGGGCCGAGGGCGTGCAGGCGTACGAGATGTGCGACCCGGTCGCCGAGCAGTGGCCGGACCGCGTCGGCGGCCAGGTCCGCGTGGCTCGTGTCGTCACCCGGTCGGAGCAACTGCCCGAGGGTGTGGACCAGGCCGGCCACCTGGAGCTCCTTGTCGGCGGGCCGCCCCCGACGCAGCAGCGCGGCGGTCCGCAACGCGTGCTCGTGCGGATCGGTACAGGTGCCCGGAGTGCGGTCCGGTCCGTCCCGGCGGCGGTCCGGCGCCCTGCCGCCGCCGCCCAGGCAGGCGTGCAGCAGATCCATCAGCTCGTCGACGCTGCGCAGTTCCATCCGCCGGTCCTCCCGAGTCCGCCCGTGAGAAATGCCGTTGCGGCACATGAGCAGATCATGGTCGGCTTGCGATCCGGCCAACGGGACCTGAACTACGCGCCGAGGCCGACGAACCGATGGGTCGTCGGGCCGGTGCGGGGTTCGAGTACTGAGCCGAACGGGTGATGAGAAAAGCTACCAAATGGGCCAAATTGCCCTAGGGTGAGGCCTGCTGGGCGCTGAACGACTCTAGACAGTTACCTCTTGTTTTCAGCCCCATAGAGCGGCCACCCGCTCATTTGGTTACTCTGTACCGGACGGACAGCCTGATATGGGTCCCACCCACACCCACGGTCCGTCCCGGGACAAGCCGGTCACCACGGCCTGCTCTCACACCCAGGTAATCCGGCGCCACCGCGTCCGAACTGACATCGACTCAGACCCGAGCGGACGTCAGGCGCGCAGCGGCAGGCTGGGCCGACGTCCCGAGGGTGACCCGACACATAAGGAGTGCGCGGTGACACCAGAGAACAAGAATGGCGATCAACGCCCCAAGGAACGCACCGAGGGCGGCGGCCGGTCGAAGAAGGAGCTCGGCAGCCTGGACGTGTGGGCCAGGTCCGCCCCGATCCGACTGGCGGGCTACGAGGACGACCTCGCCGAGCCCCACATCCTGCCCAGCGTGGACTGACCGGCAGGATCACGATCGCCGTCTGCATGGGCGTGCCAGACTCGCGCCCATGCAGATCAGAGAAGCCACCGCCGACGACTGGCCCGGGATCTGGCCGTTCTGGCACCGCGTCGTCGCCGACGGCGAGACCTACACCTGGGACCCGGACACCTCCGAGGAAGCCGCCCGCGCCCTGTGGATGGCGCCCGCGAAGCGCGTGTACGTCGTCGAGGACGAGACCGGAGCGGTGGTCGGCTCCGCCTACCTCGCCCCCAACTACGGCGGACCCGCCGCCCGCATCGCCAACGCGGGCTTCATGGTCGACCCCGACCGCGCCGGCCAGGGCATCGGCCGCGCCCTCGCCGCACATGTCCTCACCGAGGCCGAGGTCCAGGGCTTCCGGGGCATGGTGTTCAACGCTGTCGTGGAGACCAACCCCGCCGTACGGCTCTGGACCTCGCTCGGCTTCACCGTCCTCGGTACCGTCCCGGACGCGTTCGAGCATCCGAAGGACGGCAGGGTGGGGCTGCACATCATGTACAAGGCGCTCTGACGCGGCCGGCCGGACGAGGCTGTTCCGGTCGGACGAGGTTGTTCCGGCGCCGGCGGTGCCGGGCCCGCGCCCGCCGGGCCGTGTTTCCGGGATCAGCCGATCGGCGCCGTCCGCCGCCACGGGTTGAGCTTCTCCAACCGGCCCGCCACCTCCAGAAGTTCGGCCTCCGAACCAGGGCGGCCCACCAACTGCACCGCACAGGGCGTGCCCGACGGCAGCGTGCCGAACGGCACCGACATCGCCGGCCAGCCCGTGAGGTTCCACGGCGGGGTCAACGGCGAGTAGTTGGTGTTCACCAGGAGGTTGCGCAGCCACCCCCGCTCGTGCCAGTTCGCGGCGGCGGGCCCGCGCCGGGCGAGCGCCGGTGTGAGCAGCACGTCGTGCTCGGCGAAGAACGGCTCCAGACGCCGGCGCAACTGCTCCCGGCGGTCGCCCGTGCGGACGCCCTTCACAAAGCGCCGCCCCACGGCCGCGTGCACCCGCGTGCGCCGGGTGAGCAGCGTCGGATCGAGGCCCTCGGCGTCCACCGCGGTGCCCGCCGTCCAGTGCGCCAGCGAGGTCGTGCCCAGCCAGACGGGATACGACGGATCGGCCGGCCGGACCGTCAGCCCGGCCCCGGCCAGCAGCTCGGCCGCCCGGCGCGCGGCATCGGCGTACGGGCGGGTGACGGTCACACCGACCAGGGGGCTGCGCACGGACAGGGCGATGCTCGGTGAGGGCGGGGTGGTGCCGGAGGGCCATCCGGTGTCCGAGCCCGCCAGTATCCCGAACATCAGCCGGGCGTCCTCGACGGTCGTGGCCAGTGGGCCGTTCTCGGACATGCCGAACCAGTCGCCGTGCCCGATGTCCGCGGGGACGACTCCGAAGCCCGGCTTGAGGCCCAGCAGACCGCAGTTGGCGGCCGGTATCCGCAGCGATCCCATCCCGTCGTTGCCGAGGGCCAGCGGCACCAGCCCTGCGGCGACCGCGGCCGCGCTGCCGCCCGACGAGCCGCCCGTCGTACGCGAGGTGTCCCAGGGGTTGCGGGCGGTGCCGTGCACGCCGTCCGTGGTGCCGAAGACACACAGCTCGGGCACGTTCGTGAGCCCCACGACCACCGCGCCCGCCGCCCGCAGCCGGGCCACCGTCACATGGTCGTCCTCGGCCGGTGTCCCGGAGGTCGCGGCTGACCCGTTCCGGGTGGACTCGCCTCGCACGGCGAGGTTGTCCTTGATCGCCACCGGTACGCCCGCCAGGGGCAGTTCGGCCAGATCGGCGCGGTCGGCCACCTCGTCGGCCTCCGCCAGGGCCGCTTCCGCCCGCACCTTGCGGAACGCCCCGACCCGCCCGTCCAACGCCTCGATCCGCGCCAGATGCTCCGCCACCACCTCACGCGGTGTGACCCGCTTCTCCCGCACGGCGGCGGACATCTCGGCGGCGGTCCGGCCGACCCAGCTGGTCACGGATGCTCCCTGGTGGTGTCGTGCGCGTCGGTGTCGTACGCGACGCAAGGGCGTACCCGTGAGTAGTGGTCGAGTACGGGAGCACTGTGCCCTGCGGCACGGCCCCGCGTCGAGAGTCGGCCGTGAAGAAGTCCGTCCGTGGCCCCGCTACGAGCTCCGCGCGCGCGACGTGGTCAGCCGCGTCGGTGGCATGAACTCCCGTACGTACGTCCGGTCCCAGCACGCCCCGGTCTCCCGCAGCTCGCGCCAGGTCGTGTAGCGGTAGCGGAAGAGGCGGGCGCGGACGAACCGGGGCGGGGCGTCGGCGGGGAAGGGGGAGCGGCGGAGCAGGCGGAGGGTGTCGCGGTCGTTCTCCAGGAGCCGTTCCATCAGGGCGCCGAACCAGGAGCCGGCGTACGCGGGGGAGAGGGCGGCGAACCACATCAGCCAGTCGAGCCGCAGATGGTACGGGGCGAACTGGCGCGGCCAGTGCCCCGGATCGCCCGGCTTGCCCCTGAACTCGTACTCCCGCCACTGCGAGTCCTCGCGCGGCACGTCGTCCGCCGTGCCCTCGACCACCACCTCGTACCTCACCCGGCTGACGCTGCCGAACGCCCCGTAGGTGTTGACCAGGTGCAGAGGGTCGAAGGAGCGGTTCATGACCTGGCGGCGGGAGACCATGTTGCGGACCGGGTGGTAGCTGAGCCCGAGGAGCAGGGCGGCGGCGGCGAGCACCACGACCGTGTACCAGAGCGGTGCGTCCGGGGTGTCCGGCGGCGGCGTCCCGAAGTCGACCGCGGACACGGCCAGCACGATCGTGATCCAGTTCAGCCAGGAGAAGTTGCCCGACAGGACCAGCCACAGCTGGGTCAGGATCATCAGCGAGGCGGCGGCCGTCGCGATGGGCTGCGGGGTGAAGAGCAGGAACGGGACCACGAGCTGGGTGACGTGGTTGGCGGCCGCCTCGACCCGGTGGAACGGCTTCGGGAGGTGGTGGAAGAACCAGCTGAACGGGCCGGGCATCGGCTGCGTCTCGTGGTGGTGGTACAGGCAGGTCAGCTTCCGCCAGCACGCGTCGCCGCGCATCTTGATCAGCCCGGCGCCGAACTCGACCCGGAACAGCACCCAGCGCACCAGGAACAGCGCGACGACCGGCGGCGCCACCTCGTCGTTGCCCAGGAAGACGGCCAGGAAGCCGACCTCCAGGAGCAGGGACTCCCAGCCGAACGCGTACCAGGTCTGGCCGACGTTCACGATCGACAGGTACATCGCCCACGGCACGAGCCACAGCACCATGCCCGCCCAGAGAGGCAGCAGAGAGTCCACCCCCGCGACCAGCGCCGCCGACACCGCGCAGCCCGCCCAGGCCCAGCCCGCGAAGAAACGGTCCGAGTAGTGACGGTGGAACACGCTCGGCGCCTGCCGGAACGGCACCCGCTCGACGAAACGGGGCACCGGCAGCATGCCGCGCTCGCCGATCAGCGCGCGGAACTGCAGGGCCGCCCCCAGGAAGGCGACCAGATAGACGACGGCCAGGGACCGCTGGAAGAGCAGCCGGCCGAGCCAGTAGTCGGGTGCGGTGAACCAGTCCACGGTACCGACGATAGTGAGCGGATCGACGATGATCTCTCCACTCGAATAATCGGGCAAATACTGTCAAAGTATCCCCATGGTTGATCGGGGAGCGAGTGATTCGGACGTCCCGGACGACTGGCTCGCCCACCCGGACCCGGTCCTGGCGCTCAACCTCATGGGCACCTTCGACTGGGACCTGGACGCCGGTGCGTTCCACATGGACGCCACCGCCCACGAGATCTTCGACATGCGCCCGGACGAATACGACGGCAGACCCGAAAGCCTGTCGCCGCGGGTGCCGCCGATGGAGGGCCGCAGACTCGACACCATCGTCTCGCAGGCCCTCAAGGACGGCAGCGAGAACTACGGGGCCTACTTCCGCATCCGGCTGCGCGACGGCACCCTGCGCTGGACCCACACCCAGGGTTACATCCGCCGTGACGGGACGGGCCGCCCCTACCGCGTCATCGGCATCGTCCGCGACGCCACCCGGGAACTGCGTGAGATCCGCTCCCGCACCGAGCAGGCCGCGCACGACGAGGTCCGCCGTAAACAGACCAACGTCGTCCAGGTCATCACGGCCGCCCTGGCCCACGCCCGGACCGTCCAGGACGTGATCGACGTCCTGGAGGACACCGACGGCCTCACCCACCTCGGCGCCGCCAGCCTGGTCATGGGCCTGGTCGAGGCAGGACGGATCCGGATGGTCGCCGCCGGCCCCGAGGACAGCTATGTGCCCGGCACCCGGGTCACCCGCCTCGACGTGAAGTACCCGATGAACGAGGTCGTACGACAGCTCGTACCGCACTTCATCGAGTCGCCGGAGGAGTTCGCCGAGTCGTATCCGCTGCTGTGGCCGCACATCACCGACCTCAAGATCACTTCGGCCGCCTATCTGCCGCTGATCGTGCAGGCCCGCCCGATCGGCGCGATGGGACTGCTCTACAGCGACCGGCGCGGCTTCACCGGGGAGGAGCGGGACGTCCTCGTCGCACTCGGCAGCAGCATCGCCCAGAGCCTGCAGCGAGCCATGTTCTACGAGCAGGAGAAGGACCTCGCCGAGGGCCTCCAGCAGGCCATGCTGCCCCGGTCCATCCCCAGCTTCCCGGGCGCCGACATCGCCGTCCGCTACCGGGCCGCCTCCTTCGGGGGCTCTCTCGGCCGGGACATCGGCGGCGACTGGTACGACCTCATCCCGCTGCCCGGCGGACGCGTCGGCGCGGTGATCGGCGACGTCCAGGGCCACGACACGCACGCGGCGGCCGTCATGGGTCAGCTCCGCATCGTCCTGAAGGCCTACGCCACCGAGGGCCACACCCCGGCCACCGTGATGGCCCGCGCCTCCGCCTTCCTCCACGAACTCGACACCGACCGCTTCGCGACCGCCCTGTACGCGGAGGCCGACCTGGCCACCGGAGTGGTCCAGGTGGTCCGGGCCGGGCACATCGACCCCCTGATCCGGCACACCGACGGCACCTGTCACCGGGTGACCGTGGACGGGGGGCTGCCGCTCGGGCTGTCCGCCGAGTTCGGGGGCCTGGAGTACCCGGTGACCGCCGTCGAGCTGGACCCCGGGCAGACGCTGCTGCTGTGCACCGACGGCCTCATCGAGGAGCCGGGCGCCGACCTCGACGACGGCATGCGGACCCTGAGGGCACTCGTCGCCACCGGGCCGGACGACGTGGACGATCTGGCCGACCGGCTCATCGACGTGGCGGAGGAGAGGGGCGGCGACGACGACGTGGCCCTGCTCCTGCTCCGGCGCCGCAGCCGCAGCGCCGAACAGCCCGGAGGGCGGCTCCAGCAGCATGTCGGGCCCGGCGACCCCGAGGCGCTCACCGAGGCCCGGCACATGATCGGCGCGGCCGTCCGCACCTGGGGTGCGCGGGACCGGGCCGACGAGATCGAGCTCGTCGCCGACGAGCTGATCACCAACGCGCTCATGCACACGGAGGGGTCCGCGATCGTGACGCTGCGGGCGCTGGCCGGGTCCGACCGGCGGTTGCGGGTCGAGGTGGAGGACTCCTCCAGCGCGTTGCCGCGACGGCGGGAGGCGGGGGAGGCGGGGGTGTCGGGCAGGGGGTTGCTGCTGGTGGACCGGCTGACGGACGTGTGGGGGGTGGAGGCGCGGGGCGGGGGGAAGTGTGTGTGGTGCGAGTTCGTGCTGCCGGGAGCCCAGTAGCTCGGGGGTGTGGGGGCGTCGGCGGGTGCGAGATCGGCGGGGGCTGGTCGCGCAGTTCCCCGCGCGCCTGAGAAGCAGGGGCTGCGACCCGTGCTTTTCAAGCCCGCGGGGCCGTGTCCTTCAGGGGCGCGGGGAACCGCGCGAGCGATCCCCGCTCACCCGCACCCACCCACGCACCTCATGGCACCCTTGACGTATGCCTGAATTGCCCGAAGTCGAAGCGCTCCGGGACTTCCTGGTCGGGAGCCTCGTCGGTCATGAAGTCGTTCGTGTGCTGCCCGTGGCGATCAGTGTGCTGAAGACGTACGAGCCGCCGGTCACCGCGTTCGAGGGGCGGGAGATCACGGGCGTACTGCGGTACGGGAAGTTTCTCGGCATCGAGGCGGACGGTGGTGAGCTGCACCTCGTGACCCATCTGGCCCGTGCCGGGTGGCTGCACTGGAGGGACCGGCTGCCGGACGGTCCGCCGCGGCCGGGCGGCAAGAGCCCGCTCGCCCTGCGGGTCGCCCTGGACACCGGCGAGGGCTTCGACCTCACCGAGGCGGGGACGCAGAAGCGGCTGGCGGTGTACGTCGTACGGGATCCGGCGGAGGTCCCGGGCGTCGCCCGGCTCGGCCCGGACCCCCTCGCCGACGAGTTCGACGTGACCCGGTTCGCGGGGCTGCTCGCGGGTGAGCGGCGGCAGATCAAGGGCGCGCTGCGGGACCAGAGCCTGATCGCGGGCATCGGGAACGCGTACAGCGACGAGATCCTGCACGCCGCGAGGATGTCACCCTTCAAGCTGGCCTCGTCGCTGAAGCCGGAGGAGACCCGGCATCTCCACGAGGCGCTGCGCGCGACGCTCACCGAGGCCGTGGAGCGCTCCCGGGGGCTGGCGGCCGGGAGGCTGAAGGCGGAGAAGAAGAGCGGGCTCCGTGTGCACGGCCGGACCGGAGAGCCCTGCCCGGTGTGCGGTGACACCGTCCGAGAGGTGTCCTTCAGCGATTCCTCGCTGCAGTACTGCCCGACCTGTCAGACGGGCGGCAGACCCCTCGCCGACCGACGGCTGTCACGGTTGCTCAAGTAGTGCGGCCGTGCGGCCGGGGGCCACTCGGCGAGGTCCGGAACCGGGTCGACCATGATCGGCAACCATTGAAGGTACGGACCAATGGAGGGCGGATTCGGTGGCGGACTCCGGGGCTGGGCCGGCGGGCCGCTTCAGCGCCAGGCCGGTGCCTCGAGGGTCGCCAGAAGCTCGCCCTCCTGGCTGCGCACCTCGAAGTGGCTGATGTCCTCGCGCTGCATCGCGGTGCCCCCCATCATCTCGGAGGCCTTGTCGGCGCCCTCGGGGGACTTCCAGTTGGCGGCCGTCTCCTCGGAGCCGTCCTTGCCGATCACGATGAGCCGACAGGCGTGGGCGCCGTCCGCCTCCTTGACCCTCAGCTCGATGTCACTGCCCCAGATCCGGTTCTGGACCTTGACCTCGGCCCACACGCCCGTCTTGGCGTCGGTGGCGGCGACGGTGTCCGGTGCCTCCCCCGGACCTGCGAGAACGGCCACGGCGGGGCCGCCCACGGCGATGACCACGGAGGCCGCCAGGGCGAACAGCCAGCGCCTGCGCTTGGCCCGGTGCCGGGTGGCCACCTCGTCGAGCAGCCGTCCCAGCATCCGGGGGCCGGGGGCCGCGAAGGGGTGCACGGCGCGCGGCGTGGCGTTGCGGTAGAGCATCAGCTGCCGGGCAGCCGGACGGAACTCGGTGACCTGTAGCGCGCACTGGGGGCAGTCGCGGACATGGTCCTCGAAGTGGAACGAATCCACCTCGTCCAGCACGCCCAGCGCGTACGCGCCGACGTCGTGATGACGATCCTGGGACCACATGGCGATTCCTCGGGCCGGTGTGCGGTGGGGGTTGCTTCCTGCCCCCACCGGTACGGACCAGACCGGCGAATCATTCAAGCCGTCGGCCAATGCCAACCAAAAGATTCGGAGCCCTCCGCCGCGCGGATTGGTCCAGGGCCGAGAAACTTGGTTCATCAAGGCCGGGACAGCTGGATGGCCGTCACCCGAACACGGGGTGCCGGTGCTAGAAGAGGTGGATCGCCAGGTGGCCCAGCGGCAGACCGAGCTGCCAGGCCGGCGTCCAGACCTTTGGGCCGTCGTCCTCTCCGAGGACCGCGCCGCCACCCGGCACCGCGTCCAGGTCGGGAGCGAGCAGCTCCGTCTCCTCCAGCCAGCGCCACGCCGCGACCGCGAGCTCCAGGTCCGGCGACGGGCCGCCCGACTCCAGCGCCTCGGCGGTGAAGTGCGCCGTGCGTTCGCGCACCCAGTCCTGCCACGGCTGGTCGTACGCCGTCAGCGACAGCCAGGTCTCCAGCTGGGTCACGACCCGGATGCCGGAGAGTTCACCGCCCGCGTCCGAGAGGAAGATGGTCAGCGCCAGGGCGTCCCGCCCCGCACGGAACTCGAAGGACGTCGGCGGCATCAGGTCGCCCGTCCGCAGCAGCTCCTCCGCGATGTACTCGGCATAGAACCACGCCATCGGGACGGACAGTTCGCCGCCGCCGGCGCCGTCCGTGCTCTCTTGACCTCTGTGCAGCATCCCTTCCTGCCTTCCTCCGGTGCGTGCGCGTCGCCCGACCCCGGGCCTGGAGACCAGGCCCCGGGTCCCCATCCGGAACACGGATAGAAGACAGCTGATGCTCAACCGGGGTCCTCTGCAAGGCGCTTTACGGAGGTTTGACTCGGCCATGGGTTTCACCGCAGGTCGGCCGCGTATCCGGGAAGCACCCGGCGCAGGGCGCGCAGCGCGTAGTAAGCGCGAGACTTCACCGTACCGGGCGGGATACCCAGGGCTTCGGCGGCTTCCGCCACACTCGCCCCCTGGAAGTACACCTGCACCAGTACTTCGCGGTGCTCGGGAGTGAGTGTCTTCACAGCTTCCCGCACATCGAGGCTCGCCACCGACCGTTCGGCGTGATCGGCCATCACCCGCGCGTTCTCCAGCACCGCGTCCCCCACCTCGGCAGGGCGCGCCTGCCGGGCCCGGCGCGCGTCTATGGCGAGCCGCCGCCCGACGGTGAGCAGCCAGGGGCGTACGGAGTCGAAGTCGTCGGCGCGCAGCGCCTCGGGGTGCTGCCAGGCGCGCACGAAGGTCTCCTGCACCAGGTCCTCGGCGCGATGCCGGTCCCCGTCGGAGAGTCGCAGCAGCAGGGCGAAGAGGGGGCGGCCGTGTTCGCGCTGGAGTTCGGCCAGCTCGTGTTCGGCGGTCGTCCCGTCGGTGATCGTGGTTCCGGCCGTCATGGCCGTATGGGAACGCGGGGCGTGACGCGGGGACAGGGGCCGGTCACGGGTGTGCGGCGGGCGGTCGAACCTGTCGGCGAACGGTGCGACGAACGGTCTGCCGCCGGACGGGCCCGCCATGTGCCGGTGCGCCGGTGTGCCTACTTGACTGGTGTGTTCCTATATGTATGGATTCTTAACGACTCGTCATTAAATATGACTAGGTTGGGGTGCTCATCCATGACCGCACACAGGGGACCCGCCGCCCTTGCCCTCGCTGTCCTCCTCGCCGCGACCGCCGCCTGTCAGTACCGGGGTTCGTCCCCTCGGCCCGGTCCGTCGGCCCCCTTCGGTGACGGCCGCGGCTTCACCCTCGTCGCCTCCGGTGACGTCCTCCCGCACATGTCGATCATCGAGAGGGCGTACACCGACGCGGGCGGCGACGGCTACGACTTCGGGCCGATGCTCGCGGGTGTGAAACCCGTGGTGTCCGGGGCCGATCTGGCGATCTGTCATATGGAGACGGTCTACGGGGCGGACGGGAACTACAGCGGCTACCCGGTGTTCAAGTCACCGCCGCAGGTGGCGGAGGGGCTGGCGGCCACGGGGTACGACGCGTGCTCCACCGCCTCGAACCACACACTGGACGACGGCGCGCCCGGTATCCATCGCACGCTGGACGCGCTCGACCGCGTCGGCGTACGGCACGCGGGATCGGCGCGTACGGCACAGGAGGCGCAGGGTCCGACGCTGATGCGCGTGGGGGGCGCTCAGGTGGCGCATCTGGCGTACACCTACGGGACGAACGACATTCCGCTGCCGGCGGACCGGCCCTGGGCCGTGAACCTGATCGACCGGGAGCGGATCGTGGCGGACGCGCGGGCCGCCCGGCGGGCGGGCGCCGACGTCGTGGTCGTGTCGCTGCACTGGGGGACGGAGTGGCAGGACGCGCCGGACGCACAGCAGTTGAGCCTGGGGGAGGAGCTCACGGAGGCGGCCACCGGCGGGCGGTCCGACATCGATCTGATCCTCGGCACGCACGCGCACGTCCCGCAGGCGTACGAGAAGGTCAACGGGACCTGGGTCGTGTACGGGATGGGCGACCAGGTGGCGGGGGCGATGCGCAACCACTCCGGTGCCGTCGATCCGCGCGGCAACCAGGGCACCCTGGCCCGCTTCACCTTCGCCCCGCCCGTACGTGCGGGCGACCGCTGGGCGGTGAGCGAGGCGGAGTTCGTGCCGCAGTGGTTCGACGTCGCCCGGGGGAGGGTCGTCGACCTCAACGCCGCGATCGCCGACGGGGCGGGGGCGGAGGCCACCGCCGTACGCGACCGCATCCGGGACGTCGTCCTCAGCCGGGGAGCGGCGCAGGACGGGCTGGCCATGGGGCGGTAGCCGCCGTGCGCGCTCCGGGCGCCGCCTTCGGCCCCGCGGGACCTACGGCACCACCGTCACCGGCCAGCGGCCCGCCTTCACCAGCCGCAGGGCCACCGAGCCGACGATGCGGTGGCCTGCCTGCTGGGAGGCGCCCACCACGACCGCGTCCGCCTTGAGCTGGTCCGCCGCCGTCACCAGGCCGTTGAACGGGTCGCCGCGGAAGGTGTGGAACTCCCAGCGCACCTCGAAGATGCCCTTCACCTGCTCGGCGGCCTCCCGGATCTCCGCGACGAGGTGCGCGGCGATCTCCTCGGTCGCTCCGGCCACCGGCACGCCGAGCGCCGCACCGGCCGCCAGCAGCGGCTGCACGTACACGATCGCGAGCAGCGCGTGCTGGCGGCGGGCGAGGCCGGCGGCGTACGCCACGGCCCGCAGGGACGTGTCGGAGCCGTCCAGTCCGACGAGGACGACCTTGGGTCCGTCGGTGCCTCGTTCGAACCGGTGCGCTTGCTGATCGGTCACGGTCGCGAGGCTATCCGAGCACCCGAGGCCCGAGCACCCGAGGCCCGAGCACCCGAGGCCCGAGCACCGGCGTGCGCCGGGCGCTTGCCGGGGGCGCGGACAGCTACTCCCATCGGGTGTTTCCATGCCGCCGCACCGGTGTCGCAGTGGTGCGCCGTCCCCGCCTTGGTCGACTGATGAGTCATGACGAAGGATCAGATGTTCACGCGTCGCCACCTGTTGACGGGCGGCACCGCCCTGCTGGGCACGGCCGCTACGGCGGGCCCCGCCGCCCTGCTCATCGGCGACGGGGCCGCCGCTCCGGCACCGACCGGCGCCTCCGTCCCGGCGGCCGGTCCCGTGGCCCGCCCGGCGCTCAGGCCCTCCTCCTACCGTCTCCAGCCCATCGCCGGGTACGGCCCGTACACCCGGCGCCGCACCCTCGTGCGGGCCGCCGTCCGGCGCGAGCCGTTCCTGAGGGTGGACGGGCGCGGCCGGAGCATGGTGCTGACCTTCGACGACGGCCCCGACCCCCGCTACACCCCGGACATCCTGCGCATCCTCCGCGACCACGACGTCCGGGCGATGTTCTTCGTGTGCGGCGAGATGGCGGTCCAGCACAAGGACCTGCTGCGGGAGATGGCCGACGACGGCCACGTGGTCGGCAACCACACCTGGTCACATCCACTGCTCACCACCCTCTCCCGGTCCAGGGTCCATGCGGAGATGGCCCGCACCTGCGAGATCATCGAGAAGACCTACGGAGAGCCGCCGCTGTGGTTCCGCGCCCCGTACGGCGCCTGGAACCGGGCCGCGTTCCGGTACGGCGCCGAACTCGGCATGGAGCCCCTGGCCTGGACGGTGGACACCCTCGACTGGCGGACGCCCGGCGCGCACACCATCGCCGAGCGGGTGGAGGACGGAGCGGGCCCCGGTGTCGTCGTGCTCTCCCACGACGCGGGCGGCGACCGCTCACAGAGCGTACGGGCGCTGCGCGAGTACCTGCCCGGCCTGCTGGACTCCGGTTACCGCATCACCGTGCCCCGGCGGCAATACGCCTAGGCCCGCATCTCCGGGCCTGTGCGCATGGGCCATGAGGACAGGCCCCGCGCGCAGCGGGATTCCCGTGGGAAATCGCCCCGCCCGGCCGGGGAACGCTCAGCGAACCTCGACCAGGCGGGCGAACGCGACGACGTTCCCGTCGTAGCCGTTCTGCTTGGAGAAACCGCCCCCGCAGGTGATGACCCGCAATTCGGGAATCCCACTGTTCCCGTAGACCCGGTCGCCCGGGAAGTTGTTCTTCTCGAAGACCTCGATGCCGTAGATCTCGAACACGGCGGTCTTTCTGTCCGCGCGCCGGATCTCGACCTTTGCGCCCTTCTTCAGTGCCCCGAGTCCGTAGAACACGGCGGGGCCCTGATCGTTGTCGACATGGCCGACGACGACGGCCGTGCCCTTCTCGCCGGGGGAGACCGCGCCGGTGAACCAGCCCGCCAGGTTCGGGTCCCGGGCCGGCGGCGCGTCCACCCAGCCCTGCGTGTCCAGCCCGACGGGCATGGCCGGCGCGTCGACGCGGATCGAGGGGATCAGCACCCGGTCGACCATGGAGTACGGCATCGGGTCGGGAGCGTCGGTGAAGGTGCCGCGCGGTGTGCTGCGGCTGTCGGCGGCCGCAGCCGACGCGGGCTGCGGCGGGCCCACGTCGAACTCCCCCGAGCCGTTCCGGATCAGTGCGAGGCCGGTCAGCAGAACAAGCGCTATCACGCCCCACGGAGCGCGCTTCTTCCGCGGCTCCTCCCATTCGGCCTCGGCCGGTCCGGACGAAGACATTCGCCATCCCCTCTCGACCCGGCCGTCGCCGTGTCCGTCGCGCATACGGAAAAGCTAAGCGTCCCGCACGGCGAAGGCGACGGGGCAGGTGCGAACGGGTGGCGGTGAGGGTGAGTTCTGCGCCATCCGAGTCGCGGCCCGGAGGAATTTTCTGACGGTCCGTGACCTGCGGCGATATCCGGTCGTGCGGCGATATCCCGGCGTGTCCCCTCACCAGGACGGACCATCGCCGAAATGCGGCCCCGCGCACGGCATCTGAGGGTCTTTTATGGGAGGCGTTTTCTCGCCGATCGACCGGGGACGGGACCCGGGGCGTCTTCCGCGGAGGATCACATGCGTACTACTCGTGTCCTGGCGGCCTCGGCCGCCGCGGTCGCCCTGGTCGGCGTCGCCGCGCCGACGGCCGCCGCCTGGGACCAGCCGAGCTCGGTCACGGCCGCCCCCAATGTCATCGCCCGCGGCGGGCAGCTCGTCCTCACCGTCAGAGGCGGTGACGCGTGCGCGATCGCCGGCAGCACCATCGGCTCGAACGCGTTCCCCACCACCAATCTCGCCTCCATGGGCGGCACGACCGCCACGGCCAGGGTGCGGGTCAACTCCGACGCCAGCCCCGGCTCGTACAGCGTCACCACCAACTGCGAGGGCAAGCGCAAGACGTTCACCGGCGTCTTCACCGTCATCGGCGGTGTCCGCGGCGGTCTCGGAGGCAGCAGCTCCACCGGGGCCACGCCGACCGACATCGCGATCGGCGGCGGACTGGTGACGGCCGCGGTCGTCGGCGGAGGTGTGTTCTGGATGCGCCGCCGCGCCGAGAACAAGATCTGAGCCCGAGAACAGAGGTCTGGGTCCGAGAACAGAGGTCTGGGTCCGAGCACGAGATCTGGGTCCGAGCACGATCCGAGTCGGAGAACGAGTTCCGAGTCCGAGAAAGAGATCCGGCCCGCCCCTTCGGAGCACGGATCGTACGTGGCACAGCCCTTCGCCCCGGAACCCGTGAGGTCCGGGGCGAAGGGCTGTCTGTCGGCGATGCGGCGCGGAAGGGCGGTCAGGTGTGGCTGCCGTCCTCGGGGCGGCGGCGCGACCAGCGCCAGGCCGCTGTCAGCGAACCCGCGACGAGCGCCGCGCCGAGGCCGATCTCGTGAAGGTCAAAGCCCGCGACGGTGCCGCCGGCCCCCGCGTGGGAGCCCCCGGTGGGGTGGTGGGTGGGGTGATGGGGCGGGCGGCCGGAGGCGATGGTGAGATCCGTCCGGCCGCTCTCGTCGCCGCACTGGAACGTCACCTCGTACACCGTGCCGGGCCTGGCGTCCCAGTCGACGTCCGCCGTGGCCACGGACCGGCCCCTGGGGATGGTGACGGTGTCGAAGACGCCCGAGGAGACGGTCGTCCTGTGGTGGCAGCCGTCGACGCGCAGGGTCACCTGCCCGCCGGCGGCGATCGTCGAGGGCACGACGCCGAAGCCGAACGACGTGATGTCGCCGGCCCGTGCCGCGTGCGCGGCCGGAGCGGTGAGGGAGAGGGCGGTCAAGCCCAGCAGAGCGGCCGAAGCGACGCGTATCGCGCGCATGATGTGCCTCCGGGTCCCCGAGGAGCCTGCCGCGGACCGATTCCGCCTGCGCCTGAAATGCACCTCGATGACCGAAACGCTAGGAAGGTGCGCCCGGTGGCGCGATCGCAGTCGCGCGAATGGGGCAAGCATGTGCTCCGCACAGGGGACCGGCATACGTACGGCCGGAGGACGGGCGCGGCGTGGCGCTCGTCCCCCGGCCGCACGGCCCGCACTCGGGCAACCGTCACCCGCCCGCGTTCGGGAACAGGGTCAGGAACGGATCCGCGGTGGCCGACAGACCCCGGCTGTAGGGCGCGTCGAAGTCCCAGACGAGGAACAGCAGGAACGCGATGAGGGCGGAGAAGAGACCGGCGAGGATCAGCTCGCGGGGCGTACGCCGGATCTGCAGGGCGAACACCATGCCGACCGTCACGACGGCGCCGGTGATCAGGCCGAACCACACCACCCCGGGCATCGTCTCGCCGGTGGAGTCGGAGCGGCTGGCGCGCGCGGCGTCGGCCACGGCCACCTGGTCGAGCAGCGGCTGATAGGCCTGCGCCTCGAAGTCGCTGCCCGGCTCGTAGTCGGTGACATCGTGGCGGACGGTCTCGAACAGCTCGGCGCCGCGCTCGGTCACCTCGCCCTTCTCCGCCATGACCTTCCACTCGGTGGACACGACATGCCCGACGTACGCGTCGATGTCGCCGCGGATGCGGTCGCGCACGTCCTCGGGGTACACCCGCACCCGTTCACTGATCTCGTGCAGGGCCTGCGCTTCCGTCTGGACCTGGTCCTGGGCGACGCTGCGGGCCTCCCAGACGCCGGCGATGGCCAGGCCCAGCACGATGGCGTACACCACGCCGATCATCATGGTGATGTACTCGATGACGTCCGGGGTCTCGGACGGGTCCTCGTCCACGGGTGCGGCGTGATGCCGTACTACGGCCACGATGAGGACAACCAGACAGGCCGCCCCCATCGCGAGGGTGAGAACAAGCCATTCCGACAAGAGGTTCCTCCAGGGGTCAGCGCGGACGCAGGGCGGCGGCGGCGAACACCGCGGGCACGGTGACGAGCAGGGCGAGCGAGACGAGGGACGGACCGGAGCGCTTGGTCCCCGAATGGGACGGGGCCCGGTACGGCGGGTAGCTCACCGGTGTCGGCGAGATCTCGGGGCGGGTGCTCGGCCCGGGTTTCGGCTTCGGGGTGGGCGTCGGGCGGGGGACGGGCCGGGCCGCCTCGGTGACGGGCGGCGGGGGCGGTGGTGGAGGCGGCGGGGGCGCGGGC
>NZ_LRTR01000712.1 GCF_001550375.1 Streptomyces europaeiscabiei | reverse complement strand
CAGCGCACGCGGGTCGATGCCCGCCCGCTCGAACGTCTCCCAGGCCATCTCCAGCAGCAGACGCTGCTGCGGATCCATGGCGACGGCCTCACGCGGCGAGATGTTGAAGAACGCCGGGTCGAACCCGCCCGCGTCGCTGAGGAATCCACCGGTGCGGGTATAGACGGTGCCGACCTTGCCGGGGTCGGGGTCGTAGAGGGCGTCGAGGTCCCAGCCGCGGTCCTCGGGGAAGGGCACCAGGCCCTCCTCGCCTTCCAGGAGCATCCGCCACAGTTGTTCGGGGGTGCGGATGTCGCCGGGGAAGCGGCAGCCCATGGCGACGATGGCGATGTCGTCGTCGATGGCGGCGGAGCGGCGTGGGGTGTCGTCCGGGGTGGCGGGCACGGTGTCGGCGGCGACCTCGGCGAGCAGGAAGTCGGCGAGGGCGCGGCAGTTGGGGTGGTCGAAGACGAGGGTGCTGGGCAGGCGCAGGCCGGTGATGCGGTTCATGCCGTTGCGCAGTTCGACGGCGCTGAGCGAGTCGATGCCCAGGTCGGTGAAGGGGCGTTCCGGTTCGACGGCGTCGGCGGCTGGGTAGCCGAGGACGCCCGCGACATGGCCGCGCACGATCTCCAGGACGGCTCCGGCCCGTTCGTAGTCGGGCAGGGCGGCCAGGTGGGTGTGGAGCGAGGAGGCGTCGGCGGTGGCGGGTGCGCTGTCCTGGCGCGCCGTGTCCAGCGCCCGGCGGGCGGCGGGCAGTTCGTCCAGCAGGTGGCTGGGGCGGGGCGCGGTGAAGGACGGGGCGTAGGTGTCCCAGCGCAGGTCGGTGACGACGACGTGGGTGTCGCCGAGGTCGAGGGCGTGGCCGAGGGCCTCGCAGGCGGCGGCGGTGTCCATGGGGTGGACTCCGTGGCGTCGCATGCGGTCGCCGGCCGCGTCGCCGACCATGCCGCCGTCGGCCCACAGTCCCCAGGAGACGGCGGTGGCGGGCAGTCCGGCGGCTCGGCGCTCGGCGGCGAGGGCGTCGAGGTAGGCGTTGCCGGGGGCGTAGTTGCCGAGGCCCGCGCCGCTGAGGACGCCCGCGGTGGAGGAGAACAGCACGAAGGCGGAGAGGTCGAGGTCACGGGTGAGCTCGTGCAGGGCGCGGGCGGCGGTGGCCTTGCCGCGCAGGACGGCGTCCATGCGGCCGGGGGTGAGTGAGTCGATCACGCCGTCGTCGAGGGACCCGGCCGCGTGGAACACGGCGTCGAGGGGCCGGCCTGCGGGCACGTCCGCGAGCAGTCGGGCGAGGGCGGCGCGGTCGGACACGTCGCAGGCGGCGAGGGTGACGTCGACG
>NZ_LRTR01000711.1 GCF_001550375.1 Streptomyces europaeiscabiei | reverse complement strand
CCCCGCCGCCCCCCCACCCCGCCCCACCTCCCTGACCCAGCGTCACATCCGCGTGTCGGCGCACGTCACGGGCCTGATACCGTCCCCGCCAACGGCAGGCGTCCCTTTCCCAGGCACCCGCCCACCCAAACCCTTCCAAATCTGTTTCACCCGAGAGGTTGGCGCATGCCGGACGACGACGCCGCAGCCCGCGATGCCGCCGAAGAGGCATCCGCCTTCTCGCACCTGACCATCGCCCCGGACGCCACGGCGGCCTACGGCGACCACCCCGACCAGGTGATCGACTTCTACGCCCCTCGCATCTCCGGCTCGGGCGGGGACGCAGGAACAGGGGCAGGCGGAGGAACAGGCGGAGGAACAGGAACAGGAACAGTCGGGGGCAGGGGCACAGCCGCATCCCCAGGCACCGCCCCCGTGGTCGTGGTCCTGCACGGCGGCGCCTGGCGAGCCCCCTACGACCGTCACCACATCACCCCCTTCGCCGACTTCCTCGCCCGCCACGGCTTCGCGGTGGCCAACATCGAGTACCGGCGAGGAAGCTCACTGCCCGCCCAGACCGGCCCCACCGGCACCCCCGCCCCGACCGCGGGCCGCTGGCCGGAGACGTTCGACGACATCGCCGCCGCCCTCGACGCCCTGCCGGACCTCGTACGCGCGGCCCTGCCCCAGGCGGACCCCCGCCGCGTGGTTCTCACCGGCCACTCCGCCGGCGGGCACCTCG
>NZ_LRTR01000710.1 GCF_001550375.1 Streptomyces europaeiscabiei | reverse complement strand
CGGCGGCGCGTGGTCGCCGTGCGCCGGGATCCCGCCCGGCCCCGCGTGCCCGCCGTGTCCCGCGCGTTCACCCGGCTCTGGGTGTCGGTGCGAGGCGGTGTGTCCGTCCGGCGCGGAGTGGCCGTCCGGTCCGGCCTGCCCGGTGTACGCCGAGTGCCCGGGCGGCGGGGCGTGGTGGCCGGGCTCCGCTCGGCTGCCGTGGGCCGGGTGCCCGCTCATGGCCTCACCTCCAGGACGACCGCCTCCGTATAGGCCACGCAGCCGTGCCAGCCGGCCTTCGCCATCAGCCAGTACGACCCCGGGGGCACCGCCGAGCCGTCCACCTCGACGAGGCATTCCGCGCTCTCCCCGGCGGCCAGGGCGAAGCCCTGGAGGCCCGGTCCGACGCCCGCCCAGGTCCCCCAGGGCGACAGCGCCCACAGCGTTCCGCTCACCGGGCCCCGGGTGGTGTTCCGCACGCTCACCGGCACCCGCACCCGTCCACCACGGCGGACCTCGACCCGGTCGACGCCCAGTTCCATCACGAGACCCGGCCCGGTCCGCCCGTCGGGCTCGCCCTGCGCCGCCTCACCGGGCACGTCCAGGGCGACCACGTCCTCGAAGGTCTGCCCGCCGTACGTCAGCCGTGCGGCGAGCGAGTGACGGCCGGGCACCGGGTCCGGGGGAGGCGTCACGGTGACCTCGGTGAGCGAGAAGCCGCCGGGGCCGAGCGCGTACGGCAGTTGCGTGGGCTCGGCGCTCCAGCCGGGCGGCACCCGCAGGGCCACCGTGCCGGACACGGGCGTGTCGGTCAGCTCGGAGGAGACACGGACCGTCGCGGTGACCGGTCCGTCCACGCTCAGCGCGGTCGGCGAGAGATAGACGGCCACGGGCATGTTCCCCCGGGGCGCGGGACCGGAGTTGTGCAGCCAGTACCGGGTGTGCACGGGCTGGGCGGGTTCGTGCGCGGCGACGCCGAGGATTTCGGCAGGGCAGCCGTTCGACGGCGGAGCGTCGCCGGCGGTGGGCCCCTGCGACCACGAGGCGTCGGCGGGGGGCCCGCCGGACCACGAGGCCTGAGCGGCGGTGACCGGCGAGGCCAGCACGGTGGCCACCTCGAACCCCGTCAGGTCCAGCTCCAACGCCCCGTCCGCACAGGGGGCCAGAGCCTCACCGGGCCGTTCCAGGACATCCGCCCGACTGCCCTCCGCCCAGGCCGAGGGGCCCGTCACCCGCGCCCGCACCGGCCGCCCGTCCACCTCGTGCGCCCGTACGACGACCCCGCGCGCCGGGTCCACCGGCGTCGTCCCGCCCCGGGCCAGCGGGGACCCGGCCGGCTTCAGCGCGTCCAGCAGCACCCGGCCCTCGGGCTCCAGCGCCAGCAGGGCCACGGTCCTCGGCAGGCCGGCCGGTGCCCCGGCGGGCTCCCGCAGCCGTGTGGTGAGCGGATGGTCGGGTTCCCGCAGGCGCCCCGTGAGCGGATGGTTGAAGGCGTGTCCATGGCGCGGCCAGTCCAGGTCGCGCCAGTCGCCCTCGCCCGCGACGACGGCGTACTCGAAGGTGTGGGACCAGCGTTGGAGCTGGAAGCCGGAGCCGTCGGGGGCGGTGCGGCGGGGTGGGTCGACCCAGATGCCGGAGGGCCAGCCGGTGCAGGAGCGCATCAACGACATGTAGAGGTCGCCGGAGGTGGTGACCACGCAGCCGGGGGTGCCCCGGTTGAGGATCGCGAAGCCCCGCCCGTCCCAGGTGTCGCCCGGCGGCAGCGCCTCACCACCCCCGGCCGCGGTGGCCCGTACGGTCGCGCCGTCCAGTTCGGAGACGAGCGCGTCGACGGCCTTCGCGTCGTCCTCGGGGCGGGCGCCC
>NZ_LRTR01000709.1 GCF_001550375.1 Streptomyces europaeiscabiei | reverse complement strand
GCTCCGCGCCCTCGGCGAACGGGACGCCGCGGAACGCGCCGAGACACTGCTCGGCGAGCGGCACGGCCTAGCCCCGCTGGGCACGAGCGCCGCCCCGATCCGCCTCCATGTCTCCGACGCCGTCCGGGACATCACCGACGGGGTGGTCGAACTGGAGGAGGCGGTGTGGGAGAAACTCGGGCTCGGCCGACCCTCGCGCGCGGACGTGCCGAGGCGGCTCGGCCGCATCACCGCCCTGCTGGACGACATCGCCGGGCACCCCCTTCTCGCCCGGCACGTCCTCGACGAGTGCCGCCGGATGGCCCGCCGCTGCGGGCGCACGCTCGGCGACCCCGAGACCATGATCCGCGTCAACGGCCGTTGCCCGTGGTGCGATTCGGTCTCCCTGCGGGCCATGCCTGCCTGGCGCACGGTTCTGTGCGTCAACCCCGGATGCCGTTGCACCGACGAGGAGTGCCCGTGCGCGGACAACTCCGCCCACCGGCACAGCTGGACGGAGACCGGCTGGGCGCAGCTCGCGGCGGAGGCGGGGGCCGACGCGGACGAGATCGCCACGCTGATCGACGCCGACGAGTTCACCGGGCCGGTCGACCCCGACAGGGCCCGAGGCTCGGCCGAGGCGGGGGCCGCCTGATGGGGAACTCCCTTGCGGGGCCGACCGGTTCGTCCCCGACGCTGGTGACCGGTGCCGCCGCGGCGACCGAGGCGGGGGTGGCCCCCGCGACCGTACGGAAGTGGGTTCAGCTGGGTCACCTGGAGGCTGCCGGACGGCAGGGGCGGACCCATCTCTACCGACTGGAGGACGTGTTCGCGGCGGAGCGGGCCACGCGGGGGCGTGGCCGACGCGGCTGAGAGGACGTCGGCAGGACCTGGATTCCGTAGCCCCGTCACACCCCTGGGTGTGACGGGGCTACGTGCGTTTCGGGGCCGCCCCGCAGACCCACGAAAGAATTAGTTGCGCGCGCGCTCGCAACGTGTCACAGTTGGTGCAGCGGCGGAGCTGTGCCCCCAGGGACACGGCCCCGCCGTTTCGCATACCTCCGACACAAGAAGGGAGGTCTCACCGTGGCCGATACGACGGTCACCTTCCCGGATGTCGAACGACTCGTCGTCGACTTCCTGACCGACCGCCCCGAACTCTCCACCGCGACCGTGGACAACGTTCCGCCCAGCGGGTTCGACGGCACCCAGCAGGTCGTCCTGGTCTCCCGCGCCGGCGGGGCCTGGGTGGACGACCTGCGTCTGGACCAGCCGCTCGTGGACTTCGAGGTCTACGGGCCCACCAAGACGGCGGCGCACACGCTCGCCCTGACGGTTCGTTCCGCGGTGCTCGCGCTGCGGGGGACGACGTACGGGTCGGCGGTCGTGTCCGACGTGGTCGAGGCGGATGGGCCCCGCTGGCTGCCGGACTGGAATCGGGCCGCGGCCAATCGCTACTACGCGACTGTCCGGCTGCACATCCGCCCCGCCTGAGAGCTCGGTCGGCCATGTCGGTTCGCGTGCGCGGATCGTTCGTGGCTGATCGCGCCCCCGCGGTGGAGCCGCATGTCGAGCACAGCCCCGCGCCTCTGAAGGGGCGTGGTCGGCACAGCCCCTCTGTATTCATCTCTCTCAAGGAGTTACGCATGGCAGGCAGCAACGCCAACGAGATCCGTGTCGCCGGTACCGGGCGGATTCTGGTCGCCCCGGTCGGGACGACCGCGCCGACCGATGTCACCTCCGCGTGGGGGTCCGGCTGGAAGGACCTCGGCTTCACCTCGCAGGACGGCATCAAGCTGGCGAAGAAGGACAAGCTCGACCCGGTCGAGACCTGGCAGTCCGTGTCCCCGGCCCGGTTCATCTACTCGGACCGCGACCTGACGGTGAAGTTCCAGCTGCTCCAGCTGAACGAGGACACCCTGCCGTTCTTCATGGGTGGTGACGCGGTCGCGGAGACCACCACCGGTTCCGGCGTCTACAAGTACGAACTGGCCGCCGACCCGAAGTTCAACGAGAAGGCGATGGGCATCGAGTTCAGCGACGGTACGGACATCACGTACCGCTTCGTCGTCTCGCGCGGCCAGGTCACCGAGAGCGAGGAGCTGTCGCTCACCCGCACGGCCTCCATCAAGCTCGGTGTCACCTTCACCGCGCTGGCCGTCGACAACACCAAGCCGCTGGCCACCTTCCTGATGAAGGACCCGGCGTACGGCACGGCCTCCTGAGACACGGCCTGCGCGCCTCCGGCTTCTGAGCCACCGCCCCGCCCGGGTCACGGGCGGGGCCGCCCAGGCGGGTGGGGCCGGGACCTCCCCCCCCCCCCCCCCCCCCCGCCGTCTCCACCGACAACCAGTCACCAACGTCACCAACGTCACCAACGTCACCAACAAGGAGTAGCTCCATGGCATTCGACGTCAGCGCCGCCCGTGCCCAGCGGCAGGAGGCGCTCGGTCGCGCCTGGTCCTTCACCGTCGAGGGGGACACCTTCACGCTCCCCACCGAGCTGACCCGCAAGACCGCGCGCGCCCTGCGCGACCTCGACGACAACGACGTGGACGGCCTGCTGCGCGTACTGCTGGGCGACGCCCAGTACGAGCGGTTCGACCGCCTCGACGTCACCATGCAGGACATCGCCGCGATCATGGAGGCGTACGGCAAGGAGACCGGGCTCGGCCTGGGGGAAGGCTGAGCCTCGGCGAGTTCGTCGATGAACACGCCGAGGCCCTCGAAGCCGACCTGCTCCGCCACTACGGCGTGGACCTGCTCGACTGGCACCGCGGCCGGCTCTCCTCCCGCCGGCTCGCGGTGCTGGTCAAGCATCTGCCACGCGACAGCGCGACCCTCCAGAAACTCCATGGCGAGGCCTCCCACTGGTCCGTCGGCGACTATCTGCTGGCGTCCGTCGTCGACCAGCTCGCGGAGGCGAACTGGATGTTCGCCACGGTGAACCGGGACGAGGACGCGGACCCGCTGGACCATCCGGAGCCGGTGCCGCGCCCGGCGACGGCGGAGGACGAACGGACCGGACCGGCGCCCACGGCGACCGCGTCACCGTCCGGGGCATCACTGTCCGGGGCGTCCCCGTCCCCCGCGTCACCGTCCTCGGCCGCCGAGCCGGTCCGGAACCCGACACCCACCGAACTCGCCCAGTTCTTCTCCTGAGTCCTGAGTCCTGAGTCCTGAGTCCCGAGCCAAGGAGTGATCCCTCCCATGACCCTCTACACCCCGCTCGGTGGGCTGCCGTATCCCCAGCCCACCGACATCGCGAACCTTCCGCTCCATCTCCAGGGCCTCGCCGAGGGCATCGACGGCCGTACGGTCCTGCGGTACGCGACCGCAACCGACCGGGACGCCGCGATCACCACCCCGGTCGCCGGCATGGTCGCCTGGCTCTCGACGCCCGGCACGCTCAGCTACCACACCGGCTCGGCGTGGGTGGCGATGGGCGCCTGGAACACGTACACCCCGACCTGGACGGCCGAGACGACCAACCCGGCCATCGGCAACGGCTCACTGACCGGCAAGTACGCGATCGTGGGCAAGACCTGCCACTTCACGATGCTCATGCAGTTCGGCTCGACGACGACGTACGGCAGCGGCGACTACTTCATCGGCTACCCGGTGAAGGCGGGGGCGCTGGGCGGACTCCCCCAGCACCTCGGCGTGGGGTCCAGTCCGGGCGGCCGCGGGGTGATCAGCTGCCAGCCGCTCGCGAGCAGCAACGCGACGACGTACACGCTGTGGGGCCCGACCTCCGCCACCTCCTCCAAGATCGACCAGCTCGGCAGTCCCGGGCTGTTCGGGACGGCCTGGGCGAGCGGCAACTTCATGCGGGTCGGCGGCTCGTACGAGGTGGCGTGAGCCTCGGCCGTGCGGCGGAGGTGGCCGGGAACCGCCTCCGTTTTGTCCTGGCCGGCACAGGCACTTCGGGTATCCTGCGAGGTGCAATCGAGCATATGTTCGAAGCAAATGTGTGAAGTCCGCGGGGAGTGGGGGCCGAGTGACGAACAACGAGGGCGAGGCGTGGGGCGGCGTCGAGCTGGACAGAGCCGAGGCCGAACTGCGGCAGGTCCTTGCCGTACGCATGCAACGGGCCGTCCCGGCAGACCTGGTTGTCACCACCCGGACCGAGATCGAGAAACGCGAGTTCGAGGCGTACGGGCAGGGCTGGCGGGACCGGGGCGAACACGAGGACCAGCGGCGTCGGTCCGCTGCCGCGCTCCGCAGTCAGGGCCAGGCGCAGGGCCAGGCCGCACCGCCCCGCCGCGACCCCGGTGGCAAGATCCTGCCGTTCCCCCAGCAAACGCCTCCACCGGTTCCGCCCCCGCACCCCCATCCGCACCCGCCGACCGCGCGCCAGCACCCGTCGGACGACGACCTGTAGAACAGCGCCCGCCGCGGAACAAGGACGCGCACACGTCCACGGTTCGGCGGCGGGCACACGTGTCAATGGTCAAAAAAATCCCGGCGGTCCGGCCGCCGGGATGACCCACGTTCGAGCTTCGGGATGGTGGGCGACTTCGATCGAGCGCTCTTCTCGACGAACCGGGGCCGCCGCTTGCGGGGCGGCGGAGCGGGATCCTCGGGTTCCCCCTGGCCGGCGCCGTCGGAATCCTCGACGTCCGGCTCCCGCGGAAACGGAATGATCACGCCACCATCGAGCAGCGTCAGTTCGGGCCGCCGCAACTGCGGGGGCAACGACGCCAAGGCGTCATTCCAGCCATGCGCATAGGCGGCGAATTCCCGCCGTTCCATCTCGGCCGCGGTGAACAGCACGACTTCCGATCCGCCGTGCGCCCGCACCAGTCTGACCAACTCGTCGACGAGTAACGCGACATCCACATCCGGAGCCGCTTCGCCCGTCTCAACCTCCGTACCGCGCTCCCCGTCCACGCACTACCCCCGTTACGCCTCCCGAAGAAGGCCACTTCATCCCCGTACCGGCAGAACCGGCGCCCTCCACCGACAATGCCGTCAAAGCAACATCGACCTGCGAGTTTCGGGCAAGCGGAGGATACTCGACGAAGCTGTGTTCGTCACGCATGTAAATTGTGAAGCAAGTGCATTTCGCCACAAGGCGGTCGGGGGTCGGGAGCGACCGACACACGGGATCCGCAGTGTCAGTTCTGGCGTGACAGTTCTGGCGTTCTTCCACGACGGAGGACGCCTCCGAAATCGCGCCGCCCGTTCAGATCCCGATGGCCAGGAATACTGCGGCGCCGGCCAAGAACAAAACGCCGAGCACGATCAGGGCATTGAAACGCGGACGGCTTCCCGGGTCATGGGCAGCGGCTCTCGACACCTGCCTGAGATCAGTCGGGTCGTAGACGATCTCGAACGGATCCCCCACCGCCACCGGCGCGTGCTCAGCCGGGAGGGCCAGGGAAACCTGCCTTGTCGCGCCGTCCTGCGACGTGTACGCGACGACCACACCAGCGGGCGTCGACCGGCCGGGCTTGAAGATCTTCTCTTCCACGATCCCGGTGGCGAACACCGCGTTGCGCCACCTTCGTAGGTCGTTGCGGAGGATCACCGCACCCAGCGCCAGAAAAATCAGACCAAAGAACCCGAATCCGTACGACATCGCGGCCCCTCCCCCTTGTCGGCTGTCCCGCCGATATCACCATGCCGACCTTACCGCGCACGCCACTGGAGGTGAGACATGTCAGAGAAGGATCCAGAGATCTCCCGTATCGACGGCGAAATCGGTTCCATCCGAAAGAGCATGAACGGAGCCGGAAACAAGGACTCCATCGATAATCGGCTCAAGCAGCTGGAGGAAAAGAAGTACGTCCTCAAGCATGAATTCAACGAATACAAGGCGGAAGTCACCGGTTTCGTCAGCGACTGGAAGGGATTCGCCCTCGAAGTGGTGGCGGCCAAGCTCGCCTGGGACATCATCAAGATCGAACTTCCCTCGGTCCTGAAACTGAACGAGGAAGCAGTGCTCAAGCGGCTGAACCTCAGGTACACCGACGATCCGGAGAACACCAGACTCATCCATCGCCTGGAACGAATTCCCCGGCCGGAGCCGACGCCGACGCCGACACCGACGAACACCCCCACTCCCGCACCCGCCCCAAGGCCGACGAACGCCACCCCCGGACAGCCGGCGAACGGCCGCACGACCACTCCCGCGCCCGTCACCAACCCCACCCCACCTCGTCGTACGGCACCCGACACCACGCCCACCACGGGCGAAACGCGACGCGCGGTCGGCGAAGCCCGAGGGGCCACCGACGAGACGAACCGATTGAACACGGCCGCCGGCGGGCTCAGGCGGACGATGGACGGCCGCTGACAAGCCCTGCCAGGCCACACGAACATCTCCGGAGGTGAATCCCATGAGTCTCAAACAAGCCGTGCTGAACGTGTCCGCGAGCCTGCAGGGCATGCGTGGAAAGCTCGACACGACGACTCGCAGTATGAGTGCGCTGCAGAAGGGGGCGGCGGCAGCCGCGAGTCCCCTTTCGCAGTTGAAGAACGGGAGCGGGCAGACAGCCACTTCGGTCGGGAAGCTCCGAACCGCCGCCAACAACAGTGACAGCGCCGTCCGAAAGCTCAACACGGGGCTGCGCACCGTGGACGGTTCGTTCGCCAAGTCCAGGAGCGGCAGCGACAAACTCAAGTCGTCCCTCGACAAGCTCAAGTCCTCGGCCAACAACACCAAGACGGCACTCCAGGGCGTGAAGAAGCAGGCCGACGCCGTCGAGAAGTCCGTCGGCAAGGCGGGGAAGAACGCCGACAAGGGCGGGAAGTCGATGGGGAGTCTGGGCAAGGGGCTCAAGGGGGCCTCGCTCGCTCAGAAGGGGCTCAACCTGGCCATGGCGGCGAGTCCGTTCGGGCTGATCATGACCTTGCTCGGGCCGCTCATCGCCCAGTTCGTGAACATGGACAAGGTCGCCGCCCTGGTGAAGCGCGGACTCGTCGCCGCGTGGAGCGCCATCAAGAACGCCTCGTCCTCGGCGGCGAAGATGCTCGGACCGCTGTTCAAGGGCGTCGTCAACGGGTTCATGCTGCCGTCGCGAATGCTGATCCGGGGGCTGAACTCGCTGATCGGCTCGCTGAACAGGGTCAAGATCAAGGTGCCGGACTGGGTGCCGGTGATCGGTGGCAAGGGGTTCCAGTTCAACCTGCCGACGCTTCCCGTGCCGCAGCTCGCCAAGGGCGGCATCGTGCAGGCCCGCTCCGGCGGCACGCTCGCGCTGCTCGGTGAGGCCGGCGAGCACGAGGCGGTCATCCCGCTCTCCAAGCTGGAGCGGATGCTCGGCTCCGGCGGCGGTCTGCGCACCCTCGCCTCCGCCGTGGAGCGCCTCGCCGACCGGCCGGTCGTCATCCAGGTCGACTCCCA
Organism: Streptomyces europaeiscabiei; assembly: GCF_001550375.1. Taxonomy (GTDB): domain Bacteria; phylum Actinomycetota; class Actinomycetes; order Streptomycetales; family Streptomycetaceae; genus Streptomyces; species Streptomyces europaeiscabiei. The sequence goes on along the minus strand of NZ_LRTR01000709.1, from coordinate 6,671 downwards.
GGAGATCGCCCGCGCGGTGTTCCTCGGCCAGCGACAGCTCGCCCGCCGGTAACCGAACACCGGGCCCAGCAGAGGCGCCACCAGCACCAGCAGTCGATGGCATCGGCATTCCGCCGCCATCGGCTTTTTTCATGCTCTCTTCCACCCACCCACCCACCCACCCACCAGGGGACATCATGGGAAACCTGTGGATCGGCCCGCCCGGTTCGATGCACGAGATCGATCAGGCGGCCAAGTCCTTCGACCGCACCGCCGACTTGGGCGTCAGTGAGTTCAAGTCGCTCGGCGGCCGGGTCACCGTCACCCGCAACCTCGCGCCCGTACGCCGTATCAAGCTGGCCTGGGACCTGCTGCCCCCGGCGCACGCCCGGGCGCTCGACCGGATCGCCCGGCGCATGGACGGCTCGCTCGCGCCGACCGTGTTCCTCGTGGACCCGGCGGCCGGCAATGTGCTCACCGTCGGTCAGGCCCTGGGCCGGGGCGTGGCCAAGGCCACCGACATCACGGGGCTCGCCCAGTGGTTCACCACCTCGACCGGCGCGGTGGCCGAGAGTCTCACGGCCGCCGGCACGTTCACCTTCGCCGCGGCGGACATCAACAGCTCCGTGGCCTGGCGCTGCGCCGGCACCGTCGGCAACTTCCCGGTCGCACCCGGGCTCCAGGTCTCGTTCCAGGCGCCGACCGCGATCGCCGCGCTCAGCACGGAGAGCGTCGGCCTGGACTTCAAGGGGCCCACCGGCTCCTACCTCAGCACGGTCTCCGCCGTCGGCCCCCTGGTCACCGGCACCGTCCCGGCCGGCGCCGCGTACGTCACCCCGACCTGCAAGCCGGGCACGGCGGGCACCTACTCCCTCTCCGGCGCCTGCCTCACGTACGGCGGTACGGCGGCGGACGGCGTCCCGGGCGACGGGCTGCCGCCGATGGCCGTGACCGGCTACAGCGACATGCCCGGCCGCCCGCTCCCGTTCCGCAACTTCAGCATCGATCTCGTGGAGGTGTCCGGTGCAGCAGGCTGACGACGCCACCGAAGCCGCCCTCGCGGCCGGTGAGCGCACCACCACCCACACCACCCGCCTCGGCGGCAAGGACGTCTCGGCGCAGGTCCAGTCGTGGCAGCTGGAGCGGTCGTACGCGACCGACCTGCCGGCCGCGATGCGCGCCTTCTCCGGTTCGTCCGCCGCGCAGCTGCAGGTGCAGCTCTCCGGCAAGGACGGGGCGTCGGCGCCCGAGCTGTACGCCCCCTGGGCGCTGCGCGCCACCGGCGACATCGCCCGCCCGGGGCAGTCCGTGGTGCACCGGGGCGGGGTCGGCGCGACGACGCTGCCGGTCTTCCGGGGCACCGTCCGCTCCCGCTCGGCGCAGGCCGGCACGGACACGGTGCAGCTCACGGCGCTCGACGGCGCCGAGCGGCTGCGCGGCCCGGCCCAACTGCCCAAGCCGTACGCCGGGTTCAGCAACGGTCGTCCGGTCGCCACCGCCACCTGGTGCGTGGACGAGCTGCTGCGTCAGGCGGGCGTGCTCACCGCCCCGCCGGCCCGCTACCCCGAGTTCGCCGAGGGCCGGCCGCTCACCCTGGTCCACGCGAGTCTGCACGGCGGCTTCGCCGCACCGTACGGCCAGCCGGAACTGCTGCCTCCCGCGTCCTCGTACACCTGGACCCGGGACGGCGCCCCGCACGAGATGGCGCTGCTGCCGAGGCAGACGGGCGTCACCGCGAGCTGGTTCCCGCGCTCCCGGATCACCGTGCCCGGCACCAGGCTCTTCGCGGAGGCGTGGGTCAACCCGGCGCTCGGCCCCGGGGACGAGGTCGCCCTCGAACTGCTCTTGGACCGCACCGGGACCGCACGCGGCTCGCTGCGCATGGAGGTGAACTTCGCGGAGGGCACCGTACGGATGGTCTCCGCGACCGTCGACGGCGCGTACTGGTACTTCCAGTGGAGCTGGCCCGGTCTGCGCGGTCTCAAGGGCCCTTGGCACGTCGGAGCCCTGTTCGACACCACCGGCTCCACCGGCAGCTCGGTCTACCCGACCGTGCAACCCCGGCTGACCGGCCCCGACGGCACCCACTACCTGGGGGGCGTCGGCACCTACGTCGAGACCTACGGGCTCCAGTACGCCTCCGAGCTGCGGGAGTTGAGGCTGACCACCGACATGGCCGTGGAGGGCGTCCAGCTCACGGGCGGACTGTCCGCCATGCCGTCGACGGCGGTCTTCGCGCAGACCGGCACCTGGTCCAAGGGGGCCGAACTCGACGACGCGATCCTCCCGTTGTACGCGATCCCACGGGTGTCGGGGTCGCAGTGGGAGGCGATCGGGCAGATCGCCAAGGCCGGTATGTCGACGGCCGAGTTCGACGAGCGCGGAATCTTCCGCTGGCGCAACCACACCCGGTTCAGCGAGACGCCCACCGAGGCCGACCTCACGCTCACCTCGGTGCGGGACATCGCCTCGCTCACCCTCACGGAGGAGATCGACGCCTGCCGCAACTACGTCGTCCAGCCCGCCAAGGTGTGGGAGGACTTCGGGGCCGCGGCCGGCACCACGTACACCGACACCGTCGTGCGGACCGTCCCCGCGAACGGCACGCTGACCGTGTCGTACGTGATGGCGGAGGAGGAGTTCGACATCGGGCCGCCGACCTCGGACGACGACTCGGTCGTCACGGCGGGCTCCCAGGTCCGCTTCGCGACCACCGCGGCCGGTACGACGGCGGGCAAGGGCGCGGTCGACGTCCTGACCCGCCGCGAGGACGGCTATCTGGTCGTGCGGTTCAGCAACCGCTCCTCCCAGCCGCTCTACACCGCCACCAAAACCGGCACCCCGTCCGTCTACCTGATGACGCTGAAGCCGAAGGCCGACCCCGTCGAACGGCTGGCCACGGCCTATACGCCGGGGAGCGACAGCGAGCGGTTCTACGGCCGCCAGGAGCACACCGGCGAGACCACGGACTGGATCCAGGACCTGGCCTCGGCCCAGGACATCGCCGACGCGCTCCACGACGCCGGGCTCCACCCGGTGCCGGTCATCGGCGATGTGGAGGTGCTGTACGACCCGCGCGTCCAGCTCGGCGACGTCGTACGGCTGACCGACACCTCGGGCACCCGGTTGGACACCCTGGCCTGGGTGATCGGGGTGAACACGACGGCGGCCGCCGACAACGGCGTACGGCAGACGCTCACCCTGCGCGGTACCCAGCCCAACGGGACACCGGCCGACACCGGTCTCACCCCGGACGCCCCGGTGGACCCGGTCGTCGTGCCCCTGTCGACGTACGCGCAGGTGACCGCGGCCTTTCCGACTCTGGCCGCGCTGTCCGCCGCCGGGTTCACCTACGGCGAGATCAAGGAGTCCGCGTATGTCTGAGACGACACCGGAGCCGACAGGCGACACCGCCCCCGGGCCCGGTGTCGCCTGGCCCGTCGAGGTGACGGTGAGCGTGCCCGACCCGGTGGACGAGGGCCCGGAGCAGCCGACGGAACCCACGGAACCGGAGGAGCCGGAGGAGCCGGAGGAGCCGGAGGAGCCGGAGGAACCGGAGGAGCCTGTGGAGGTCATCGCCGAACCGTCGCCCGCCACCGAGCCGGCGGCGGGCGACACCGACTCCGACACAGGCACGGACACCGGCACGGACACGGACACCGACACCGACACCCCGCCGGCCGAGGAGCCCGACCCCGACGCCTCAGGAACGGAGACGGAAACGGCATGACCGCCTACACCCCGCTCAACAGCCTCCCGTACCCCCAGTCCACCGACACGGCCGACGTCCCGCTGCACTTCCGGTCCCTGGCGGAGGCCGTCGACAGCCGTACCGTCATGCGGTTCACGAACGCCACCGCCCGTGACGCCCAGATCACGACCCCGGTGGCCGGCATGGTCGCCTGGCTCGACGACATCCACCAGCTCACCCACCACACGGGCACGGTCTGGGCCCCGGTCGCCCCCGTCCCGGTGTTCCTCTTCAACAACGACGCCGGTACGACGACCTCCACCACCCCCAACGAGACCCTGACCAGCGCGACCGGCGACCCCCTGGTGGCCGCCTTCGTCGCGCCGCCGACCGGCAGGGTGATCGTCACGGTGGGCGCCATGATGTTCAACTCGACGGCGACCACCTGCTACATGGGCGCGACGATCAAGAAGGTCTCGGACGGCTCGGTGTTCCTGACCTCCACGATCGACCGCTGCGCCATGCTCCTCAGCACGGACCGTGTGTCGACGTCGAGCCAATTCCTGGTCTCGGGCCTCACCGCGGGCACGGCCTACTCGGCGACCCCGACGTACTGGTCGGCGGTGCCCACGAGCACGAACACGGCCAGCTACGACAACCGTTTCATCAGGGTCGATCCCGTTCTCTGATCCCCCTTCCACGAGAGCCCCGGTACACCGCTCCCCCACGGTGCGCCGGGGCTTTCTCCTGCCCGAACTCCAGCCCGGCTCCTGACCGACTCCTGCCCGAAAGGAAACAGACCCATGGCCACACCCCTCTCCGCCGCCGCGTTCGAGGCGGCGCTGCGCGCCGAAGGCGTCACACTGAAGAAGCACGGCAACTGGTCCGCCCACAACCGCAACACCGTCGGCGCCTGGGGCCCGGCCCAGGGTGTGATGCTGCATCACACGGCGGGCCGCGACAGCGTCGCCCTGTGCCGCACCGGTATGACCGGCCTCCCGGGCCCCCTCTGCATCGCGGTGATCGCGAAGGACGGCACGGTCCACCTGGTCGGCTACGGCCGCACCAACCACGCCGGCCGCGGCGCGACGGCCACCTACAACGCCGTACGGAACGCGACGGCGATCCCCTCCCGACCGGGCGCGGACGCGGTCGACGGCAACGCCCATTTCTACGGCTTCGAGATCGAGAACCTCGGCAACGGCCGCGACCCGTACCCCGACGCCCAGCTGGCGGCCGTGGAGAAGGTCGCGGCGGCGGTGTGCCGGGCGCACGGCTGGGCCGCGTCCCGGGTCATCGGCCACAAGGAGTGGACGACCCGCAAGATCGACCCGACGTTCTCGATGGCGGGGATGCGCACGAGAATCGCGAAGCGCCTGACCGGCACGGCGAGCGGGGGCGGCGGCAACACCGGCACACCGGGCGTCACCTACGAACCCTTCCCGGGCTCCGCGTTCTTCACCACCGGCCGCCGCAGCGCGGTCGTCACCGCCATGGGCAGACGGCTCGTCGCCGAGGGCTGCGGCCGCTACGAGGTGGGCCCCGGCCCCTCCTGGACCGCCGCCGACCGCCGCTCGTACGCCGCCTGGCAGCACAGGCTCGGCTACTCCGGCACCGACGCGGACGGCATCCCGGGCCGCGCGAGCTGGGACGAGCTGCGCGTCCCACGCACCTGAACGAAGGTTGAGGACAACGATGACCGACTCGAACCGCAGAGCACTGCGTACGGCGATCCAGGCGCTGTTGGCGGTGGCGGCCGCCCTCCCACTGCTCGCCGGCACCCCGGGAGTGGCCGATCTCCCCGGCTACGCCACGCTGGTGGTCGCGGCCACGGCACTGAGCCGACTGATGTCCCTGCCATCGGTGGAACGCCTTCTCCCACCCTGGCTCAAGGCCGGGACCGAAGGGGACGCCGATGGTGAGCAGTGACGAACGGGCCTCCGTGGCCCTGGAGTTGGAGCGTCTGCGAAGAGCCGTGGACGTCGGCTTCGCCACCACCCGCGGCGACCTCGCCCTCCTCCTGCAACGCGCCGACCAGACCGACAAGACCCTCTCCGAACACGAGGACCGCCTGGACGCCCTGGAACGCTCCCGCTGGCCCCTGCCGTCCTTGGCCGCGCTGACGTCGTGCACGGCCCTGGCCGTCACGGTGTGGTCGACGGCGAGCGGGAAGTAGGGGCACAGCAGTGGGGGTGGGCCGAAGCTCCCGGCCCACCCCCACCGAGGTACAGGAGTGCGTCAGCCCGACGACTCGCCCACATAGCTGAGCGTGTCCGTGCCGCCGGCCTCCCAGGTGATGACGACGTCGTCGCCGGAGCGGCGGACCGTGGCGAACGTGATGTCGTCGTCGCTGACGTCCTTCGAGGCCATCGGCGTGAGGGCCATGCGGAAGTTGTTGTCGTCGCGGTACTTGCCGACGCCGGTCATGATGCCCTTGCCGCCGACCATGTCGATGTAGGAGAGCGGGTGCTGGCCCTTGGCCTCCCCGGTGCTCTGCTCGGCGCCGATCGTCAGGGTGCGGGCCTCGTCGTCCTGCCACTGGCCCTCGACGCCCTCGGCCGGCGCGGTGCTGGAGCCGCCGTCGTCCAGACCGCCGTCGGGCGTGTCACTGGCCGTGTCCGTGGCCTCGTCGGCGGCCTCTTCCGACTCCGACGGGCTCTCGGACTCGCTCGCCGACGCCGACACGCTCTGCCCGGGCTTGGCCGTGTCGCGCTCGTCCCCGTCGCTGGTGAGGAGGAAGATGCCACCGCCGATCACCGCGAGCGCCGCCACGGCGGCCACGATGATCAGCGCGACTTTGCCTCCGCTACCACCGGAGGGCGGGGGCGGCGGCGGATAACCCCCGTACTGCGCGCCGTAGTTGGGTGCGCCGGGCGCGCCGTACGGCGGCTGCCCGCCACCCCCGTACGGCTGCTGCGGAGCCGTCCCGTAGGGCTGCTGCGGAGCGGTCGCGTACGGGTTCGGCGGCTGGCCGGGGGCCTGGCCCGGGGCCGGTGGCGGG
>NZ_LRTR01000071.1 GCF_001550375.1 Streptomyces europaeiscabiei | reverse complement strand
CACCGCACCCGGAACAGCCGCCGGTGTACCCGGGCGTGCCCGGCGGCCCGGACGCGTTCGCGCTGGACCAGCTGGCCACCGACGCGGCCGCCCGCGCCCACACGCTGCTCACCACGGGACGCGACCCGGTGGCCGAGCTGACGTTGTGGCAGGACGCGGTACGAGTCGCCGCCGCCCGTCCCGGCTCCGGCCTCACGGCCACGACCCGCGCCCTCTATTCCTCCCTGGCCGCAGCCACCGGGCGCACCCCGGCCGAGCTGGCCCGCGCGGTCGCCGCCTGGCGCCAGGGCGGCCTCGAAGGGCTGGCCGTCCTGGAGGAACCCTGGGACCCGCCGGCCGGCCGCTTCGACCGCGCCCGCCCCCTTCTCCTCGCCGCCGACCTCCCGGCCTTCCGCCCCCGGCGCAACCACCTCACCCACCCCCGCGGCCACGTCCAGCTCCGCCTCGGCCGCGACGGCCTCTGGTACGCGTACGAGTCCGAACCGGGCCACGACGACTGGTGGCCCAGAGGCATACCGGACCTCGACCCGGTGGGGGCGCTGACAGGTCTGGGAGCGACCGACGACTGACGGTCGACCGCACCCACACGCCGCACCCGGCCTGCAAAGGCGACACGCAACGCGCGACACCCGACCTCGACGCGCGACACCCGACCTCGACACGCGACACGCAGGGATATTTGTTCGATGCCTGTGTCGGTCATCCCGTGGGGGCGGCTTCCCCAGCCCTTGACCTGCGCTCCGGTGAAGACGATGTGAGGGTTGCCCGCTGATGTCCTGGAGCCGTCCGGGCTGATTCGGGGGCCTGGGACCGAGCACCGAGGAAGGGACGTTAGCGTGGAGCGGTGAGTGAGACGCAGACCCCCGCCCTCCAGTACCGGTTCGACGGGCCGGACGACGCCCCGGTCCTGATCCTCGGACCCTCGCTCGGCACGACCTGGCACATGTGGGATCGCCAGATCCCCGAGCTGATCAAACAATGGCGGATCTTCCGCTTCGACCTGCCGGGCCACGGCGGTGCGCCCGCGTACCCCGGCGGCTCGGTCACCGAGTTGGCCGCCCGGCTGCTGGCCACGCTCGACGCCGTCGGGGTGCAGCGGTTCGGCTACGCGGGCTGCGCGCTCGGCGGCGCCATCGGGGTCGAGCTCGCGCTGCGCCACCCCGAACGCATCGCCTCGCTCGCACTGATCGCAGCCTCGCCCCGCTTCGGTACGGCCGACGAGTTCCGTCAGCGCGGGGTGATCGTCCGGACCAACGGCCTCGACCCGATCGCCCGTACGTCCCCGGACCGCTGGTTCACCGGCGGGTTCGCGGCGGCGCAGCCCGCGATCACCGAGTGGGCCGTGCAGATGGTCCGCACCACCGACCCCGGCTGCTACATCGCCGCCTGCGAGGCGCTCGCCTCGTTCGACGTGCGCGCCGAGCTGGGCCGCATCGGCGTCCCCACCCTCGTCCTCGTCGGCTCCGACGACCAGGTCACGGGCCCCGCCGAGGCCCGTACGCTTGTCGCTGGCATCCCGGACGCCCGGCTCGCCGTCGTCCCCGGCGCCTCGCACCTCGTGCCGGTCGAACAGCCCGCCGCCGTCACCGACCTTCTCGTACGCCACTTCTCCACGGCGTGGCAGCCCGCCTACGACTCCACCACCGGCCAGGTCGCCATCCAGGCGGCCCCGGTCAAGCCGGCCCTGGCCGCCGTCCCGCCGCAGACCGGACCGGTCGCCGAGATCGCCCCGGCCGCCGCCCAGCCCGAGGCGCTGGGGAGACCGGACCCCTACGACGCGGGGCTCAAGGTCCGCCGCGAGGTGCTCGGCGACGCGCATGTCGACCGGGCGCTGACCTCGGCGGACGATTTCTCCGGCGACTTCCAGGAGTTCATCACCCGCTACGCCTGGGGCGAGATCTGGGACCGGCCCGGCCTCGACCGCCGCTCCCGCAGCTGTGTCACGCTGACCGCCCTCGTCGCCGGCGGACACCTGGACGAACTCGCCTTCCACACCCGCGCCGCGCTCCGTAACGGCCTCACCCCGAACGAGATCAAGGAAGTCCTCCTCCAGGCCGCCGTCTACTGCGGGGTGCCGGCCGCGAACAGCGCGTTCCGCGTGGCCCAGCAGGTCATCCGCGAGGAGACCACCCCCGCGGAGTGATCCCCGGTCGGGAGCCACGGCCTCCGGTGGGCCCGGCACCGGTGGCCGGAGGCAGGATGGACCCATGAAGCTCACGAAGAAGTCGCACGCCTGTGTCCGTCTGGAGAAGGACGGACGCACGCTCGTCATCGACCCGGGCGGGTTCAGCGAGGAGGACGCCGCGATCGGCGCGGACGCCGTCCTGGTCACCCACGAGCACGCCGACCACTTCGACGAGGGGCGGCTGCGGGCGGCCCTGGAGGGCAACCCGGCCGCCGAGATCTGGACGCTGCGGTCCGTCGCCGAGAAGATCTCCGCGGCCTTCCCGGGCCGGGTGCACACGGTCGGCCACGGCGACACGTTCACCGCCGCGGGCTTCGACGTCCAGGTCCACGGCGAACTCCACGCCGTCATCCACCCGGACATCCCGCGCATCACCAACGTCGGTTACCTCGTCGACGGCGGCCGCGTCTTCCACCCCGGCGACGCCCTCACCGTCCCCGACCACGCCGTCGAGACGCTGATGCTCCCCGTCATGGCCCCCTGGAACAAGATCTCCGAGGTCATCGACTACGTCCGCGAGGTCAAGCCCCAGCGCGCGTACGACATCCACGACGCCCTCCTCACCGATCTCGCCCGCCCCATCTACGACCGCCAGATCGGCGCCCTGGGCGGCGCGGAGCACCTGCGCCTGGCTCCCGGTACCTCGGCGGACGTCTGAGCGACGGGCACGTCGTCGCCCACGACCGGGCGGAACCGGCGTTGTCGGACCCGCCCGGTAGGTTGTGCGGCATGCGCATCGCGACCTGGAACGTGAACTCGATCACCGCCCGCCTCCCGAGGCTCCTGGCCTGGCTGGAGAGCAGCGGCACGGACGTGCTCTGCCTCCAGGAGGCCAAGATCGCCGAGGACGGCTTCCCGTCCGACGCGCTGCGCGAGGCGGGCTACGAGGCGGCGGTGCACGCGACGGGCCGGTGGAACGGCGTGGCGGTGATCTCCCGGGTGGGCCTGGAGGACGTGGTCAAGGGCCTTCCCGGAGACCCCGGCTACGACGGCGTCGTGGAGCCCCGCGCGATCTCCGCGACCTGCGGCCCGGTCCGCGTCTGGTCGGTGTACGTGCCGAACGGCCGCGAGGTCGACCACCCGCACTACGCGTACAAGCTCCAGTGGTTCGAGGCCCTCAAGGCCACCGTCGCGGGCGACGCGGCCGGCAGCCGCCCCTTCGCCGTCCTGGGTGACTACAACGTGGCGCCGACGGACGACGACGTGTACGACGTCGCCGCCTTCGAGGGCCTCACCCACGTCACCCCCGCCGAGCGCGCCGCCCTCGCCTCCCTCCGCGAGGCCGGCCTCTCCGACGTCGTCCCGCGCCCCCTCAAGTACGAGCACCCTTTCACGTACTGGGACTACCGCCAGCTCTGCTTCCCGAAGAACCGGGGCATGCGCATCGACCTCGTCTACGGCAACGAGGCGTTCGCGAAGGCCGTGACCGACTCGTACGTGGACCGGGAGGAGCGGAAGGGCAAGGGCGCCTCCGACCACGCGCCGGTCGTGGTGGACCTGGACGTGTAGTTCGCCGCGGACTCAGAGAAGCTTCAGGTCCACGGACTCGGCGAGCGCCGCCAGCCCCGCTTCGTTCGGATGCAGATGGTCCCCGCTGTCGTAGGCGGGAAGCAGCCGGGCCGGGCGGTCGGGGTCGCGCAGCACCACGTCGAAGTCGAGGACCCCGTCGAAGTCCTCGTTGTCCCGGATCCAGTCGTTCACCGCGACCCGCTGGGCGTCGGCGGCGGGTGTGCACCGGGCCTCGCCCTCGCACGGCACGATCGTCGCCACGAGTACGCGCAGGCCCCGCTCGTGCCCCCGGGCCGCGATCTCCCGCAGCCCGGCGACGACCTCGTCCGCCGTCGCGCCCCAGCGGACGTCGTTGACGCCCTGGAAGACGACGACGGTACGGGCGGAGGTCTGTGCGAGGACGTCACGGTCGAGGCGGTGCAGGGCGCTCACGCCGCCCGTGTCGCTGGAGACACCGTCCCCGGGGTAGCGGTCGGTGACCACACGGTTCGCCGAGATCCCCTGGTTGAGGACCCCGTAGCGCGGGACCTCGTCCTGGCTCAGCAGCCGCCCGGCCAGCACGTCCGGCCACCGCCGGTTCCCGTCGACCGTCGCCTTCTCCCCGTCGGTGATCGAGTCCCCGAGGAGCACGACGGAGCCCGGCCCGCCGCCCACGTCCACACCGGTCAGCAGCGGCCAGGTCGTGAGCGTCGAGGTGTACGCGGCCGCCGAGGCGTCGCCGGCGTGGTCGCCCGGCCCGCTCAGGTACGACGTCTGCTGGGCGAGCCGGTGCACGGGCGCGGCCGTCACCGTTCCCGGCAGGTGGAAGCTCACCAACAGGTTGCTGTCCGCAGGCACCTCGAAGCCCAGCGGGTCGCTGAACGCCTGCGCGCCCGCCGGGATCCCGGTGCCCGCCGCGCCCCCGAACGTCAGCGCCACAGGCGTGCTCCGGGCGGTCGCTCCCGCCGCCTGCAACGCCACCGTCGCGCTCCCCACCCGTACCGGTGCCGACGCGAAGGTGTTGTCGAGCCGGATCCGCACCCGGGGCCCGCCCGCCGAGGTGTGCACGACGAGCCGCAGCGTCCGGTCGGTCCAGGGGCCGACGGCCGTGTAGCCGGAGGGGGACGCGGCCCAACCGCCGGTCCAGCCGCGCGCCTCGGGGCGCACCGACACATCGAACACATGCAGGTCCCGGTGGTGCGGCAGGGTTACGGAGGCGACCTCACGGCCCCGCGTGACCGGCACGGTGACGACGTACAGCCGTGCCTTCTCGGCGAGTTGACCGCCGGGCGTGTTGATGTGGGGGAGCGCCACGGCCTTGGTGGCGAGCGGGCCGGTGCGCCAGTGGGGGGCGGTGAGGCGGTACGCGGAGCGGGCGCCGCTCGTGTAGCGGACCGTCCCGGTGCCGGTGGCTTCGGTGCCGCCCGTGGCGGCGACGAGGAAGGCGAGGGCGTCGCCCCGGCCCCGTACCCGGACGGACTGGCCGGCGGC
>NZ_LRTR01000708.1 GCF_001550375.1 Streptomyces europaeiscabiei | reverse complement strand
ACCGGACTGGCCGAGCCGACCGGACTGGCCGAGCCGACCGGACTGGCCGAGCCGACCGGACTGGCCGAGCCGACCGGACCGGCCGGTCCGACCGGACCGGCCGGTCCGACCGGACCGGCCGGACCAACCGAACCTGCCGAACCGTCCGAACCGAAGCCGTCGCCGTCGTCCGGTGGCAGTGATGCCAGCAGGCCCGCCGTGTACGGCGCCCGTGGACGCCCCAGCACCTGCTTCGCCGACCCCTGTTCGACCTGGCGGCCGGCGTACATCACCAGCACCCGGTCGGCGTGCTCCCGGACCACGCCCAGGTCGTGGGTGACCAGCACCAGCGCGGCGCCCACCGCCTCCCGTTGTTCGCCGAGGACCCGGAGCACCTGTTCCTGGAGCTCCGCGTCGAGCGCGGTCGTGGGCTCGTCGGCGACCACGACGTCCGGTTCGTTGATCGTCGCCATCGCGATCACGGCCCGCTGGCGCATACCGCCGGAGTACTCGTGCGGATACGCCCGCGCCCTGCGGACGGCGTCGGGGATCCCCACCCGGTCGAGCGCGGCGACCGCCCGCGCGCGGGCCTCCTTGCGCGAGACACCCGCCACCGACCGTACGGCGGCCGCGAGTTGGTCGCCCACGGGGTGCACGGGGGAGAGGGCGGAGAGGGCGTCCTGCGGGACAAGGGTGATACGGCGGCCGCGCTGGGCGGCGAGATCAGTGTCACCGCGCAGCCGCACGGTACCGCTCGTCGTCGCGCCCCTGGGCAGCAGCCCGAGCAGTGCCCGCGCCGTCAGGGACTTGCCCGCGCCCGACTCACCGACCAGGGCGAGCACCTCGCGTGGCCGGACGTCGAACGACAGTCCGCGCACGGCCTCCACCCCGTCGAAGGCGACCCGCAGCCCGCGCACCGACAGCAGGACGTCTGACTTCGGCGGTACGTCTGGCGTCGGCGGTACATCGGACTCCGGCCCTACATCGGACTCCGGCGGTGCGTCAGACTCCGGCAGTACGTCTGACTTCGGCTGCGACGTCAACGTTCTCTTCCCCCTTCGCGGTGCGCGCACGGCTGGGTTTCTTCGTACGGCGGCCCGTGCGCGTCTCCGCGTACGCCGCCCCCGACACCGCGAGACCGGCCAGCAGGGCCAGGGCGAACGCCGGGGCCAGGGCCGCCCACGGGGCGCGTTCCACGTACGCGCGGGACTCGTCGAGGAGCAACCCCCACTCGGGGGCGGGTGGTTGGGCGCCGAGGCCCAGGAAGCCCAGGGACGCGAGGGCCAGGGCGATGCCCGGGAGGCGCAGGACCGCGTGGCGGGCGACGGGGGCGGCGACGGACGGGAGGACGTGCCGCGTGAGAATCCACAACGGCCCGGCACCGATGGCCCGTTGTGCGGTCAGGAAGGTGGACGCGCGGACCTCCTGGACCAGCGCCGCCGCGTGGGCGGAGAGGGCCGGCCAGGAGATCAGGGCCACGGCGAGGGCCGCGCCGCCCGTGCCGGGGCCGGCCGCCGCGGCGACGAGGATGCCGACGATCACCGGGGGCAGCGCGTTGGCGATGTCGGCCGCGCCCGCGGCCACGCCGGGCAGGAAGCCGAGCGCGAGGGAGACGAGGAGGCTCAGTACGCAGACCGCCGCAGCGGTGCCGACCGTGGAGGCCGCGCCGTGGCCGAGGCGGGCCAGCACGTCACGGCCGAGCCCGTCCGTGCCGAGCGGGTGCGCCCAGGTCGGCGGAAGCAGACGGGCGGTGGTGTCCACGGCGTACGGGTCGCGCAGCAGGCCCCAGCCGATGGTGACCAGGAGGACGGCTGCCAGGGCGAGCGGTATCGCGGGGTGGGCGCGGACCGGGCGGGCCGGCGGCAGGGTGAGGCCCGCGTCGTGCAGGGCGGGGCCGAGG